>NZ_AP018920.1:6023065-6328831 GCF_003945385.1 Pseudonocardia autotrophica
TCGCGACCGACGACCACCGCGGAAGGGGCCGTGCGGTCCGCCGCGACCAGCCGCGCGGTCGCCGCGCCGAGGGCACGGGCCGTGGGTTCGTCGAGCTGGTCGCCGACGACACCACGAATGTCGTAAGCCTTCACGATCGCCGAGAGGTCAGGCACGACGACTGACCCTATCGCAGGCGATCCACCGGTCCCCGCAGGTCTCCGGTCCGCCCGCACGGCTCAGTCCGCGGTGTCCTCGTCGGGGGTCGGGAGCACCCGCAGGTGCCCCCTCCGGCCGGTCCCGCCGGGCCGGGCGACCACCTCGACCGGCCGGTCCAGCCGGCCCGCCTCGCGGACCGCGTCGGCCAACGCGGTGAGGTCCTCGCCGGTGTGCTGGGGCGGGGCGAACTCGCCCTCGAACCGGACCACCTCCCAGCCGCGCGGAGCGGTCAGGTTGTGCGCGTGCCCGGTACACAGGTCGTAGGAGTGCGGTTCGGCCTGGGTCGCCAGCGGCCCGACGACGGCGGTGGAATCGGCGTAGACGTAGGTGAGCGTGGCGACGGCGAGCTCGGTGCAGCCCGTCCGTGAACATCTCCGCACACTCAACACACGGGGGACGATAGCCCGTATGCCCGCCTCCGCCGCACTGCGACTCGCACCCCGCTCGGTGTACGGCGGCCCGTCGCCGCTCCGCGGTCGCCTCGGCGGGGCCTAGACTGGATCGGTGTCCACCGCCCATCGCCTGCTCCGCCGCACCCCACGTCGCCGGGACCGCCGCGGCCGGGGCCTGCGCGGACTGATGTATCCGGTGTCGACGCCGGCCTTCCGCACCCGCGCCGAACGGTTCGACGCGAAGGTACTGGAGGCGCTGGAGCCGATCGAGGCCCGCTGGGGGCCGGAGCTGGCCGATCTCGATCTGGCCGTCGACGACGTGCCGAGCGTGGACCGGACCTCACCCGACGAGGTGGTCTGGGGCACCGGGGTGCTGGCCGACGTGGGCGTCCCGCTGGCGCATCTGGTGCCGGCCGGGGTGGACCCGGCGGGTATCCCGACCCGGGCCCGGATCGTGCTCTACCGCCGGCCGCTGGAGGCCCGCGCGCGCAACGGCGAGGACCTGGCCGATCTGGTGCACGAGGTGCTGGTCGAGCAGGTCGCGGAGTATCTCAACATCGAGCCGGACGCGGTCGACGGCAACTGACACACAGCGGCAACCGACACACAGCGGCCCGGGTCACCATCGGTGACCCGGGCCGCCGGATACGACTCAGACCGCGGCGCGGCGCAGCCGGCGCCGTTCACGCTCGGAGAGCCCGCCCCAGATGCCGAACCGCTCGTCCTGCGCCAGCGCGTACTCCAGGCACTCGGCCCGGACCTCGCAGCCGGAGCAGATCCGCTTCGCCTCCCGGGTGGATCCGCCCTTCTCCGGGAAGAACGCCTCCGGGTCGGTCTGCGCGCAGAGCGCGCGCTCCTGCCAGTCGGGAACCTCGTCCCCGGGTACCTCGTCCAGCAGGCCTTTCAGGTCCAGAACCTGCGCGACCCGATCGTGATCCTCCACGACCGGCTGCTCGGCCCCCGGCCCGGCTTCCGCCGGCCGCAGCATCCGCATGAACCCCTCGACGTCGTCCACTCGCCCACCTCCCCGCAACACACCGGCGAATGACACCACTGTAAGTACAGCGTCGACATTCGCTCTGTGCAAGCCGGCTCTGCCGAACGAGTGAAGCCCCACGCGCGTCTGTTTGGTGGGTTCGGGAGGATGGGTACGTGCCCTCCCTGACCCGCCGTATCAGCCCGTGGTTCCTCCTGCTCGTCGGCATCACCCTGTTCGGCGTCGTGCTGGCGGCCGCCGCGGTCCCGGCCGGATCGGAGGCGCTGGCGATCGCCGGCGTCTTCGTGATCGTGCTGGCCGGCTGGGTCGTCTCGCTGTGCCTGCACGAGTTCGGGCACGCGATCACCGCCTACAGGGGCGGCGACACCTCGGTCGCGATGAAGGGCTACCTGACCCTCGACATCCGCCGCTACACCGATCCAGGACTGTCGCTGGTCCTGCCGCTGATCATCCTGCTGATCGGGGGCCTGCCGCTGCCCGGGGGCGCGGTCTGGATCAACCAGTGGGCGCTGCGGTCACGGGCCTGGCGGACCGGGGTGTCACTGGCCGGGCCGGCCGCGAACCTGCTCGTCGGCTTCCTGTTGATCGCCGTCGTCGCGCTGTTCCCCGGGATGCCGACACCGGTCGCCGCCGGACTGTCGGCGCTGGCGTTGTTCCAGGTCGTCGCGTTCGTGCTGAACATGCTCCCGGTCCCCGGCCTGGACGGGTGGGGCGCGCTCGAGCCCTACCTGTCGGCGCCCGCCCAGCGGTTCGGCGAGAAGGTGCGGCCGTGGGCGCCGCTGGCGCTGCTCGGCGTGCTGCTGTTCGTGCCGGGGGTCAGCGCGCTGTTCTTCGCGGGCACCCAGATCCTCTACTCGCTGGCCGGTGGCGACGCCCGGCTGGCCATGCAGGGGTTCAGCGCGCTGTTCTTCTGGCGGAACCTCTGACCGCTCCCCCGGCGGCGGCGACCATCGTGGGCACGGTGTCGCTGTCGGCGGGCAGCGCATGCACCGGCCACCAGCGCAGATCCAGCGATTCGTCGCTGATCCGCGGCTGCGCACCGGCCGGGGCCCGGACCAGATAGCGCACGTCGAGATGCCGGGTGGGATGTCCACCCGAACAGGTGACCGGATGGACGTCGACGTGCAGCGGATGCTCGCCGATCTCCAGGCCGTCCATCCCGGATTCCTCGGTCGCCTCGCGCAGGGCCGCCGCGCGCAGCGACACGTCGCCGGGCTCACAGTGCCCGCCGAGCTGGATCCAGCGGCCCACCCGCGGGTGCAGGGTGAGCAGCGTGTGCTCGCCCGCCGCGTCGAGGACGAGCGCGGAGGCCGTCAGGTGGCCCGGGATGCAGGAGCGGTCGCAGGCGTCGGCCGGGCGGGCGTCCAGGAACGCCAGCAGCGCGTACCGCAGCGCCCGCTGCGCCTCGTCCGGCGGGGTCCAGTCGGCCAGCTCACGGGCCGCCGTCGCAGGTGCCACCATCGCTACAGCTCCAGCAGACCGTCGGCGGTGTCCCGCGGCTCCCGCGCGACGAGCGGTTGCGCCGGCATCCCGACCGCGACCGCGCCGAGCGCCTCCCAGTCCGCCGGCAGGCCGAGCACGGAGCAGGCGAGGTCCGGGGCGAAGATCGTCGACCCGACCCAGCAGGACGCCAGTCCCTCGGCCGCCAGCGCCACCAGCAGCGCCTGCACCGCGGCACCGCCCGCGACGCCGAACATGTCCCGTTCGGCGGCCGTGCGGGCCGCGTCCGGGTAGTCCTGCATGCCCTCGCGGCTGCGGAAGGCCAGCACCAGCTCGGGCGCCCGGCGCAGCAGGTCGCCGCGGGCGAGCCTGCGCTCGATCTCGTCGGACGGACGCCCGTCGCCCGCCAGGTCGGCCCGCCAGCGCTCGCGCAGCGCGTCCAGCACCGCGCTCCGGCGGCCGGGATCGCGCAGCCACACGAACCGGAACGGGGTGCTGTGGTGCGGGGCGGGCGCGGTCAGCGCGACCCCGACGGCGCGGCGCAGCGCGTCGGCGTCCACCGGCTCGTCGGCGAAGTCCCGGGTGCTGCGGCGCATCAGGACCGCCTCCCGGCGGCCGCGGGCGAGCGCCTCGGAGGTGCCGAGGGAGAACAGGTCGTCCTCGATCGGGCGGATCAGGTCACGGGCGACCGAGCCGTCGTCGGTCACCGTCATCCCGCGGACGACCGCCACCGGCACCGCACCGAGCTTGCCCTTGACCAGGTCGGCGGCCGCGGCGAGCTCGTCGGCCAGTGCGATCTCGGTGACCAGCAGGTCGTTGCCCTGGGCGTCGACGGCGCCGCCGTAGCGGTGCAGCACCGGGACACCCGACGAGCCGATCGCGACATCGGTCTGCCCGATCCGCCAGGTCCGGCCCAGGGTGTCGGTGACGACGACGCCGACGTCCACCCCGAGCCGGTCCCGCAGCCCGGCCCGCAGCGTGGCGGCCGAGGCGTCCGGATCGGCAGGGAGCAGCGCCAGCTCGTCGCGGCGCACGTTCGACCCGTCGATCCCGGCAGCGGCCTGCACGATGCCGAGCTTCCCGGCGACGATCAGCGTCTTCCCGCGGCGGGCCAGCACCCGCTCGGTCTCGGAGTCGACCAGCCTGCGGCGCAGCGCGTCGCGTTCCTCCTCGTCGGCGGGGGCCGGGACCAGCCTGCCCTCCACCTTCGAGAAGACCTTGCTGGTGACGACGACGACATCACCGTCACGCAGCCACGGCAGTGCCTGCGCGAGCGCGCCGGTGAGGTCGTCGCCCGGACGGAACTCGGGCAGGCCGTGCACCGGGCGGATCTCCAGCCCGGCCGCGGCGTGGTCGGGGATCTGCTCAGACGTCACGGCCGGCCACCTCGAACGCCGCGCGGGCCATCGCCGCGGTCGCCTCGACGTCGGTCATCAGCAGCGGGACCTCGCGGACGGTCGCGCCGGGCACGGTGGCGCTGTCGCCGGTGTGCACCAGGTAGCCGTCGAGCAGGCCGCCCTCGCCGCGCCCGCCGTAGTGCCGTCCGACGCCCTCGGCGCTGGTCTCGACGCCGATCGCGCTCAGGCAGGCGTCGGCCATCCCGCGCACCGGGCGGCCGCCGACGATCGGCGACAGCCCGACGATCGGCGCCGGGGTCGACGCGAGCGCCTGTGGGACACCCGGGACCGACACGATCGTCCCGATGCTCACCACCGGGTTCGACGGGGCCACCAGCACCACGTCGGCCCCGGCGATCGCGGCCCGTGCGTCCGGCGCGATCGCGGCCTGGTCGGCCCCGACCGAGGCGAACCGGTACGCCTTCGGCGCGGCCCGGTGCTTGATCCACCACTCCTGGAAGTGGATCGCCACCTGCGGAGCCGAGTCCTCGGCGTCGGTGGCCTCCGGGTTGTCGATCACGACGTGCGTCTCGACCCGGTCGTCGGAGGCCGGGATCAGCCGCACGCCCGGCTGCCAGCGGTGGCAGAGCGCCTCGGTGATCTGGGAGAGCGGGTAGCCGGCGCGCAGCATCCGGGTCCGGACGAGGTGGGTGGCGACGTCCCGGTCGCCCAGCCCGAACCAGGTCGGGTCGGCCTCGTAGGCGGCGAGCTCCCCGGCGATCGACCAGGTCTCGTCCGCGCGGCCCCAGCCCTTCTCGGTGTCGATACCGCCACCGAGGGTGTACATGCAGGTGTCCAGGTCCGGACAGACCCGCAGGCCGTGCAGCCAGATGTCGTCGCCGACGTTGACGATCGCGTCGATCTCGTGCGGGTGGCCCTCGGGCGCGGGGCCGGTTGCGGGCAGGCCGAGCGCCGCCTTCACGCCTTGCAGGAAGCGGGCCCCGCCGACCCCTCCGACCAGTACGGTGACCTTCACCCGCGCGACCCTACGGCGGTCACAGGGTGCGGTAGTCGCGCGGGGAGAATCTGGGCCCGAACCGGGGCCGCCGGAACCCCGACGACTCGATGTAGCGGACCGCCCGCTGGCGCTGCCCGGCATAGGGCGCGAGCACCTCGAGCAGGCCTGCGTCGTCGAGATCGTGGCCGAGCAGCGCGTGGCCGACCGTGTTCGGGATGTGGAAGTCGCCGAAGCTCACCGCGTCCGGATCACCCCACACCCGCTGGGCGATCTCCGCGGCGGTCCACACCCCGATCCCGCGGACCCGGCGCAGCAACACCCGCCCCTGCTCCCCGCCCAGCTCGGCAGCCGCCTCCAGCCGGTGCGCGACGACCGCGGCGTGCAGGATCGCCGAACGCCGCGCGTGATCGACACCGGCGCGGTGCCACTCCCAGTCCGGGATCGCCCGCACCTGCTGCGGGGTCGGCGGCACCCGCATCCCCTCCGGCACCACGTCGGGCGGCCCGGGTGCCGGGTCGCCGAAGCGCCGGGCCAGCTCGCGGAACGAGCGCCGGGCCTCGGTGCCGGTCACCTTCTGCTCCAGCACCGCCGGGAGGAGCGCGTCCCAGACCCGGCCGGACGAGCCGAGGCGCAGCCCCGGCATCCGCCGGACCGCGTCGGCGACCAGCGGATGGTGCGCGACGAACACCGACGGATCGTCGTCGCCGCCCAGCAGCGACGGCAGCCGGCCGATCTCCCACCCCGCGCCGGGCCCCCAGCCGGTGGCCCGCACCGGGCCGCCCGCCCGGCGCCGATAGGCCACGGTGGCCGGGCCGTCCGGCGTGCTGCTCACCCGCCAGATCACGGCGCCGTCGCTCGCCGTCCGCCAGGTCGGGTCACCCCGGCCGCGGCGCAGCGGCGACAGCACCCCGTACAGGTCGAGCGGGTACGGGGGCTGCCATTCGCGGTCTCGCATCGTCACGGCCGGGACTCAGCCGGGGTTCACACGTCGGGTGAGAACCGGATCCCGTGCGGCGGGAGCGTCACGTCCGGCCAGATCCGCAGGTTGTGCCGGAGCTCGCAGTGCGCGCCGATCACCGCGCGGTCGCCCACCACGGTGTCCCGCACGCTGGCGCCCTCCTCGACGACGGCCCCGGCGCCGATCACCGAGTTCTCCACGACCGCACCGGCGGCGACCACGGCGCCGTCGAACAGCATCGAGCCCTCGATCTTCGCGCCGGAACCGATCCGGGCGCCGCGGCCGACCGTCGAACCGCCGAACACCAGCGCGTCGGACGCCACCTCGGCGCCGTCGAGGATCATCGCCTCGCCGGTCGGGCCGGGCAGCGCCGCCGACGGCGCCACCCCGCGGACCAGGTCCGCAGAGCCGTGCACGAGGTCACCGGGGGTGCCCATGTCCCGCCAGTAGGCGACGTCGACGTGTCCCTGCACGTGTGCGCCGGAGGCCAGCAGGTCCGGGAACGTCTCCCGCTCCACCGACACCGGGCGTCCCTCCGGGATGGTGTCGATGACCTCGCGGCGGAAGACGTAGCAACCGGCGTTGATCTGATCGGTGGGCGGGTCCTCGGTCTTCTCCAGGAACTTCTGGACGCGGCCGCTCTCGTCGGTCGGCACGCAGCCGAACGCGCGCGGGTTCTGCACCCGGACCAGGTGCAGCGTGACGTCGGCACGCGAGCTGCGGTGGGTGTCCGCGACGGCCCGCAGGTCGGTCCCGGCCAGCACGTCCCCGTTGAAGATCATGATGTGTTCGGCGGAGAGCTTCGCGGCCACATTCCGGATCCCGCCGCCGGTACCGAGCGGCTCGGTCTCCGTCACGTAGGTCAGGTCGAGTCCCAGCGCGGAGCCGTCCCCGAAGTGCTCCTCGAAGGTCTCGGCCAGGTAGCTCGTGCCCAGCACCACCCGCCGGATGCCCGCCTCGCGGATCCGGGACAGCAGGTGCGCCAGGAACGGCACCCCCGCGGTGGGCAGCATCGGCTTGGGCGCCGACAGGGTCAGTGGCCGTAGCCGGGTGCCCTTGCCCCCGACCAGAACGACCGCCTCGACGTCCTGCAACGCGGTTCCCCCTCAGATGTTCTCTCGACAGCTGTTGTCTCGACCGTCTGGTGTCGACCGTCATCGGCCCGCACGGGCCGCCAGTCGCGAGCGGACGGCGAGCCCGGCCCGGACGGCGATCCGCAGCGGCGCGCGGGACGGGCCCGGGTGCCGGTCCGCCAGGTAGCGGTAGGCGCTGCGGTGGTGCTCGGCGAGCATCCGGGTGGACACCTCCGGCTTGCCGGTGGAGACGCCACCCACGTGCGTCACCTCGGCCGAGGGTACGTAGACGTTCCGCCAGCCGGCGCCGGTGAGACGTTCACCGAGGTCGACGTCCTCGAAGTACATGAAGTAGCGCGGGTCGAACCCGTCGACCGAGTCGAACGCGGTGCGCCGCAGCAGCAGGCACGATCCGGACAGCCAGCCGGCCTCCCGTTCGGTCAGGTCCTCGCGGGAGCGCCGGTAGGCGGTGGTCCACGGGTTCCCCGGCCAGACCGGCCCGAGCGCGGCGTGCCCGGCACCCGCGAGCAGCGACGGGACCTCCCGCGCCGAGGGGTAGACCGCACCGGAGGGCTCCCGGACCAGCGGCCCGAGCGCGCCTGCCCGCGGGTGCCGCGCACCGGCGTCGAGCAGCACGTCCAGCGAGCCCGGGGCCCACTCCAGGTCCGGGTTCGCGACGACCACCCAGCCGAAGGAGTCGTCCAGCTCGGCGACGCCGCGATTGGCCGCGGCGCCGTAGCCGACGTTCTCGCCGATCGGCAGGAACCGCACCCCGTCCCGCTCGCGGGCGGCCCGCTCCGGAGCCCCGTCGATCGAGCCGTTGTCGGCCAGGATCACCGGCACGTCGGTCCGGGTGGTCGCACCGGCCAACGAGTCCAGGAAGGCGTCCAGGGTGCGTCCCGGTGAGTAGGTCACGGTGACGACGGCGACCCGGTCGCCGTAGGTCCGCACGGATGGCTGCACACCGGGCACGCTAGCGAGACCGCGGCGGCGCTGCCCCGGCGGCGTCACGATCGCGCCGCGAACATCACACCGTGTGACGAGCGCGCTACCGGGGAGACCCTGTCCGGAACGGCGAGCGGCCGTCCGATCAGCGACGACGGGGTGTGCCGCAGCGTCACCCTCAAGTCCGTGCCGGATCGGGCAACCGGGCGACCGGGCCGACACGCAGACCGTTTCACCCCCCGGGGGCCGCCCGATGCTGCACCCTGAACCCGATCGGCAGCCGGGACCGACGCGAGGGAGGCGAGCATGGGCGACCCACGTCGGGCCGGTGATCGTTCGCGGCCCGCGCGGCGCGGCCGCCCCGCCGACCGCCCGGAGCCCGCCCGGCCGTCCGCCGGACGGCGCTGGCTGCACCGGTTCCAGATCGGCGTCGCCTCGATGTCGGTGCTGACCCTGCTGCTGACCGGCGCGGTCTGGACGCTCTACCGGGACGTCACCGGCGGCATCACCACCACCAACGTGATCTTCGGCGGCTCGACCGGCGGCGAGCAGAACATCCTGCTGGTCGGGGTCGACAGCCGCACCGACGCCCAAGGCGATCCGCTGCCCGACGAGGTGCTCGCCGAGCTGCGCAGCGGCGCCGAGGACGGCGTGCTCAACTCGGACACGATCATCGTCGTGCACGTCCCGGCGGACGGCGGCGGTGCGACGGCGTTCTCGGTGCCGCGCGACTCCGAGGTCCGGATCCAGGGGCTCGGCCGCAACAAGATCAACGCGGCGTACCCGCAGACCAAGGCCCAGGCGGCGGCCCGCCTGGTCGCCGAGGGCGTCGCCGACCCGAAGCGGATCGACGAGGAGTCCTCGCAGGCCGGCCGGCAGGCCCTGATCGGGGCCGTCCAGGACCTGACCGGGCTCGGCATCGACCACTACGCCGAGGTCAACCTGCTCGGCTTCTACAACCTCACCCAGGCCATCGGCGGTGTCGAGGTCTGTCTCAAGGCCCCGGCCCGGGACGCGTTCTCCGGTATCGACCTGCCCGCCGGGCCGCAGACCATCTCCGGTGCCGATGCGCTGGCGTTCGTCCGGCAGCGGCACGGCCTGGCCGGCGGGGACCTGTCCCGGATCACCCGGCAGCAGGTGTTCCTCGCCGCGGTGGCGAACAAGGTGCTGTCCTCGGGCACCCTCGCCGACCCGACGAAGCTGACGGCACTGATCGACGTCGTGCACAAGTCGGTGGTCATCGACAGCGGCTGGGACATCCTCGGGTTCGCCGAGGAGGCGTCCCAGATCGCGGCCGGGCAGATGGACTTCCTGACGATCCCGAACGGCGGCCCGAAGAACACCGGCAGCGGCGACGTGCTGGTCGTCGACCCGCGCGAGGTCCAGGAGTTCGTCGACCGGCACACCACGCCGCAGCCGGCCGCCGAGCCGGAGCCCGCCCCGGCACCGACACCGGTCGTGGCCGACGTCGCCAACGGGTCCGGCACCACCGGTCTCGCGGCCCGGGTCGCCGGCGTGCTCGGGCAGAACGGCATCACCCCCGGTGAGATCGGCAACGCGCCGGACCGGACCACCTCGGTCGTCCGCTACAGCCAGGCCGACGGCGACGCCGGGGCTCGGCGGGTCGCCGACGCACTCGGCGGGATCGGGGTCGAGCAGTCCGACGCCGTCGGCCAGGGCCGGGTCCAGGTGCTGATCGGCGCGGACTACTCGGGCGGAGGCTCCTCGCCGTCCGCGGGCGCCGCGCAGGCCGGCGGCTCCGGCCCCTCCCCCGCACCGGCGCCCGCGACCCCGCCGATCTCGGCCGGCGGGGTGCCGTGCATCGACTGACACCCGGTGCTGGGTAGCGTCGGCGCACGATGACCACCGTCTTCGGCTCCGGCCTGTTCCTCACCGACGCCCTGCTCGGCCCGGCGCTCGGCGCGTCCGCGGCCCGCCCGCTGTTCACCCACTACGACGACGCCACCGGCGAGCGGATGGAGCTGTCCGGCACTACCACCGCGAACTGGACGGCCAAGGCCGCGAACCTGCTGCGTGACGAGTGCGACGTCGAGCCCGGCAGCCGGGTCTCGGTGCTGCTGCCCGCGCACTGGCAGAGTGCCGCGGCGCTGCTCGCGGTGTGGTCCTGCGGTGCCGAGCTGGTCGGCAATCCCGCCACCGCGGATCTGGTGCTGGCCGACGCCGCTCGGCTGGACACGGCGCTGGCCTCGGGCGCGGACGCCATCGTGGCGTTCTCGCTGGACGCGTTCGGGCGCGGACTGACCGGGCTCCCCACCGGGGTGCTGGACTTCGCGAGCGAGGTGCGGGTGCACGGCGACGACTTCGTGCCGTGGGACCCGGTGCCCGGGGACGCCGCGGCCTGGGACGGCGCGACCGGCGCCGAGGTGCTCGACGCCGCCGGCTCCCGGGCGGCCGCGCTGGACCTGGCGCCGGGCGCGCGGGTGCTGTCCACCCTCGCCTGGGACTCGCCGGAGGGCCTGCGCGACGGGCTGCTCGCGGTGCTGGCCGCCGGTGCCTCGCTGGTCCAGGTGGTGAACGCAGGCGAGTCGCTGGATCGGCGGGCGGAGACCGAACGCTGCACCGTACGGCTGGGCTGAGCACTCCCTGCTGCGAACCCGGCAGCGCGGGCGTGAGACGCTGATCGATCGTGGACCCCAGCACCTCCCCTGCGCCCGGCACCCGGGTGAGCGCCGCGGACGTCGACGACGCGGCGGCCCGGCTGCGCGCCGTGATCGGCCCGACCCCGCTGCAGCTCAACCCACGGCTGTCCGACGCGCTCGGCGGTGAGGTGTGGCTCAAACGCGAGGACCTGCAGCCGGTCCGCTCGTACAAGATCCGCGGTGCGTACAACCTGATCGCCCAGCTGCCCGAGACCGACCGGGCAGCCGGCGTCGTCTGCGCGAGCGCGGGCAACCACGCCCAGGGCGTCGCGTTCGCCTGCCAGCGGCTCGGTGTGCGCGGGCGGGTCTACCTGCCGGGGACGACGCCACGCCAGAAGCGCGACCGGGTCGCCCGCCTCGGCCGGGACGCGGTCGAGGTCCGGGTGGTCGGCAACACCTACGACGACGCCGCCGCGGCCGCCCGCGCGGACGCCGAGTCGACCGGGGCGACCCAGGTCCCGGCGTTCGACGATCCCCGCACGGTGGCCGGGCAGGGCACCATCGTCCGCGAGATCCTCGGCCAGCTGGCGGACCCGCCGGACGTGCTGGTGGTGCCGGTCGGCGGCGGCGGGCTGCTCGCCGGGGCCCTCACGTACCTGCGTGAGCACTCCCCGGGCACCCGGATCGTCGGCGTCGAACCGGCCGGTGCCGCCAGCATGGCGGCGGCGGTGGCCGCCGGATCGCCGGTGGAGCTGGCCACCCTGGACCCGTTCGTCGACGGCGCCGCGGTGCGCCGGGTCGGCGACGCGACCTTCGACGTCGTCCGGGAGTCCGGGATCGAGCTGGTGGCGGTGCCGGAGGGCCGGATCTGCGTGGAGATGCTGGCGCTCTACCAGTCGGACGGCATCATCGCCGAGCCCGCGGGCGCGCTGTCCCCGGCCGCGCTGGACCGGCTCGACATCCCGCGCGACGCGACCACCGTGTGCCTGCTGTCCGGCGGGAACAACGACGTCAGCCGCTACGCCGACATCGTCGAGCGCGCGCTGGTGTTCGAGGGCCGCAAGCACTACTTCCTGGTGGAGTTCCCGCAGGAGCCGGGTGCGCTGCGCCGGTTCCTCGACGACGTACTCGGCCCGGACGACGACATCACCCTGTTCGAGTACACGAAGCGCTCGAACCGGGAGACCGGCCCGGCGCTGGTCGGGGTGGAGCTGGGATCGCCGGACGACCTGCCGGCGCTGCTCAAGCGGATGGAGGAGGCTCCGCCGCACATCGAGCAGATCCCGCCGGACAGCCCGCTGTTCGGGTTCATCCTGTAAGACCTCGCGGGCAACATCGGGGTAACCGCGGGCACCTAGCGTCCCGGAGGTGCCCGAGATGATGTTCGACGTCCGCTGGCCGGACGGCACCGAGGTCAGTTACTACTCGCCGTCCCTGGTGGTGCAGGAGCACCTCGCCGCCGGGACGTCGTACCCGGTCGCGGACTTCGTGGACCGCAGCCGGGCCTGCATGGAGATCGCCGACGCCCGGGTCCGCGCGAAGTACGGCTTCGGCTGCAGCCAGTCCGCGCGGACCGTCGCGCTGATCACGGCCGCCGCCGGGCGGTTCGAGCCCACCGACGAGGTGCGGGTGGAGTCGTTCAGGCACTGACCCGGCGCGCCGTCAGCACCAGGTGCAGCACGATCCCCACGGCCAGCCCCCAGAACGCCGAGCCGATCCCGCCGATCGCGAACCCCGCCGCGGCGAACAGGAACGCCATCGCGGCCGGCACCCGGGCCGCCGGATCCGCCTCGGCGCCCGCCGGTACCGCCATCGCCCCCGTCACCGCGGCCGCGAACGTCCCCAGCAGCGCCAGCCCCGCGACGGACTCGATCACCCCGGGCGGCGCGGCCGCGACCAGCGCGGCCAGGGTCGTCGCGAGCGGTGCCAGCACCAGGCAGGTGATGCCGTTGGCCTGCGAGGCGATCCAGCGCCGGGCCGGGTCCGGATGCGCCTCGGGTGAGGCGGGCAGCGCGGCGGTGATCGCGGCCAGGTTGATCGTGTGCGCACCGGCGGTGGCACCGAGCATCGTCCCGGCGCCGGTGACCACCATCGCCTGCCGCCACGGCACCGGGTAGCCGGCGGCGCTCAGCACGGCGACGCCGGGCAGGTTCTGCGAGGCCATCGTGACCACGTAGAGCGGCAGCGCCACGCCGACCACGGCCGCCACCGAGAACGACGGCGCGGTCACCGTCAGCGTGGGCGGCTGCAGCCAGGACCAGCCGTCGGCCAGCAGCACGACGATGCCCAGCGCCAGCGCGAACGCCGCGGGAGCGGCCCAGCGCGACGCGAACCGCTGCAGCACCACCCAGACGACGACGATCGGGGCCACCAACAGCGGCTGCTCGGCCAGCGCCCGGACCGGCGCCAGGCAGAGCGGCAGCAGGACCCCGGCGAGCATCGCCTGGGCCAGCGGCGCCGGGATCGATCCGACGAGGCTACCGAGCCGGCCCCACAATCCGGTGAGGACGATCAGCGCCCCGGTGAGCAGGAACGCGCCGACCACCGCCGGCCAGCCCCCGGCGACCGCCCCGGTGGTGGCGAGGAGCGCGGCCCCCGGGGTCGACCAGGCGACGGTGATCGGACGGCGGGAGCGCCGGCTCAGCCAGAACGTGGCCAGGCCCATCAGCGCGGTGAGCACCACCAGCCCGGACGAGGCCTGCGCCGGATCGGCCCCGGCGGCGGTGAGCCCGGCCAGTACGACCGCGAACGAGCTGGTGACGCCGACGACGGCGGCCACGATCCCGACCGACACGGGCTGCAGCAACGAGCGTTCCACATACAGAACCCTAGAGTGGCCGAGTGGAAACTGACACCCTGCGGATCGCCGTCGGTGAGCGGGTGCGGGCCGCGCGCCGCGCCCACCGGCTCTCGGTCGGCGCGCTCGCGACCCGCGCCGGCATCGGCAAGGGATCGCTGTCGGAGATCGAGAACGGCACCCGCAACCCGACCCTGTCGACGCTGTACGCCCTGGCGAACACGCTCGGGCTGCCGCTGTCGCGGCTGCTGGCGGACGAGCCGGGTGCCGAGCTCGCGTCGCCCGGGATCACCGTCCGACTGTTGGACAGCAGTACCGACGGCGACGGGACCGTCGAGGTGTACTTGCTCACGCTCGCTCCGGGCGCGGTGCACGTCTCCGCGGGACACGGCCCACACGTCGTCGAACACCTGCTGGTGACCCGGGGCGCCGCGCGAGCGGGCCGGGTCGGCGCGGAGGTCGACCTGGACGCCGGCGCCGCCGCGACATGGGCCAGCGACGCCGAACACAGCTACCGCGCACTCGGGGACCGGCCCGCCGCGGCCGTGCTGGTGATCCGCTCCGGCGCGATCCCGGGGAGCCCGCCCGGCTGAGGTAGGTGTGCCCGGTCGGCGTGGTGGTGCGCACCGTGTGCGGCGTGCCGCCCAGGCCGTCGCGCACCAGCTCGACGGACCAGCCCGGGAGCTCCCGGACGAGGTTCCCGCGGACGCAGACCGCCCGCCCGTTCACCAGGCTCGTCGGACCGCCCCGGCGGGCGGGGACGATGTGGTCGACGTGCCGGGCCGGGGCGTCGCAATAGGGATCACGACAGCGGTCGCCGTCGCGGATCCGGACCAGCTCCGCCAGCACCCCGCCGAAGAACCGCCGCCGCGGATCGGCGCCCACCAGCGGCCCGCCGGCCGGGCGCGTGAACAGCCGCCGCCACCAGCGCCGCCCCTGGGTGCCGGCGAGGACGTCGCGGGCGATACCGGCCGGGACCGGGCCGTGGCCGACGATCTCGGCGGTACCGCCGGCCGCCGGATCGACCAGCTCGTCGACCCCGATCACGATGCCCAGCTCGACGTTCACATCGGCCGCCCGGACCTGCCCGGTGAGGCGCTCGACCAGCGTGTCGGCCATGACCTGGTCGCGGTTGCGATCGGATCCGGCGCCGACCACCGTGTCGGCGTGCCGGCGCAGCGCGGCCAGACAGGCGACGCCCTGCTCCACCGGGAGGTAGGCGGACAGCACCGCCATCGTGTCCGGTGCGGGCCGCAACCCGACCCGGCGGTCCGTGCGTGCGGTGCGGCCACGGGCGACATACGCCGCCGGATCGCACTCGTAGGCCAGTCGCCGCGCGAGCGCCGCCGCGGCCCGGCGACCGAGCTCGTCGATGCCGGCGCCGACGAGCTGTTCGTCGACCGCGCGCCGGGCCTCCCGATCGAGGTGCCGGGTCTCCGACACGACATGCTCGGCGACCTCCTCGCTGATCCGCCCCGCCCGCAGCAGCGCACAGATTCCGGGCAGATCGAGGTGCAGCACGCGGGCGCTGCCCAGCCGCCGCGAGCCGGCCGACGGGGAGATCCGGCAGGCCAGCGCGACCTGGTCGGCGATCCCGCGCTCCGCGGTGCGCGGATCGAGATCGCCATCGGCGATCCGCTCCTCGACCACCGCGCGGGCGAAGCCGACGATCTCGGCGCCGTGACCGGCGGCGACCACGGCGCGCAGCCGCTGGAACAGCGCGATCCGGTCGATCCGGACAGCCGGGTCGGCTGCGACACCGCCGCGATCCCCTGGCAGGCCGGACAGCACGCCGAGCACCGACTCGAGCACGGCGACGACCGGGTCGGAACCCGGCCCACCCTCGCCCGTTCCGATACCACCCGCCCCGCCGTTACCCGAACGGCCGTCACTCGACCACATGTTCGAATACTAGCGCATCACCAGGCGTTCCATCGAGGACTTTCCACATCGGATTCCCACCAGGCCAGCACCCGGAGCGCGTACAGCGTCAGCCACCGCGACGCGGCCGTCCGGGCCCCGCGCCGCACGGACGAGCGCGACCCCATCGGGCAGCCACGAGCAGCCAGTCCCGCGTCGCAGCGTCCATCGATCCCCCAGCACCGTCCGGTTCGACTAGAACTGTCCCTCATGACGGCTCTTCTGTGGACCGGAGCGCTCGGCTCGTGGCTGTTCGTCGTCACCTTCCTGATCGACGGCGCCACCCGGCCCGGCTACAGCCCGGTCCGGCATCCGGTCAGCGCGCTCGCGCTCGGGCCGCGCGGCGGGATCCAGACGGCGAACTTCGTCGTCTGTGGGCTCGCGATCACCACCGGCGCGCTCGCGCTCGCGCCGACGTACGTCCTGCTGGGCGTGGCCGTCGGCGTCTTCGGGCTGGCACTGGTCGCGTCCGGGGTGTTCCGGATGGACCCGATGCGCGGCTATCCCCCCGGCACGCCCGACGGCACGCCGGAGACGACGACCCGGCGGCACGACCTGCACGACCACGCCGGAGCGGTGGTATTCCTCGCCCTACCGGTCGCAGCCGCGATCGCCGCCTTCACGCTGGCCGATACCGGCTGGCGCTGGTACTCAGGCGTGACGGCCGCGCTGCTGCTCGCCGGGTTCAGCGCGTTCGGCACCGCGTGGGAGAACGACGACCCGCGGGCCGGGCTGGTGCAGCGCGTGGTGATCGGGGTGGGCTGGCTGTGGCTCGGCCTGGTGTTCGCGCACGTCGCACTGCTCGGCTGAGCGGTTCGCCCGTCAGCCCAGGTCGTGTTGCTCGATCAGCGCGCGGTGGTCGGCGTGCACGGTCGTGGACCACGGCAGCGGCAGGCGCGGGTCTTCGCCCCGCTCACGACGGTCGTAGAGATCGTCGACCGACAGGCGGCCGGTCGGGTCGAAACCGTACCTGCGGGGTTCGCGCACCGTTTCCAGCCGGACCGTCTCCGGCTCGACGTCGACGCCGACCAGTTTCACCCCCGCGACACCCACCTCGGCGATGAAGCCGGCCCACCCCCAGGCGTAGCGCTGGTACGACATCACCGCGTCGGAGTCGTCGACGGTGCAGGGCAGGGTCGGCCAGTTCTGCCAGTCCAGCGACAGCGCGTGCACGTGGTCGATCTGGACCTTGTTGAATCCGGGAGGGAACTGCACCGCGCGGCTGTCCGGACGCATGCGCTCCGACAGTACGAAGAGGCAATCGAAGGCGAGGTCCTCCTCGAGCCGCCAGCCGTCGAGACGCTGGTTGTGAGTACCCACCGACAGATGTGCCCGGCCGTCCCGCACCCGGTGCCCCAGCCACAGCGTCGTCATCGGGTGGCCGATTCCGCCCTCGTAGAACTCGACCCAGGTCGGCCCCTCCCACGACGCGACCCCGGAGAAGGGGAAGTCGATCGGCGGATGTCCTCGATCCTGCGGCGGGGCTGCTGACATCACCCGAGTGTCGCAGCCGCACGCGACAGGCCGGCGGCAACGGCACGGAGGCCCAGCGCCCCGCTCGTCTCACTTGAGCAGGTTGCGCGCCATCACCATCCGCTGGATCTGGTTGGTGCCCTCGTAGATCTGGGTGATCTTCGCGTCCCGCATCATCCGCTCGACCGGGAAGTCGCGGGTGTAGCCCGCGCCGCCGAGCAGCTGCACGGCGTCGGTGGTCACCTGCATCGCGGTGTCCGAGGCGAAGCACTTGGCGGCCGAGGAGATGAAGCCGAGATCGGGCTCGTTGCGCTCGGCACGCGACGCGGCGACGTAGCAGAGCTGGCGGGCGGCCTCGACCTTCATCGCCATCTCGGCGAGCATGAACTGCAGGCCCTGGAACTCGGCCAGCGTCTTGCCGAACTGCTTGCGCTCCTTCATGTACTGCGTCGCGACGTCGAGCGCGCCCTGGGCGATGCCGACGGCCTGCGCGCCGATGGTCGGACGCGTGTGGTCCAGCGTGCGCAGCGCGGTCTTGAAGCCGGTGCCCTCGGCGCCGATGATCCGGTCGGCCGGGATCCGGGCGTCCTCGAAGTGGATCTCACGGGTGGGCGAGCCGTGGATGCCGAGCTTGCGCTCCTTGGTGCCGACGACGAAACCCGGGTCGTCCTTGTGCACCACGAACGCCGAGATCCCGTTGGCCTTCTTCTCCGGATCGGTGACGGCCATGACCGTGTACCAGGTCGACTCGCCGGCGTTGGTGATCCAGCACTTGGTGCCGTTGAGCACCCACTCGTCGCCCTCGCGGCGGGCCCGGGTCTTCATCGACGCGGCATCGGAGCCCGCCTCGCGCTCGGACAGCGCGTAGCTGACCATCGCCTCGCCCGCGGCGACCGACGGCAGGACCTGCTGCTTCAACTCGTCCGAGGCGGACAGCAGGATCGGGGTGAGCCCGAGGCCGTTGACCCCGGGAATCAGCGACGACGACCCGCAGACCCGCGCGACCTCCTCGATCACGATGCAGCCGGCGAGCTCGTCGGCACCCTCGCCGCCGTACTCCTCGGGGATGATCACAGCCTGGAAGCCGGCCTTGACCAGCGCGTCGCGGGCCTCGACCGGAAAGCGCCCCTGCTCGTCGACATCGGCAGCGTGCGGCGCGATCTCCTTCTCCGCCAGGTCCCGCACCGCCGCGCGGAGGGCCTGGTGCTCGTCGCTGAGCCGGTAGCTGTCGAAGTCGCTGTTCATAACACGAATCTTAACGGCACTCCGTGCCACAGAGCAACGCACCTTGCTACCCTCCGTGCCATGACGAGCAGCACTCGCCGCGGGCGTTCCCCGGAGGGACGCGCGGAGGTCCGGCGGGATCTGGTCGCCGCGGCCGCCCGGCTGTTCGCCGACCGGGGTTACGACGACACCACGGTCGACGACATCGCGGCCGCGGCGGGCGTCGGCCGCCGGACCTTCTTCCGCTATTTCCGCGGCAAGGAGGACGCGCTGTCGCCCGATCACGAGCGCGGGCTCGCCCGGATCTCCGAGGTGTTCGCCGACGCGCACCCGGACGAACCGCTGCTGTCACTGGCACTGCGTGCCGCGGAGACCGTCTTCGATCTCTACACCGACGACCCAGGGGTGGCCCGGCAGCGGTTCGCACTGGTCGGTGCGGTGCCCGCACTGCGGGACCGGGAGGCCGCATCGGTGCACCACTACCGGCGGCTGTTCACCCGGAAGATCGCCACCCGGCTGGCCGGACAGCCGGACGGTGAACTGCGGGCCGCGGTGACGGCCGCGGCCCTCGTCGCCGCGCACAACCAGGCGCTGCACCGGTGGCTCGCCGACGGCGCCCGGGAGGCCGACCTGCCGGCCTGCATCGACCACTTCCGCCGGGTCGCGCCGATGCTGCCGCTGGAGGTCGACACCGAGCCGGATCTCGCCGACGTCACCCGCCGCCTGGAGCGGGCCACGCAGGCGCTGGAGCGTCAGACCGGTCACCGGACCGGGTGAGCGCCGACCGGCGCCGGGCCGCGACGACCGTGCCCACCGCCCACACCGCGCAGACCGCCACCAGCGCCGCGACGGCGAGCAGGGTGAGCCCGTCCGGATCGACCAGTGACTGACCGCGGACCGCCTGCCAGGTGGTGATCGCGAACACCCCGCTGCAACCGAGCACCGCCACCCCGGTCAGCCGCACACGGACCCGCTCGTCGCGCAACCACAGCACCCGGCCGGCGAGGAAACCGAGCAGCAGCACGAACAGCACGAGTACCTGGATCGCGTGCAGGCCGACGAAGTGCGGGACCCGCAGATCGCCACCGGTGGTGCTCCAGTTCGTGACCGGCATCCCGCCACCGTCCGGCACACCGACACCGTGCGCGCCGGACAGCGTCACCGGACGCCCGTTCGCATCCGGCACCGTGCGGCTCCCGCCACCACCGGCGATCCCGAACGCGACGGCCATGCCGGCGGTGACCAGCAGCAGCCCGGCCCGCAGTGCGCGGGTGAGCGCGGCGTCGCCGACCCGCTGCAGCAGGATCAGCACCGCGATCACGATGGTCGCCCCGAAGAGCCCGATCACCCCGCTGGAGAAGATCTGCTGCCCGATCGCGTTGATCGGGTCGGAGTCGGTGTTGAAGTGGCTGAAGGTCCCGCGCGCCGCCTGCAACGCGATGAAGCCGACATCGACCACACCGGTGGCGGCGAACACCGTCCCGAGCCACCACAGCGTGCGGCGGAAACGGGTCAGCCGCGGGATCAGCGCCGCGAGCGTCAACCCGAAGATCGTGAAGGAGACGGCGAACTTGAGCGGTTTCGCCCAGACCGACTCGGTGAGCAGCATCCGGTCGTCGACGGCGAGACCGGCCGCCGCGACGAGGGCGAGCCCGGCCATCAGCAGCGACATCAGGAGCAACGGCCGGTGCCAGGACGCCGGTAGCGCACGGATCGTGTGAGTCATCGGACTCCCCCCTCGACGGTGCAGCGATTGCTGCAGCACCGAGCCTGGCCGGGGACTGGCCGGACCTCACGGGGGAGCGCACCCGAGGTTCCCTGCGGTTCTCCCCCTGAGGGATCCCTCAGGGGTCCCTCAGGGTTCCCTGCCGGGTCCGGACATGCGTGATCCCCGGGCCAAGGTTGGGACCCGGGGATCACGGGTGACCGTCTGGTATTGCCGGCACCACACCGGCTTCCACGACCGTCTCCGAGCGGGATCGCCCCGCCCGGCAGAACGTGGTGCTAGCTGAGGGCCACCTCACGTGTCCAGTAGCTCATCTGCTCGGACCACCTCCTCTCCCGTGTACCGACACCGTAACCACGCGCTCGGGCCCGGCGCCAGGAGAATTCAGGCCTGGCCGCGGGCGACGGCGCGCAACGCGGCGTCCTTGTCCAGCACGGTCCGTTCCAGGTCCGCCTGGAACTCGACCATCGCCTGCCGCAGCGACTCGTCCCCGGCACCGAGGATCCGCACGGCGAGCAGGCCCGCATTGCGGGCGTTGCCGACCGCGACCGTCGCCACCGGCACCCCGGCGGGCATCTGCACGATCGAGAGCAGCGAGTCCAGGCCGTCGAGGTACTTCAGGGGCACCGGTACGCCGATCACCGGCAGCGGCGTCGCCGCCGCGACCATCCCGGGCAGGTGCGCCGCGCCGCCGGCACCGGCGACGATCACCTGCAGGCCACGGTCGGCCGCGGAGGCGGCGTAGTCGAGCATCCGCTGCGGGGTCCGGTGCGCCGAGTAGACGCCGACCTCCCACGGCACGCCGAACTCGTCCAGCGCCGCACCGGTCGCGCCCATCACGGGCCAGTCGGAGTCGCTGCCCATGACCACCCCCACCCGGGGAGTGCTCGCCTCGGCCATCAGGAGTCCTTTCGGGGGTCGTCCGCGTGTGCCGACCAGCCGTCGGCCCACTGCGCCGTGGCCAGCCAGTCCGCGGCCAGCTCGGCGCGCTCCCGCACGGCCTCGCCGTCGGAGCCCAGCACGGTCACGTGGCCGATCTTGCGGGCCGGCCTGCCGTCCTTGGCGTAGAGGTGCACCCGCGCGTCCGGGAACCGGGCGAAGCAGTGGTGCAGCCGCTCGTCCATCGACATCGTGGGCTCCTCCGGAGCGCCCAGCACGTTGGCCATCACGGCCACCGGGGCGACCGGGGTGGTGGCGCCGAGCGGGTAGTCCAGCACCGCGCGCAAGTGCTGTTCGAACTGCGAGGTGACCGAGCCCTCGATCGTCCAGTGCCCGGAGTTGTGCGGTCGCATCGCCAGCTCGTTGATCACGACCTCGCCGGGGGCGGTCTCGAACAGCTCGACCGTCATCAGCCCGACGACGCCCAGCTCGGCCGCGATCCGCAGGGCCATCTCCTGGATCCGTGCGGCGTCGTCGTCGGCGAGCCCCGGTGCGGGCGAGGTGACCCGGGCGCACTGGCCGTCGACCTGCAGGGTCTCCACCACCGGCCAGGCGGCCGCCTGGCCGAACGGCGACCGGGCCACGCTCGCGGCCAGCTCCCGGACCATCGGCACCGCCGACTCGACCATCAGCGGGGTGCCACGGTCGAGCAGGTCGGTGACCAGCGCGGCGTCCGGGGCGGTCAGGAACCAGACGCCGCGGCCGTCGTAGCCGCCGCGGGTGGCCTTGAGCACCACCGGCCAGCCGTGCGCCGCGCCGAACGCGTCGACGTCGGCGGCGGCGGCCACCGGCGCGAACTGCGGCATCGGCAGCCCCATCGCGGACAGCCTGCGGCGCATCACCAGCTTGTCCTGGGCGTGCAGCAGCGCCTCCGGCGGCGGCCGCAGCGGGATCCCGGCCTCGGCCAGCGGGCGGAGCACCTCCTGCGGGACGCCCTCGTGGTCGAAGGTGACCGCCGAGCATCCGGTGGCGAGTTCGCGCAGCGCCGCACCGTCGTCCGGGTCGCCGATGACGACGTCCGGGGTCACCCGGGCCGCCGGATCGTCCGGCGAGGCCGCCAGCACCCGCAGCGTCTGCCCGAGCGCGACGGCGGCCTGTGCGGTCATGCGGGCCAGCTGCCCACCGCCGACCATGCCGACCGTGGGCAGTCCGCTCTTCCCTGCGCTGTCAACCCTCTCCACAGGACGTGGAGCCTAATCTGGCACGATCACCCACGTGACGGTGGTGGAGGCGACGCTCGCTCGAATCCCCCAGCCGTACCGTGACAAGGCCATCAAGCACCGGGAACTCATCAAGTTCCTGATGGTCGGCGGCACCACCTGGATCATCGACACCGCGGTGTTCCTGCTGCTCAAGATGACCGTGCTGGACACCAAGCCGGTCACCGCGAAGGTGTTCGCGGTGCTGGTGGCCACGATCGTGTCGTACGTGCTCAACCGGGAGTGGTCCTTCCGCACCAGGGGCGGGCGCGAGCGACATCACGAGGCCGCGCTGTTCTTCCTGATCAGCGGGGTCGGGGTGGCCGTGTACTCGGCACCGCTGGCGATCTCGCGATACGTACTCGAGCTGCAGGTGCCGGGCGTCTCGCTGTTCACCCAGGAGATCGCGGACTTCGTGTCCGGGCAGATAGCCGGGACCCTGGCCGGGATGGCGTTCCGCTGGTGGGCGTTCCGCCGGTTCGTCTGGCCGGAGCAGTTCGTGCGGCGCCAGCCGGTGCCGCCGCCGGCCGACTAGACCCGGGCGGGCGCGCGCACGAGCAGCGGCATCACGTCGTGCACCTCGGTGCGCAGGGTGTCCAGGGCCGCCGTCGCGTTGCCGGACAGATAGCCGAGCAGAGCCTGCTGGAAGACCCCGTCGAGCATCCCGTACGCGGCGTGCGGGGGCAGTGCGGGCTCGGTGTCGGCGAGCTCGGCGTACCGCACGACCACCCGCCAGACCATGTCCTCCAGGGTGCGGTCGATCTGCTCGACGGCCTCGCGCAGGCTCTCCTCGAACATGCTCTGTGCGCGCAGGTCGTACCAGAGCCGGTGCATCGGGGCCTCGTCGACGATCGTCTCGCGCAGCTTGTCGGCGAAGGCCGCGATCAACTCGTCCGCGGTCGTCGCGGTGGCGACCGCACCGTCGTAGCGGGTGACGCAGACGGCCTTGTACTGCCGCACGCAGTAGACGATCAGGTCGAGCTTGTCGGCGAAGTAGTAGTGCACCACCCCGTGACTGAACGGCGAGTTGTTCGCGATCTCGCGCAGCGACGACCGGGCGTAGCCGAGCTCGCCGAGCGTCCGCAGTGCGGAGTCCGCGAGCGCACGACGTCGCGCGTCGTGCTTGTCCACCGGATTGGCCCGCGCCATATCGCACTCCTTCCGCGCTCCCCCGGAGCCGGACTCTAGCCGAACACGGGGCGGCCGGTCACAGAAATCTTGACAGCTGACCAGAAAAATCTTGACAGTCGGATAGATCATCAACCATGGTGTGGTCCCCATCACCAGCACACAGGAGTGCCCGTGACTCAGATCGATCTGACCGGCCGTACCGCTCTCGTCACCGGAGGCGCCCAGGGCCTCGGCGAGGGGATGGCCCGCGCCCTCGCCGCCGCCGGTGCCCGGGTCGTCGTCGCCGACGTCCAGGACGAGGTCGGCGGCAAGCTCGCCGAGGCGCTCGGCGAGCAGCACGGCTTCGTCCACCTCGACGTCACCGACGACGCGTCCTGGACGGCCGCCGTCGCCACCGTCGTCGAGCGCTTCGGCGGCCTCGACGTGGTCGTCAACAACGCCGGGATCGAGGTCACCCAGCTCCTCGCCGACACCGAGCCGGACGACGTGCGGCGGATGCTCGACGTCAACATCGTCGGCACCATGCTGGGGATCAAGCACGCCTTCCGGGCGATGCGCCCGGGCGGCCCGGCCGGGCAGGGCGGCACCGTCGTCAACGTCGCCTCGGTCGCCGCCACCATCGCGTTCCCCGCGATCGGCGGGTACTCCGCGACCAAGTCCGCCGTCGACCGGCTGACCCGGGTCGCCGCGATGGAGTCGGGCAAGCTCGGCTACGGGGTGCGGGTCAACTGCGTCTACCCCGGGCTCGTGCCGACCGCGATGGGCCAGAAGCTGGCCGTCGAGACCGCCGGGCTCGGGCTGTTCGAGAGCCCGGAGGCCGCGGTCGGAGCGGTCGTGGAGCTGACCCCGTCCGGCCGGCTCGGTGAGGTCGCCGACATCGCCGACGCGGTCGCCTTCCTGGCCTCCGACGCGGCCCGCTTCGTCAACGGCGCCGGGCTGCCCGTCGACGGCGGGATGGGCATGTGAGATGCGCCTGATCGACCACCTGGACAAGGGCGCGTCGCTCGGCGCGGACGCACCGTGCCTGGTCTGCGACGGCGAGGTCCGCACCTACGGTGAGGTGCGGGAGCTCGGGGACCGGATCGCCGCCGCCCTCGTCGCCGACGGGGTCGAGCCGGGCGACCGGGTGGCGGTGCTGTCGGCGAACGACCCGACCGCGTTCACCTGCGTGTTCGGGATCAGCCGCGCGGGCGCGGTGTGGTGCCCGGTCAACCCGCGCAACGAGGCCGCCGAGAACCGTGAGCTGCTCGACCTGTTCGAGTGCTCGGTGCTGATCTTCCAGGCCTCGTTCGCGCCGCTGGTGGACGCGATCCGGCACGACCTTCCCGGGCTGCGGACGCTGGTCTGCCTCGACGGGGATCCCGGATGGGCCCTCGGCTGGGAGACCTTCCTGTCCCGCGGGCAGGGGCCGGTCGACCGGGCCTGCCCGGACGACGTGGCGATGATCGTCGGTACCGGGGGCACCACCGGGCGTCCCAAGGGCGTGGTGCTGACCGGCACGAACATCGAGACGATGACGGCGATCACGCTGATGAGCTACCCGTGGCCTGCGGCCGGCGGGCGGCCGACCTATCTGGCGCTCGCGCCGCTCACGCACGCGGCCGGGGTGCTGTGCTTCCCGGTGCTGTGCCGGGGCGGCTCGGTCGTCGTGATGCGCAGTCCGGACGTCGGCGGCTTCCTCGACCACGTCGAGCAGCACCGGGTCACGCACACCTTCCTGCCGCCGACGCTGATCTACATGGTGCTCGACCATCCCTCGCTCGACGGGCGGGACCTGTCGTCGCTGCAGTGCTTCTGGTACGGCGCCGCGCCGATGTCGGTGGCCCGCCTGGAGGAGGCGCTCACCCGGATCGGGCCGGTGATGGCCCAGCTCTTCGGCCAGACCGAGGCGCCGATGATGATCTCGACGATGCCCCCGGAGGATCACTTCGGCACGGACGGGCGACCCGCACGGGACCGGCTGTCGTCGGCCGGGCGGCCGTCCCCGCTGGTGACCGTCGCCGTGATGGACGACGGCGGCCGGCTGCTCGGGCCGGGTGAGCGCGGCGAGATCGTGGTCCGCGGCTCGCTGGTCATGCGCGGCTACCACCGCAACCCGGAGGCGACGGCGGAGGCGTCGGCGCACGGCTGGCACCACACCGGCGACATCGGCTACCTCGACGACGACGGGTTCCTGTTCATCGTCGACCGGGCGAAGGACATGGTGATCACCGGCGGGTTCAACGTGTACTCCTCCGAGGTGGAGCAGGCACTGATGGCCCATCCCGCGGTCGCCGACTGCGCCGTCGTCGGGCTGCCCGACGACAAGTGGGGCGAGCGGGTCACCGCCGTCCTGCAGCTGCGACCCGGCGCCACGCTGGACGACGCGGAGCTGACGTCGTTCGTCAAGGCCCGGATCGGCAGCGTCAAGACGCCGAAACAGATCGAGATCTGGCCCGACCTGCCGCGCTCGAAGATCGGCAAGGTCCTGAAGGCCGAGATCAAGAAGCAGTTCGTCACCCCAAGGAGAACGTCCTCATGAAGCTCGCGCTCTATCTCCCGAACTTCCGCGAAAAGGTGACGGTCGCCGAGCTCGAGGAGCTCACCGCGCTCGCCGAGACCCTGGACTTCGACTCGGTCTGGACGCTGGACCGGATCGTGGTGCCGGAGGCCTCGGACCGCCAGGAACTGCAGTACTCGTTCGGCATGATCGAGGGCATGCCCAAGGGGCTCCCGGTGAGCTCGCGCGGGCAGTGGCTGCAGGGGATGCCGCTGATCCCGTGGCTGGCCGCGAAGACCTCGAAGGTCCGGATCGGGATGAGCATCATCGACACCCCGTTCCGGGCGCCAGGTGTGCTCGCCGCCGAGATGGCCACCATCGACCACCTGTCCGGTGGCCGGCTCAACGTCGGTGTCGGCGCCGGCTGGATGCCCGAGGAGTTCGCCGCGTCCAGCGCGGCGCACATCTTCCCGAAGCGCAACAAGCACGTGCGCGAGACGATCGAGATCATGCAGGGCATCTGGGGCAACGAGGTGTTCGAGTACCACGGCGAGTTCGCCGACTTCGATCCCTGCGGGTTCGGCGCGAAGCCGCTGCAGCAGCCCGGCCCGCCGATCTTCTTCAGCGGGCTGAAGGACCCGAAGCGGGCCGCGACCCGGGTCAGCCGCTACAACCTCGCCGGCTGGATCGGGATCCAGGACTCCCCCGAGGACATCGCCCACTGGCGCGGTGAGATCGGCCGCGAGCTCGCCGAGATCGGCAGCACCCGCACCGTCGACGACCTCGAGATCAGCAGCATGCTGTGGACCGTGATCACCGACACCGACGTCGACCAGGCCCCGCAGGGCAAGCTCACCAACCTGCTGGTGGGCAGCGCCGGGCAGATCACCGACCGGCTGAAGGCCTACAAGGAGGCCGGGATGACGATGCCGATGTTCTGGCCGCCGTTCGCCGACGTCCCGGTCGCCAAGACGGTCGACGACCTCAAGCGGATCCGCGAGGAGATCATGCCGAAGGTCGAGGCGGCGTGAACCACCCCCGCTAGCTAGCGGGGACCGCTCCGGTCCGCCGCGGGCGCACCGGCCGCGACGTCGTCGGTGCGGGCGGCCGGGAGGTAGATCCGGAAGACCGGCGGCCGGGCCCGGTAGAGCTCCAGGCGCCCGCCGTCGGCCTCCACCAGGGTGCGGGCCAGCGCCAGCCCCAGCCCGGTGGACGACTGCGCGGACACCCCGCGGTCGAACACGTGCGGTATGAGCTCCTCCGGCACCCCCGGCCCGGTGTCGGAGACCTCGACCTGCAACGCGTTCTCCGCGGCCCGCGCGGTGATCGTCACCTGGCCGTCGCCGTGCTGGACCGAGTTGTCCACCAGCGCGCCGACGGCCTCCCGGAGCCGGGCGACGGTGACCCGGGCGAGCATGCCCTCCGGTACCCGCAGCCGCAGCGACCGCCCGGCCCGCGACAGCGGCACCCGCCATTCCCGGGCGACCTCTTCCAGCGCCTCGGCCAGGTCGACCGGCTCGGCGCCCACCGCGCGGGCGGCGCGGGCGGACTCCAGCAGGTCGTCCAGCACACCGGTGAGCCGCTCGGTCTGCTCCAACGCGGCCAGCGCCTCGCGGCGGGCGTCCGGATCGGGATGGGTGGAGAGCTCGTCGAGCCGCAGCTGCAGCGCGGTGATCCGGCTCCGCAGCTGGTGCGACACGTCGCCGACCAGCGCGCGCTCGCGTTGCAGCAGCTGGGCCAGCGCGGTCGCCGAGGAGTCGAGCACCTCCGAGACCCGGTCCAGCTCGGCGATGTCGTAGCGGGCCGGTGAGCGACGGAAGTCCCCGGCGCCGAGCCGCGCGGCACGTGCCGCGAGATCGCGCAGCGGATCGGACAGCCGGCGCGCGGTGTAGATCGCGACCCCGGTGCCCACCGTCACCGAGAACCCCACCAGCAGCATCACGACCAGGACGACCTGGGTCTGCTGGGCCCGCATGATCGCGGTCGGCTGGGCGAGGGTGATCGTGCCGCCCGGTCCGAACGGCAGCGACTCGGCGACCGGATCGACCACCTCGCGGACCCCGTACTCGGTCGTCGGCGCGTCCGGGGTCTCGATGGTGAGCCTGCTGTCGGCCGGGATCGCCAGCTCGATCGCCCCCGGCGGCGGCGTCTCGGTACCGGTGTCCTCCAGGGTCCCGGTCAGCTGTTCGAGCCGCTGGGTCAGCTCGGCGCGGGTGAAGTCCTCGACCAGCTGCCAGGTCGCCAGCGCCAGCGGACCGCCCAGGAACAGCGCCGTCACCGCGACGGTGAGCAGCGTCGAGACCAGGATCCGGCGGCGCACCGGTCAGTCCGCGTTGTAGCGGAAGCCGACCCCGCGGACGGTCGCGATGCGCTTCTCGCCGCCGATCTTGCGGCGCAGCCACGACATGTGCATGTCCAGGGTCTTCGACGACTTCATGTCGGCGTCGCCCCAGACCGCGTGCAGGATCTCCTCCCGGGTGACGACCTGCCCGGCGTGCGTCATCAGCACCCGCAGCAGCTCGAACTCCTTGTTGGCGAGGGTCACCTCGTCGCCGTCGAGCAGCACCCGGCGCCCGGAGAGCTCCATCCGCAGCCCGTCGACCTCGACGACGTCCTGGGTGCGGCGGCGCAGCAGCGCGCGCACCCGGGCGAGCAGCTCGGCGAGCCGGAACGGTTTGGAGACGTAGTCGTCGGCGCCGGCGTCGAGACCGACGACGAAGTCGACCTCGTCGGTGCGCGCGGTGAGCATCAGCACCGGCAGGTCGGGCTGGGCGGTCCGGACCCGCCTGCACACCTCCAGGCCGTCCATCCCGGGCAGCCCGAGATCGAGCACGAGCAGGTCCGCCGGGTCACGGGTGACCCGCTCCAGCGCACCGAGCCCGTCGGACACGACCTCGACGTCGTAGCCCTCCCGCTGCAGCGCGCGGGAGAGCGGCTCGGCGATCGCCGCATCGTCCTCGGCAAGCACCACGGTGGTCATCCTGGCGAGCATAGGCCCGCCCGCCGGGGACTGGGGCGCGGCGCCGAAGGTGTGGACTGGCATGCTCGCCGAACGTGAGCCCCGCGCCGAACGTGCCCGCCGATCCGCGTGATCTCGATCTCGCGCTGCGGCTGGCGGATCTCGCCGATGCGATCACCCTGCCCCGGTTCCGGGCGGCCGACCTGCGGGTGACCCGCAAACCGGACCGCACACCGGTGACCGACGCCGACACCGCCGCCGAGGACGCGATCCGGGCGGCGCTCGGCCACGAGCGACCGCGGGACGGGATCCTCGGCGAGGAGCGCGGCGCGAGCGCCGGCGCGCCGACCGGGCGCGGCTGGGTGATCGACCCGATCGACGGGACCAAGAACTTCTCCCGGGGGGTGCCCGCCTGGGCGACGCTGATCGCCCTGGTGGTCGACGGCGTGCCGGTGGTCGGGGTCGTCAGCGCACCCGCGCTGCACCGCCGCTGGTGGGGCGCGGCCGGGGCCGGGGCGTGGGCGCGGGACCTGCCGTCCGGGACGCCGCACCGGATCACGGTGTCCGGGGTGTCGCGGATCGCCGACGCCTACGTCTCCACCACCAACCAGGAGACCTTCCGCGCCGAGCCCGGCCCGGTCACCCGGGACGGGTGGACGGCGCTCACCGAGACCTGCTGGGAGTCCCGGGCGTTCGGCGACTTCTGGCAGCACTGCCTGGTCGCCGAGGGCGTGCTGGACGTGGCGGTGGAACCGGCCGCGAACCCGTGGGACCTGGCCGCACCGGCCGCCGTCGTCGCCGAGGCGGGCGGCCGGCTGACCGACCTGGCCGGGAACCCGACCTACGCCGGCGGGCACGGCCTGACCAGCAACGGACTGTTGCACGACGACGTACTGGGGGTGCTCCGTGGCTGAGCTGTACTTCGAGGACTTCGTCCCGGGATCGGTGTTCGACCTGGGGACGACGGTGGTCGACGAGGCGGAGATGGTCGCCTTCTCCCGCCGGTTCGATCCGCAGCCGTTCCACCTGGACCGGGCGGCCGGTGACCGGGTGTTCGGCGGGCTGGCCGCGTCCGGCTGGTTCACCGCGAGCCTGTGGATGCGGGCCTACGTCGATCACCTGCTGAGCCGGTCGGCGAGCCTGGGCTCCCCGGGCGGCGACGAGATCGCCTGGCCGGCCCCGGTGTTCGCGGGCGACGAGCTGCGCTCGGCGATGGAGGTGCTCGAGGCCAGGGTGTCCCGCAGCCGGCCGTCGCTGGGGCTGATCACGCTCCTCGGCACGTCGAGGAGGACCAGCGACGAGCGGCTGGTCTACCGGTCCCGGTTCACCGGGATGGTCGAGGTCAGGAATCCTGCGCCAGCGCCGTGACCACCCGCGACGGCGACGGCCTGCCCAGGTGCCCGGCCATCCAGGTGCTGGTGCCGACCAGCGCGCGCAGGTCGACGCCGTGCGAGATGCCCAGGCCGTCGAGCATCCACACCAGGTCCTCGGTGGCGAGATTGCCGGTCGCCGACCCGGCGTAGGGGCAGCCGCCCAGGCCGCCGGCGCTGGCGTCCACCGTCGTCACCCCGCGGCGCAGTGCGGCGAGGGTGTTGGCCAGAGCCTGGCCGTAGGTGTCGTGGAAGTGCACCGCGATCCGGTCGATGCCGACGCCGCGCGCATCGCAGGCGTCGAGCACCGCACCGACGTGCGCCGGGGTCGCGACGCCGATCGTGTCGCCCAGCGAGAGCTGGTCGCAGCCCATCTCCATCAGCCGGGCCCCGACGGCGGCCGCCTGGTCCGGATCGACGCCGCCCTCCCACGGGTCGCCGAACACCATCGACACGTAGGCGCGCACCCGCAGGCCCTCGCGCACGGCGCGGGTGACGGTCGGCTCGAACATCGCGAACTGTTCGTCGAGGGTGCGGTTGAGGTTGCGCTTCGCGAAGGTCTCGGTGGCCGAGGCGAACACCGCGACGTGGTCGCAGCCCGCCTCGATCGCCCGGTCCAGGCCGCGCTCGTTCGGCGTCAGCACCGGGTAGTCCAGCCCGTCGCGGCGCTCCAGCCGGGCCAGCAGGTCGGCGGCGTCGGCGAGCTGCGGGACCCATTTCGGGTGCACGAAGCTGGTCGCCTCCAGGGTGCGCAGGCCCGCGTCGGCGAGGCGGTCCAGGAACTCGGCCTTGACCTCGACCGGGATCACCGCTGACTCGTTCTGCAGGCCGTCACGCGGCCCGACCTCGTAGATCTCGACCCGGCCCGGGAGTTCCGGGTCGCGCACCGTCGTCGGCAGGCTGCTCACGCCCCCATCCTCTCCCGGACCGCGGCGTCCGCATGCCCCCGCAGGGATGTGCGCTGTGTCTCTCCCGCGGCCGCCCGGCGGGTGCTCTCGATCCGGCCGATCTCGCGGTGCAGCCGGGCCTGCACCCGCTCCACGGCGGGGACGTGGGCGAACCTGAGCCGCTCGCCGGCCACGTCGAGCTGCAGGGTGCCGCAGCCCAGCACCCGTTCGAGTGTGCTGCTGCGGACCCGCACCGCGTCGATCCGGTCGATCGGCACGTCCAGCCCGTTCCGGGTGGTGATCCCCTCCCGGACGATGAACCGCAGGTTCGTCACGGCCAGGTGCGAGCAGCGCCAGCGGACCAGCGGCAGCACCGTCGTCCGGGTCACGGCGAGCCCGGCCAGCACGCCGAGCAGCGCCCACGCCCAGGGCGCCCAGGTCTGCAGCCGCACGACCGCCGCGGCGAACCCGGCCGCGGCGCTCACCAGCAGCAGTGCGCACACCGGGCCGAGACACAACCGCCAGTGCGGCCTGCCGTGCAGCACGACGCGCTCGTCCTCACCGAGCGCGTCGTCCGGGAACGCCATGCACCCAGGCTAGGACGCCACGCGCCGGCAGCGGGTCCGACGCGCGGCACGAAGAGCCAGGTCAGCGCTCCGGGTGATCGGCTCGGGAAGATCCGCTACGGGTGATCGGCGGGGCGCAGGTGCACGACGTCGCCTGCCGCCACCGCGACCCGCTCGCCGCCGTCGGGGTGCACGAGCAGCCTGCCCTGCGGGTCGACGTCCTCGGCCATCCCGACGAGGTGGTCGCCGCCGGGGCGCTCCACCCGGACCCGGGAGCCGAGGCTGGCGCAGCGGGACCGGTAGTCCGACCGGAGCCCGCAGGCGTCGGCGTCGCCGCCGGCGTCGCGCCACTCGGCTTCACGCAGGTACAGGTGCCCGAGCAGTGCGACGACGACCTCGGCGCGGGTCGCGGTCAGCCCGTGCGCGGCCAGCGAGGTGGCCCCCCACGGCAGCTCGTGTGCCGGGGTGGCGACGTTCAGCCCGATGCCCAGCACGACGCCCGGACCGCCGCCGGACACCGCCGTCATCTCGGCCAGGATCCCGGCCGCCTTGCCCCGGGACGGGCCGACGAGCAGGTCGTTCGGCCACTTCATCGCGGCGGGGACGTCCGGCGCCACCTCGGCGATCGCGTCCACCAGTGCCACCCCGGCCAGCATCGGCAGCCAGCCCAGCCGGTCCGCGGGGACCCCCTCGGGGCGCCACAGCACCGACATCGTCACCGTCGCACCGGGCCGCGAGATCCAGGTGCGGTCCAGCCGGCCGCGACCACGGACCTGCTCCTCGGCGATCAGCACCGACCGGTCCGGCGCGCCCCGACCGGCCTCGGCGAGCAGGTCGGCGTTGGTGGATCCGGTCGAGGCGACCACCTCGAGGGCCGTCCAGCCGCCCGCCGGGCGCAGCACGGCCGTGCGCAGGGCGTACACGTCCAGCGGTTCGTCAGCACCCTCGTCAGGGTTCGTCCCGGTCGTCATCACCGGGGACGGTAACGGGCGAAAAGGAACACGGTGGCCCTCGGCAGGACCCGGATCGATAACGCTCTCGACACGACCGGGTGTGCTGCGGCGGACATCACGCCGGTCGGCGCGGGGACACCGGGTTAGGCTCCCGACTCATGAGCGCCGCAACGGAGCCGATGGCGACCCCGGACGACGGTGGGGCCGCACCTGACGTGCACACCACGGCGGGCAAGCTCGCCGACCTGTACCAGCGTTTCGACGACGCGATCCACGCCGGATCGCAGACGGCCGTCGAGCGTCAGCACGCCAAGGGCAGGCAGACCGCACGCGAGCGGATCGACCAGCTCCTCGATCCCGGCTCGTTCGTCGAGCTGGACGCACTGACCCGGCACCGGTCGACCAACTTCGGGATGCAGGACAAGCGCCCGTTCGGTGACGGCGTGGTGACCGGCACCGGCACGATCGACGGCCGGCCGGTGGCGATCTTCTCGCAGGACGCCACGGTGTTCGGCGGTGCGCTCGGCGAGGTCTACGGCGAGAAGATCGTCAAGGTGATGGATCTGGCGGCGAAGATCGGCTGCCCGATGATCGGGATCAACGACGGTGGCGGCGCCCGGATCCAGGAGGGCGTGGTCGCACTCGGCCTCTACGGCGAGATCTTCACCCGCAACGTGCGCAGCTCCGGTGTGATCCCGCAGATCTCGCTGATCATGGGCCCGTGCGCGGGCGGCGCGGTGTACTCCCCCGCGATCACCGACTTCACCGTGATGGTCGACGAGACCAGCCACATGTTCATCACCGGCCCGGACGTGATCAAGACCGTCACCGGCGAGAACGTCGACATGGAGGAGCTCGGCGGCGGCCGGGCGCACAACACCAGGTCCGGCGTGGCGCACTACCTGGCCGGCGACGAGTCGGACGCGCTGGACTACGTGAAGCAGCTGCTGAGCTTCCTGCCGTCGAACAACCTGTCCGAGCCGCCGGAGTTCCCCGCGGCGGAGCCCGTCGAGGGCTCGATCAGCGACGGGCTCACCGACTCCGACGCCGAGCTCGACACTCTGATCCCGGACTCGCCGAACACCCCGTACGACATCCGCGAGGTCGTCAACCGGGTCGTGGACGACGAGGACTTCCTCGAGGTCCAGGAGCTGTGGGCGCCCAACATCGTCACCGGCTACGCCCGGATCGAGGGGCGCAGCGTCGGCATCGTCGCGAACCAGCCGACCCAGTTCGCCGGCTGCCTGGACATCGACGCCTCGGAGAAGGCCGCCCGGTTCGTACGGACCTGCGACGCGTTCAACATCCCGGTGCTGACCTTCGTCGACGTCCCGGGCTTCCTCCCGGGCACCGAGCAGGAGTGGAACGGCATCATCCGGCGCGGCGCGAAGCTGATCTACGCCTACGCCGAGGCGACCGTCCCGAAGATCACCGTGATCACCCGCAAGGCCTACGGCGGCGCGTACGACGTGATGGGCTCCAAGCACCTCGGCGCCGACGTCAACATCGCCTGGCCGACCGCGCAGATCGCGGTCACGGGGGCGCAGGGCGCGGTGTCGATCCTGTACCGCAAGGAGCTCAAGGCGCTGGAGGGTTCGGACGGCAGCGCGCTCGCCGCCAAGCGCGCGGAGCTGCAGCAGGACTACGAGGACACCCTCTGCAACCCCTACATCGCCGCCGACCGGGGTTACATCGACGCGGTCGTGCCGCCGTCGCACACCCGCGGCTACGTCGGCCGGGCGCTGCGGATGCTGTCCACCAAGCGGGAGCAGGGCCCGACCCGCAAGCACGGGAACATCCCGCTCTGATGGGCACCGAGGACTCCGCCGAGCAGACCCCGGAGCAGCGCCGCGCGCTGTTCCGGGTGGTCCGGGGCACCCCGGACCAGCACGAGCTGGCCGCGCTCACCGCGGTGGTCGCCGCCGCGGCCGGTGCAGGCGCCCCGGCCCCGGCCCCGGCTCCGGCGAACCTGTGGTCGCACCCGGCGTCCCAGCTGCGGGTCCCGCTGGTCGCGGGGCGCGGGGCGTGGCGCGCCTCGGGGCTGCCCCGCTGACGTCGCCCGGTACCGGACCGGCGATGCCGTGCTGAACACGCTGCTACGGATCGACGTCACGACCGTCGGCTTCCTGGCCGGGCTGGCGGTCCTCAGCGTGCTGGTGGTCGTCGCGCTGCGCCTGCTCCGGTTCCCCCGGCCCGGTGTGGTCGTCGTGGTCCTGGCGCTGCTGGTTGTCAACACCGGGGCGCTTGCCAACAGCTACTACGACTACTACCGCGACCTCGGGTACGTGCTCGGTGACGCGCCGGGCGACGAGGTCGCCCTCGACGAGCTGATGGCCCGCACCGCGGCCCCCGACCAGGGTGAGATCGCGCCGTTCCCGATCCCGGCGCGGGCATCCAGGTTCGACGCCCGGGAGGCGCTGGTCTGGGTCCCGCCGGCCTGGTTCGCCCGGCCTCGGCCGCAGCTCCCGGTGGTGCTGCTGCTGCACGGCACCCCGGGATCGCCGCAGGACTGGATCGACGGCGGCCGCGCCGCCGACACCGCCAACGCGTTCGCCGCCGCGCACGGCGGGCGGGCCCCGATCCTGGTCCTGCCGGACGTCAACGGATCGCTCGCGGCCGACTCCGAGTGCGTCGACGGGCCGGCCGGAAAGGTCGAGACCTACCTGACCGAGGACCTGGTCCCCGCCGTGCAGCAGACCTTCCGGACCCTCGATCCGGGCCCGGCCTGGGCGGTGGCCGGCCTGTCCGAGGGTGGCTCCTGCGCGATCATGCTCGCGCTGCGCCATCCCACCGTGTTCGGCACCTTCGGCGACTACGCCGGCCTGGCCGGGCCACGCTCGGGCGACACGAACGCGACCGGCAGCACGGTCGCGGACCTGTTCGACGGTTCCCGCGCCGCCTTCGAGGAGCACGAACCGGCCGCGGTCCTCGCGATCCGGCGCTTCCCCGGTCTCGGCGGCTGGTTCGAGGCCGGATCGGCCGACGAGCAGCCGCTGGTCGCCGCACGCCGGCTCGCACCGGCCGCCCGGGCGGCCGGGATCGACGTGTGCGAGCGGGTGATCCCCGACGGCGGGCACGACTTCGACCTGTTCTCCACGGCGTTCGCGGACTCGTTGCCGTGGATCGCCGGGCGCACGGGGGCGTTCCCGCCGGGCCCCTGCCCGGGCGGCTGAGCAGGGCCCGGCGTGCCGTCCACCCAGGGGTGGATGGCACGGCTCCACCCGGGATCGACCCCGGCGCCGACGCGCCGGCCGGGCCTGCCGGGAGATCGTCGTCGGCATGGACGTCATCTCCCTCGTCATCACGGTCGCGATCGTCGGCCTGGTCCTCTACAAGCAGTTCCGCGGGCAGTTCGTCGGCGGGAACCGGGACGTCGTGCTCCCGTTCGTGGTGATGGGCATCGGGCTGCTCACCGTCGCCCAGGCCCACCCGTCGGTCACCACGGCGGGGGTGGCGTTGCTCGCCGCCGAACTGGTGGTGGTGGGCGGGCTCGGGGTGTTGCGCGGCTACGCGTTCCGGATCGGCACCCGCGACGGGTGGGCGTACCGCAGCGGTTCGGCCGCGCTGCTGGCGGCCTGGGTGCTGACCATCGGCGTCCGGATCGGCTCCGGGTTCCTCGGCGAGTCCGTCGGCGCCGGTCTGCTGCTCTCGACGTCGTCGGCACTGGTCTTCGGCGGCAGCCTGCTGGTCCAGAGCCTGGTCGTGCGCCGCCGGGTGGCCGCGAGCGGACTGCCCGTCCGCCCGGACCGCGGCCGCCGGGTCCGGGCGGCGGCCTGAGCGCCCCGCCCCGACACGCACACTGTGCCAGGGTGAAACGGTGAGCCCGATCGCCGCCGCGGCCCGCCGCGTGGAGTCCGACCGGTCGCCGGCGCTCGGGATACCCCGGCGGCTGGTGTCGCTGCTGTGGCTGCCGGTCGTGCTGTTCCTGCTGTTCTGGTCGCCGGGGCAGGGCGTCTCCCCGGCGTGGCTCTACCCGGTCGGGCTGGTCCCCGCCGTCGCCGGCTGGCTGGTCTTCGCCCTCTACCGGAACACCCCGCCGGTGGTGACGGTGCTGACCAGCCTCGCTCTCGCCGGTGGCGGGATCGCCCTGCTCGCCGGTTCGGGCGGTTGGACCACCTCGGCCGCCTTCCCTATGATGGCGGTGTTCGTCGCTGCGCTGCGGCTGCCCCGCCGGGCCGCGCTGGCCGTCGACGTGCCGGTCATCGCGGCCACGACGGTCGTCGTGGGGCCCTACACGTCGGTGTGGGACGTGCTGCTGGTCGTCGGCGCGCTGACCGCGATGGTGTTGTTCGGGCTCGGCCGCCGCGACGCGGCCCGCCGCGTCGCGGAGCACGAGCGGGCACTGGTCGCCGACGCCAGGGCCCGCGAGGAGCACGCCCGTGCCGAGGCCATCGCCGACCGCGCCCGGGTCGCCCGCGACGTGCACGACGTGCTGGCCCACTCGCTGTCCGCGCTCGCCGTGCAGCTGCAGGGGGCCCGGCTGCTGGCGCTGCGCGACGGCGCGGCGCCGGACACCGTCGCCCAGATCGAGCGGGCCCAGCGGCTCACCTCCGACGGCATCGCCGAGGCCCGGCGTGCCGTGCGGGCGCTGCGCGAGGGGCCGGCGCCGGTCGACGTCGCCGGGGAGCTGCGGGAGCTGGGCCGGGCGCACCCGGACGCGACCGTCGAGATCGACGACGGGCTGCGGCTCGGCGCCCGCGAGGGCGAGACCGTGCTGCGCACCGCGCAGGAGGCGTTGTCCAACGCCCGCAAGCACGCCCCCGGGGCGCCGGTGACGGTGCGTCTGCGCCGCGACGGTGACGGTACCGCCGAGCTGGAGGTCGTCGATGTCGTCGGGGCGCCGCCGCCCCCCGGCGACGGCGCGGGCTCCGGCCTGGCCGGGATGGCCGAGCGGGCCGCGCTGGCCGGCGCCGAGCTGCAGACCGGCCCCACCCCCGACGGCTGGCGGGTCCGGCTCCGGCTGCCCGCGCACGCCCCGGACCACGAGAGGATCCCGACGTGAGCGACCTGCGGGTGGTGCTGGCCGACGACCAGCGGATCGTGCGCGACGGCCTCGCCACCGTCCTGGGCCTGCTCGAGGGCATCGAGGTCGTCGGGACCGCCGCCGGCGGCGACGACGCCGTCGCGCTGGTCGCCGAGCTGGCGCCGGACGTGCTGCTCACGGATCTGCGGATGCCCGCGGGCGACGGGGTCTCGGCGACCCGGCGGGTCCGGGCCGGGCACCCCGGCACCGCCGTCGTCGTGCTGACCACCTATGTCGACGACGACGCCGTGATCGACGCGATCGCCGCAGGCGCCTCGGGCTGGCTGTCCAAGGACGCCGACGCCGAGGCGATCGGGCGGGCCCTGCGCTCCGCCGCCGACGGCGTGTCCACGGTCGACGCCGGGGTGCTGTCCCGGCTGGTCACCGAGCGCGCGTCGGCGGTCCCGGCCACCCCCGCCGACCCGCCGGACGGGCTCACCCCGCGCGAGGTCGAGGTGCTCGGCCTGATCGCGCAGGGCCTGTCCAACACCGAGATCGCCCGGCGGCTGGTGGTCGGCGAGGCGACGGTGAAGACGCACGTCAACCACCTGTTCGCCAAGGCCGGGCTGCGCGACCGCGCCCAGGCCGTCGGCTACGCCTACCGGCACGGCCTGGCCGGGAGCGCGCCGTGACCCGGGCCGGTCCGATCACCACCCGGTAGCGTCCCGCGCGTGCGCCTGGTTCTCGCCTCCGCCTCCCCCGCCCGGCTCGGTGTACTCCGCGCCGCAGGCGCCGACCCGCTCGTCGAGGTCTCCGACGTCGACGAGGACGCCCTGCTGGCCGCCCACCCGGACGCCGACCCCGCCCGCAAGGTCACCCTGCTGGCCGCGGCGAAGGCGGCGGCGGTCGCGGAACGGATCGCCGGCGAGCACCCGGACGCGCTGGTGATCGGCTGCGACTCGATGCTGCTCCTCGACGGCGACCTGGTCGGCAAGCCCCGCGACACCGACGATGCGCGCCACCGCTGGCTGGCGATGGCCGGCCGGACCGGTGAGCTGCTCACCGGGCACGCGGTGCTGCGGCTCGTCGGCGGTGCGGTCGCGAAGGAGGCGGAGGGACACGCGGTGACCGCGGTCCGGTTCGCCGAGCCGGACCCCGAGGAGCTGGCGGCCTATCTCGGCACCGGCGAGCCGCTGAAGGTGGCGGGCGCCTTCACCCTCGACGGGTTCGGCGCCTGGTTCATCGACGGCATCGACGGCGATCCGTCGAACGTGATCGGGATCAGCCTCCCGCTGGTCCGCCGGCTGCTCGGCGGGATCGGCGTGAGCGTGGTCGACCTGTGGCGCAAGGAGTCCTGAGTGAGTGACGGTTCCCGTCCCCCGTTCCCGCCGTTCGACGAGGCGACGGCCTGGAAGAAGGTGCTCGCCGCCGAGGCCGCGTGGAACACCCGCGACCCGCACAAGGTGGCGCAGGCCTACACCCCGGACACCGTCTGGCGTAATCGCGACACCTGGCTGACCGGCCGCGACGAGGTCGTCGCGTTCCTGACCGCGAAGTGGGAGCGCGAGCACGACTACGCGCTGCGCAAGTCGCTGTGGGTGTTCGGCGGGAACCGGATCGCGGTGCGCTTCCGGTACGAGTCCCGCGACGCCGACGGGCAGTGGTGGCGCAGCTACGGCAACGAGAACTGGGAGTTCGCGGAGAACGGCCTCATGCGCAGGCGCGAGGCCAGCATCAACGATCTGCCGATCGCCCCGGAGGACCGGACGATCCACGGCCCGCGGCCCGAGGGGGACGACTCCGATTTCGGTGTCTGAGCCCGCGTGTGGGTGTCAGGGGGCGCGGTTACCCTCCCGCCATGGCTGTCACGAACGACCCCGATCCCAAGCTCGCCGAGTACGCGCACCCGGAGCGCCTGGTCACCACCTCGTGGCTGGCCGACCACCTCGAGGACCCGGGGCTGGTCGTCGTGGAGTCCGACGAGGACGTGCTGCTCTACGACACCGGGCACATCCCGGGCGCGGTGAAGGTCGACTGGCACACCGAGCTGAACGACCCGGTCACCCGGGACTACGTCGACGGCACCCGGTTCGCCGAGATCATGTCCGAGCGCGGCATCGGCCGGGACACCACGATCGTCGTCTACGGCGACCGGAACAACTGGTGGGCCGCCTACGCGCTGTGGGTGTTCTCGCTGTTCGGCCACGCCGACGTGCGACTGCTCGACGGCGGGCGCTCCAAGTGGGTCGCCGAGGGCCGCGAGATGGTCACCGACACGCCCACCCCGGCCCGGGCCGACTACCCGGTCGTCGAGCGCGACGACGCGGGCATCCGGGCGTTCAAGGAGGACGTGCTGGATCACCTCGGGCTCGTGTCGAGCGGCGGTGGGGCGCTGGTCGACGTGCGCTCGCTGCCGGAGTACACCGGCGAGAAGCTGCACATGCCGGACTACCCGCAGGAGGGCGCGGTCCGCGGCGGGCACATCCCGGGTGCCGCGAGCGTCCCGTGGGCCCGTGCCGCCGCCGAGGACGGCTCCTTCAAGTCGCGTGCCGAACTGGCCGCCATCTACGAGCAGGAGCAGGGCCTCGCGCCGTCCGACGACGTCGTCGCCTACTGCCGGATCGGTGAGCGCTCCAGCCACACCTGGTTCGTGCTGACCTACCTGCTGGGCTTCGATCGGGTCCGCAACTACGACGGCAGCTGGACCGAGTGGGGCAACGCTGTGCGGGTTCCGATCGCGCAGGGCGAGGAGCGCGGGTGAGCCTCCCACCGGCACTCGCCGAGCTGGTCGACGACTTCGCCGCGCTCGGCCCCAAGGATCGGCTGCAGCTGCTGCTGGAGCTCTCCCGGGAGCTGCCCGAGCTGCCCGACCGGTACGCCGACGCCGCGGACTCGATGGAGCAGGTGCACGAGTGCCAGTCCCCGTTGTTCCTCGCCGTCGAGGTCGCCGAGGGCGGTGACCGGCCGGTGCACCTGTTCTTCTCGGCACCGCCGGAGGCACCGACCACCCGCGGTTTCGCGTCGATCATGCACACCGGGTTGGACGGGCAGCCGGCCGATGCCGTGCTGGCGGTCCCGGACGACTTCTACACCGATCTCGGCCTGGCCGAGGCGGTGAGCCCGCTGCGGCTGCGCGGGATCGCGGCGATGCTGGCCCGGATCAAGCGGCAGGTGCGGGCGGCGACCGGCTGATCCAGGGCCGCGCAGGGCTGCGTAGGACTGCACTGGACCGAACGGCGGAGTCCACCCGATCGGGTCTCCGCCGTTCGCTCCGGTGAACCTCAAGTCTCTGTGAAATCAGGCGGGTCTCCTCGTGAGCGGGCGCACACTACTTCGAACGACGAAGCGCGCGGACCTGCACGGGGAGGCCGGAATGGGTACGAACCTCACCGGCGAGACCTGGGGTGTCAGCCCCACCACCTTCCTGGCGGGTTACCTGCTGCTCGCCGTCGTCGTGACGGCGCTGGTCTGCTGGTACCGCGCCCGTGTGGTCGCCGGTGACCCGGCCGGGGTGACCACGATCGACGGCCGCCCGGAGGATGTCGCGCATCTCAACGGCGGCCCGCACCTGGCGGTGTACGCGGCGCTGTCGGCGATGCACGTCGACGGCACCGTCGTCACCTCCTGCCGGACCCCGGGCCAGGTCCGGGCCGGTGGCCCGCTGACCCGGTCGGCGACCGGGCTGCAGCGGGCGATCCACCGCTCGGCGCACCGGCTCATCCCGGGCCGCAGCCTGCGCACGCACGCCGCGGTCGCCGCCGAGCTGGCGCGGATCGCCCGGCGGCTCGAATCGGCCGGGCTGCTGCTCGGCGCGTCCGAGCGGGACCGGCTCCGCTCGGCGGCCGTACTGCCGGGGCTGGTCGCCGCGCTGGGCCTGGTCCGGGTCCTGGTGGGCGCGACGAACGCGCGCCCGATCGGAGCGCTGCTGCTCGTGACCATGGCCATGGCCACGGTGACGCTCCTGCTCGGCGCGCGGATGCCGGTGCGCACCCGCGCCGGCGACGAGGCGCTGCGCCGGGTGCGGGAGCAGCATCCCGAACTCTCTCCGTCGATGCACCCGGACTGGGTGGCGAGCGGGCCCTCCGCAGCGGCGCTGAGCGTCGGCGCGTTCGGGCTCGGCGCGATGCTCGCCGCGGAGCCCGCGTTCGCCGAGGAGCTGGCCGCCCAGCGGGCCGTCGCCCTCGACGGGCGCGGCTGAGCGCGGCACGGACTACCCCGGGGGGTCGGGGCTCGGCGGTCCCCGCAACTCCACCACTGGGGGGTGTGGAGTTGCGGGGACGGGCCGGGCGGCACGGACCCGTGGCGTGGCCCGACTCACCTCCGGGCCGTTCACGACGACGTCAGGGACCACACCGTCGGGCGTGAGTTGCCTTCACCACAGTCTCCACACGGAATGATTCGGGATCCGGCTCTTACACTCGCCGGTAACCCAGCGCCGGAGCATCGGGCCGGCGCCTGCGACCCGAGGAGTTCGTACCGTGCCCGCACTGCGCAAGGTGCTCGTCGCCAACCGCGGCGAGATCGCCGTTCGTGTGATCCGAGCCGCGAAGGACGCGGGTCTGGCGAGCGTCGCCGTCTACGCCGAACCGGACCGCGACGCCATGTTCGTCCGTCTCGCGGACGAGGCCTTCGCGCTGGGCGGCTCCACCGCCGCCGAGTCCTACCTCGACATCGACAAGGTGATCGGTGCCGCGAAGCAGGCCGGCGCCGACGCCATCCACCCCGGCTACGGCTTCCTGTCCGAGAACGCCGACTTCGCCCAGGCCGTGATCGACGCCGGAATCACCTGGATCGGGCCGTCGCCGCAGTCGATCCGCGACCTCGGCGACAAGGTCACCGCCCGGCACATCGCCACCCGCGCCGGGGCACCGCTGGTCCCGGGCACGAAGGACCCGGTCTCCGGCGCCGACGAGGTGCTCGCCTTCGCCGACGAGTTCGGCCTGCCGGTCGCGATCAAGGCCGCGTTCGGCGGCGGCGGCCGCGGGATGAAGGTCGCCCGCGAGCGGTCCGAGGTCGCCGAGCTGTACGACTCGGCGGTCCGCGAGGCCACCTCGGCGTTCGGTCGGGGCGAGTGCTTCGTCGAGCGCTACCTGGACCGGCCCCGGCACGTCGAGACCCAGGTGCTGGCCGACCAGCACGGCAACGTCGTCGTCGTCGGGACCCGGGACTGCTCGTTGCAGCGCCGCTTCCAGAAGCTCGTCGAGGAGGCCCCCGCGCCGTTCCTCACCGATGAGCAGCGGACGACCCTGTACGAGGCGTCCAAGGCGATCTGCAAGGAGGCCGGCTACTACGGCGCCGGCACCGTCGAGTTCCTGATCGGCGAGGACGGGATGATCACCTTCCTGGAGGTGAACACCCGGCTGCAGGTCGAGCACCCGGTCTCCGAGGAGACCACCGGGATCGACCTGGTCCGGCAGATGTTCCGGATCGCCGAGGGCCTCGAGCTCGAGATCACCGACGACCCGGCGCCGCGCGGGCACACGATCGAGTTCCGGATCAACGGCGAGGACGCAGGCCGCAACTTCCTCCCGGCGCCCGGCACCGTCGAGCGGATCTGGTACCCCGCAGGCCCCGGTGTCCGGGTGGACGCCGGTGTCGAGGACGGCTCGGTGATCGGCGGACAGTTCGACTCGCTGCTGGCGAAGCTGATCGTCACCGGCACCGACCGCAGGCAGGCCCTGGAGCGGGCCCGCCGCGCGCTGGACGAGTTCCGGGTCGAGGGCATGGCCACGGTGCTGGAGTTCCACCGGCTGGTCGCCGCCGATCCGGCCTTCACCGCCGAGTCCGTCGAGGACTTCGCCGTGCACACCCGGTGGATCGAGACCGAGTGGGACAACACGGTGCCGCCGTTCGAGGGCGGCGCCGGGGCCGACGACGAGTCCGGCGAGCGGCAGACCGTCGTCGTCGAGGTCGGCGGCCGCCGGCTGGAGGTCTCGCTGCCCGGTGATCTCGCACTGGGCGGTGGCGGCGGATCGGCCGGGCGCACGGCGGCGGCACCCCGCAAGCGGACGGGCAAGGGCGGCGGCGCGAAGGTCTCCGGCGACGCCGTCACCGCGCCGATGCAGGGCACGATCATCAAGGTCGCGGTCTCCGACGGCGACACGGTCTCGGCGGGCGACCTGATCGTCGTGCTGGAGGCGATGAAGATGGAGAACCCGGTCACCGCGTCGAAGGACGGCACCGTCACCGGGCTCACCGCCGAGCAGGGTGCCTCGGTGTCGCAGGGCACCGTGATCTGCGAGATCAAGGACTGATCACCCTGGACCCCGTCGAGATCAACGCCGGGGCCTGGTACCTGCGCGGCCCGCGGCACGACGACCGGGTGGACGACCGCCCGGCCGTCGCCGCGTCCGCCAGGGATCCGGAGATCCGGCGCTGGCGCAACCGGCCGGACCCGGCCGGCCCGGACTTCGACGCCACCGTCACCGCGCACGTCGCGGACCGGATCGAGGGCTGGGCCCGCGGCACCCGGTACGCCTGGTCGGTCGCCGAGCCGACCACCGGCGAGATGCTCGGCGAGGTCACCCTGGAGCAGCTCGACCTGGCGCACGGCACCGCCGAGGTGCGCTGCTGGACCCTGCCCCCCGCCCGCGGGCGGGGGCTGGCCCGCACCGCGGTCGGCGCCGTCGTCCGGTTCGGGTTCGGCGGGCTCGGCCTGCACCGGATCACCTACCACCACGCCGAGCCGAACCACACCTCGGCGGCGGTCGCGGCCGCACTCGGCTTCGTCCACGAGGGACGGATGCGCGAGGCGTGGGAGGTCGACGGCGCCCGGGTCGACGTGCTCGTCCTGGGGTTGCTGCGCACCGATCCCGGTCCCTGGGAAGCGCGTTGACCGGGCACCCGGCGCGGCTCTAGCGTCGTTGCACCGCGCACACCGCACAGGTGCCCGCGGCCGACAACTCAACAGCCGACCCGTGTGCCCGATCCACGGGGCCCGGACACCCCGCCACGCGGAGTACCGCGCCGCGGATCCGCTCACCACGCAGGCCAGTCCCGCGCCGTGAGCCGTCACCAGCTCCAACGACGCACAGGATCCGTCATGCCCCTTGTCTCGCAGGCGTCGTCATACGTGACGACGCACGTCCACACCGATGGCCCGATCCCGGGCCCGCACTCCCTGCTCAGCCTGATCTCGACCGCGTACGGCGCGGGCGGGATCGTGATCGGCACATTCACCGCGAACCTCCGCGAACTCCCGGGGGCCACGCTGCATCCGGCAGCGCTGGAGAACTGGCGCAGCCGGGCCGAGGACTGGCTCCTCACCCGGCGGTCCGCCCGTCCGCCGGGGCAGGTCGCGAACGCCTACGCCGCCTGGGTGGACGACCTGGGAGGCCGACCGCAGTTCGTCGTCGACCCCGCGGAACCGGACCATCTGTTCGTCTACTGGTACCTGCAGCGGTTCGCGGGCCGCTGGCCGTTCGCGGGGCTCGTCCCCGCGTTCACCGCCACGGCCTGGGCCCCACCACCGTGCCCGCTGAGCGGGTGCCGGCCCGTCGACACCGGCGACCGTCACGCGGTCGCCGCGGCATAGCCACAGACGCACCCCCGTGCGTGCCGGATCGCGACCGGCACGCACGGGGGTGTCGTCGTGTATGGCGCGTGTTCAGTGGACGATGTGGTCGTGCGGATCGGTGACGGCCCGGATGTGCGCCCGTTCACCCTGGCGCCCGATCAGGCTGAGGTACTCCACGGGCCCGCTCGAGGTCGCACCGAACCAGTGCGGGGTGCGGGTGTCGAACTCCACCGCCTCGCCTGCCCGCAGGAGCAGGTCCTGATCTCCGAGGACGAGACGCAAGGTGCCGTTGAGGACGTACGCCCAGTCGTAGCCCTCGTGTGATCGCGGATCGGGCAGCGTGTCGTCGCTGCCGGTGGGCAGCACGAACTTGTACGCCTGGATACCTCCGGGGCGCCGGGTGAGCGGGATGATGACCGACCCGTCGCTGCACGCCATCGGCCGCAGGTCGAGCCGGGGATCGGCGGTGCGGGGAGCGTCGACGAGGGAGTCGATGGTGACGCCGTAGTAGCGGGCGAGTGGCAGCAACTGTTCCAGCGTCGGCCGCCGGAGCCCGGATTCCAGCCGGGACAGCGTGCTGGCGGATATCCCGGTCTCGTCGGCGAGCCGGGTCAGAGTGACCTCGCGGTGCAGCCGCAGGTGCTTCAGGCGTGGCCCGACGGTGTCCAGGGTCTGGTCGATCGGCTCGTTCACGCCGGCAACTTTGCCATTCGGCAAGATTCTTTGCCAGTTCGGCCGGACGGAGGTCAACCTGATCCCGGTACGGAGACACGGCACGACATCGGAGGGTTCGCGATGCACACGTTCGACAAGGCCTACTGGGAGAAGCACTGGGCTCCGGCCGCCGAGGCCGGCGGCCGGAGCCTGCCGGTCAGCCCCTACCTCCCGGCCGAGACCCGGCGCCTGACCGTCGGAACCGCTCTGGACGCCGGATGCGGCACCGGGACCGAGGCGCTCTGGCTGGCCGAGCAGGGCTGGCGGGTCACCGGCGCCGACATCTCCGCGACCGCGCTGTCCGCCGCCGCCGATCGCGCCGAGCAGGCGGGCCTGGCGGGCCGGGTGGACTGGATCGAGGCCGATCTGACCGGCTGGGCTCCCGGCCGGACCTGGGATCTCGTGGTCACCAGCTACGCCCACCCGGATTCCGGGCAGCTCGCGTTCTACCGGCGGATCGGCTCCTGGGTCGCGCCGGGCGGCACGCTGCTCGTCATCGGGCACCTGCACGGCGGGCACGGTCACCACCACCCCGGGGAGGCCACCGCCGACCGGACCGGGATCGCGGCGCTGTTCACCGAACCGGAGTGGCGAATCGACGCCGGCTACGAGACGACCCGCACCGTCCACCCCGGCGGCCGCCCGGTGGAGCTGCACGACGTCGTCGTGCGTGCCCACCGCAATCCCTGACCCGCCGGCCCCGCACCCGCATCACCACCCGGTCACCGCCGGGTGGTGACCCGATCCTGAGAGAACCGGTGAGCCATGTCGTCCCCCCAGGTGTCCGGTACGGACCGGACCGCGACGCTGATCGACGATCCGCGGCACCGCCGCGCGATCCTCTGGGCGGTGGGCATCGCGCTGATGGCCGTCGTCGCCTCCGTCTCCGGACTCAACGTCGCCCAGCCCCAGCTGTCCACCACCTTCGGTGCCTCTCAGGGCGAGGTGCTGTGGATCATCAACACCTACACCCTGACCCTCGCCGCCCTCCTGCTCCCGCTCGGTGCCGCGGGCGACCGATGAGGGCGCCGACCGGTCCTGATCACCGGGCTGGTGGTGTTCGGACTCGCGAACGTCGCCGCGGCCGTCGCCCCGGCCACCGAGGTGATGCTCGTGGCCCGGCTGCTCAGCGGGGTCGGCGCGGCGATGATCATGCCCGTCACCCTGTCGGTGATCACCTCGTCGTTCCCGGACGAGGAACGCTCCAGGGCGATCGGGATGTGGACCGCGGTCGCGGGCGGCGGCGGCATCCTCGGCATGTACCTGTCCGCGCTACTGGTCGACATCGCCTCCTGGCGGTGGCTGTTCGCGCTGCCGATCGGCCTCACGATCGCAGCACTGGCGATCGGCGTCCGGGCCGTCCCGAACTCCCGCGAGCCGGCTCCGGGCCGCTTCGACCTGCCCGGGGCGCTGGCGTCGGTCGTCGCCGCCGTCGGCTTCACGTTCGCGCTGCACGAGGCGCCCGCGCTCGGCTGGGGTGACCCGCTCATCGTCGCCACCCTCACGATGGCCGTGCTCGCGACGGCCGGGTTCGTCACCCGGGAGCTGCGCACGCCGTTCCCGCTGCTCGACATCCGGCACTTCCGCACCCGCGGGCTGTCCTCGGGCAGCACGCTGCTGCTGGTCCTGTTCGGGGTACAGGGTGGGACGTCCCTGGTCCTCTACCCGTTCTTCCAGGTGGTGCTCGGCTGGAGCGGTCTGCTCTCCACGCTCGCGCTGATGCCGATGGCGCTGCTGATGATGCTCGCCTCCGGCCTCGCGCCACACCTCGCCGCACGCATCGGCGCGCGCGCGACAATGGTCACCGGGCTCACCGTCGCCGGGACCGGGCTCGCCCTGATGGCGTCACTCGTGTCGGTGTCCGGTGGCTACCTCACGGTGCTTCCCGGTCTGATGGCCATGGGGCTCGGCGCGGGGCTGGCGATGACCCCGTCGACCGAGGCGATCACCTCCGCGCTTCCCCGCGATCAGCAGGGTGTGGCCTCCGCGCTCAACGACCTCACTCGCGAGCTCGGCGCTGCTCTCGGCATCGCGCTCCTGGGCGGGCTGCTCGTCGCCGGCTACCAGAGCGCCATCGGCGGGCGCCTCGACGGCGTCCCGGCCGATCTCGCCGCGACGGCGAGCGAGGGCGTCGCCAACGCCACCGCCGTCAGCCGGGAGGCGGGCGGCCACGGCGAGCAGATCCTGCGGGCCGCGCAGGAGGCCTTCATCGCCGGATGGCAGCAGGCCATGTGGGTCGGTGTGGTCGTGATGGGAGGTCTGACACTGCTCATCCTGTTCCGCGGACCGCGCGGCGCCGGTGCACCGGCCGGCCGTTCGCGATGGTGACCGGCGCTCGCCGGACGGACGCGACCGGCGGCGATCGTGGCTAGCGTGCGCCCGTCATCGCACCCAGCCGTCCCGGAGGCCACCCGTGCCCGTCTCCCATCCGGATCTACGGATCGACCCGACGACGCCCACGGCCGTCGTCGCGGCGCTGGACCGTGCCGCGGATCGGCTGGCCACCGCGCTCGATCTGCTCGACGCCGACGCCCGCCGGATCCAGCCCTGGCTGGGCGATCCGGTGAGTGCGGACGCGGCCGCCCGGTACGCCACGCACTCCGCGGACGGCCCCGGCGCGGCGATCGAACGGATCCGCGCGCTGCGCACCGAGCTCGTCCGCGCCCGGGACGCCGTCGCACGCTCCGGCCGGGACTACACCGGCACCGAGGCCGCGATCGTCCGATCCTGGACCCCGCGGTGACCGCGCCGCGCTGGGCCGGCATCAGCCACGCCGAGCTGCACGCCATGGTCGCCGCGGGCCCCGGCCCGTCCGCGTCGGCGGCGGCCGAGCGGGCGTGGCGGACCGCCGCCGAGGCCCTCGACGACGTGCACCGCGAACTCACCGAACGGGTGCGGGCACTCCCGGCCGGCTGGACCGGGAGCGCCGCCGCCGGGACCACCGGGGCACTCGACGCACTCGCCGGATGGGTCGGCGTCGCGGCCGGCGACGCGGCGCAGACCGCCGCCGGGCTCACCGCGCAGGCCGCATTGGCCGCCGAGCTGCGCGCCCGGATGGCCGCGCCCCCGCCCGCGTCCCCGCCGGAGGTCGCCCCGGCCGGTGCGGCGGTCCTGACCGACTGGGCCGCGACGGACGCCGCGACCGGGAACGCGGCAGCCCGGGCCACCGAGCTGATGCAGCGCTACACCGATGACAGCCGGGCCGCCGGGGCGCACTGGACCGGCTGGTCCCCGCCCCCGGTGGTGACGCAGGTGGACGCGACGGTCGCCTCCGGCGGCGCCGGGATCGGGGGGCTCGGCGGAGCGGGTGCACCCGCCGGCCTCGGCCGTACCGGGGCCGATCCCGGGCTCACGTCCGTGCCGGTGGACAGCGGGCAGGTGGGGGCGGCCGCAGCCGGGGCTCCGGGGTCGGCCGGTGCCGCGCCGGAGGTCGGCGGTGTGCCGGGCGCCGGCGGTGCTCCGGAGGTCGGCGGTGCTCCGGGGGTCGGCGGTGCTCCGGGGGTCGGCGGTGCTCCGGGGGTCGGCGGTGCTCCGGGTTCCGGCGGTGGTCCGGCGGCCGGTGGTGGTCCGGCGGCCGGCGGCGCTCCGGGGGGCGGCGCTGCTCCGGGTTCCGGTGGTCCGGGGCCGGGGTGGGCGTCCGCGGGGGGTGTCGTCCTCGGCTCGGGTATGGCGGCGGCGGCATCCGCCGGCCGGGCGGGTGGTTCCGGCGCGGGGCCGGGTGCGGGGACCGGGCGCCGGGTCGCGGCGGATGGCGCCGGGCAGCGGGCGCAGTCCGGCGACGCGCCGCCGGGGCGCACCCGGGCATCCGGGGAGCAGACCGGGCGGGGGGTCGCCGGGTCTCGGCGGGTACCGGGGCGGCCGGCCGCCGGGCCGTCGGGTCCCGCGACCGGAGAGCCGGGCGTTGCGGGGCCGGGCGTTGCAGGGCCGGGCGCTCTCGGGCCGGAAGCTGCATGGCCAGGTGCTCCCGAGCTCGGCGCTCCCGGATCAGACACTCCCGGGCCGGCCGTTCCCGGCTCAGGCGCTCCTGGACCGGGTGCTTCGGCGCCGGGTGTTCCCGGGCTGGTCGCTCCTGGACCGGGCGCTCCCGGATCGACCGGATCGGCGCCCGCGGATCCGGGTGGCACCACGCCGGGTGGCACCGCGCCAGGCGGCACCGCACCGGGCGGCACCGCACCGGGCGTCACGACACCGGCGGTCCACCCGCCACCCGGCGCGACGATGCCCCCGGCCGGAGCCTCGACCGCGGCACAATCGCACCTCGCCGCGTCCGGTGTCGGGCAACCCGCACCCGGGCGGCTGCTCTCCGACCGGCCCGGCCCCGCCGCACCGGACACCCCGGTGCCCGATCCGGCGGACGGCGACGCGGTGCTGCGCCCCGAGCAGCGCTGGCGGGACCGTGGCTGAGCAGGACCGGACGACCCGGTTCGTGCTCTCCGCCGCCGAGTTCGACGTCGTGTGGGAGCGGCTCGGGCTCGGCGCCACCCCGTCCGCGCTGTCGGTGCCCTCCCCCGGCCGCAGCGCGGACGAGCGGACCCGGGGCGTCGCCGGCGTCGTGGCCGCCCTGCGCGGACGCGGCCTGGCCGGGCCGGACGGACCCGCCCCCGGGCTGGTGCACCTGCTCACCCTGCTGGCCCGGCCCGAGCGCCGGCTTGAGGTGCGCGCCCGGTTCGGCTCGGTGCTGCGCGCCGTCGCCGCCGACAACGCCGACGGCGGCGTGCTCGCGGTGCACACCGACGGCACCGTCACCGTCACCGCGGCCGGCTCCCCGGCACACGCGGCGGTGTCGGTGCTCCCGCATGCCCCTCCGGGCCCCGGCCCCGCGATCGGGATGCCGACCGCCGACATGGCGCTGCTGCTCGACGACGGCAGCAGCAGCAACAGCGGCGGCCGGCCCGGCCGGGACACCGCGGCCACCGAGCCGGCGGCGCGGCTGGAGTCGGTGCTGCGCGGACCGGCCCGGCACGCCCAGGTGTGCGCGGTCCGCACCGACCGCTGGGGCAACCCGGCCCGGCTGCCCGGGTACGTCACCGTCGTCGACACGCTCCGCGGGCGCTACCGGCTGACCCGCGACACCGAACCGGGCCCCGGGCCGGAGTGGGTCACCCTCGCCCCGGTCTCCCCGCGCGAGCTACGGACCCTGCTCGACCGGCTCTTCGGGGATCAGTCCAGGTCGGAGTGCTGCATCAGCTGACGGCCCGCCTCGGTGATCGAGCCGGACAGCGACGGGTACACCGAGAAGGTGTGCGCCAGGTCGTCGACACCCAGCCCGTTCTGCACGGCCATCGCGATCGGCAGGATCAGCTCGCTGGCCACCGGCGCCACCACGACACCCCCGATGACCACACCGGAGGCGGGACGGCAGAACAGCTTCACGAAGCCGCGGCGCAGGCCACGCATCTTCGCCCGCGGGTTCGTCGACAGCGGCAGCATCACCGTGCGGGCCGGGACCTCGCCGGAGTCGATCGCGTTCTGGCTGATGCCGACGGTCGCGATCTCCGGCCGGGTGAACACGTTCGCCGCGACCGTCCGCAGCCGGATCGGGGCGACGCCCTCGCCGAGCGCGTGCCACATCGCGATCCGGCCCTGCATGGCCGCCACCGACGCGAGCATCAGGACACCGGTGCAGTCGCCCGCCGCGTAGACACCGGCCTCCGCGGTGCGGGACACCTTGTCGACCGGGATGAACCCGCCGCGATCGGTCTCGACGCCGATCTTCTCCAGGCCGAGGTCACCGGTGTTCGGCACCGACCCGACCGTCATCAGGGCGTGCGAGCCCTCGACCGTGCGGCCGTCGGACAACGTCACCAGCACGCCGTCGCCGGTGTTCTCGACCTTGTCGGCGCGGGCGTGCGCGAGGATCTCCACGCCGCGCTCGGCGAAGACCTCCTCCAGCACCGCGGCGGCGTCGGCGTCCTCGTGCGGCAGCACCCGGTCCCGGCTGGAGACCAGCGTGACCCGGCAGCCCAGCTCCACGTAGGCGGAGCAGAACTCGGCGCCGGTCACACCGGAGCCGACGACGACCAGGTGCTCGGGGAGCTCCTCGAGGTCGTAGAGCTGACGCCAGTCCAGCACCCGGTCACCGTCCGGCCGGGCGGTGTCGAGCACCCGCGGCGTCGCGCCGGTCGCGACCAGCACGATGTCGGCGACCAGCCGCTCGGTGGAGCCGTCGGTGTGGGTGGCGGTCACGTCGTGCGTCGCGCGGTCCGCGCCGGGGCCGTCGAACTGCGCGGTGCCCGCGATGATCCGCACGCCCTCGTTCTCCAGCCGGGTGCGCACGTCCGCGGACTGGGCCAGCGCCAGCGACTTCACCCGCTGGTTGACCGCCGGCAGGTCGACCGCCGAGCTGCCCCGGTCGACGAGCACACCCAGGTCCTCGGCACGGTGCAGGTCCACCCGGACCGCCGCGGAGGAGATGAACGTCTTGGACGGGACGCAGTCGTAGACGACGCAGGCGCCACCCATCCCGTCCCGCTCGACGACGGTCACCTCACTGCCGTGCTGCGCCGCGACCAATGCGGCCTCGTATCCGGCAGGTCCGCCGCCCATGATGACGATGCGGGTCACGAGATGTCCCCCTGAGACGTCGGTGGTGGTGGGCCGGCGGCCTCGCGCCTCCGGCGTCGACAGACGCTCACAGTACGCGTGTCCGGTTCACCGGGCCGGGTGGGGCGGGGGCGCCCGGCCACCCTCCGACCCCGAGCCATTACGCTGCCCCCGTGCCTCTGTATGCCGCGTACGGGTCGAACATGGACCCCGAGCAGATGAAGGAGCGCGCCCCGCACTCGCCGATGGCCGGTACCGGGTGGCTCCAGGGCTGGCGGCTGACGTTCGGCGGCGAGGACTACACCTGGGAGGGCGCGCTCTCCACCGTGGTGGAGGAGCCGGGCTCGCAGGTCTTCGTCGTGCTCTACGACGTCCCCGAACACGACGAGGCGCAGCTCGACCGCTGGGAGGGCGGCGAACTCGGCCTGCACAAGAAGCTGCGGCTGCGGGTCGCCACCCTGGACGGCAGCGTCCTCGCCTGGATCTACGTGCTCAACGCCTACGAGGGCGGTGAGCCGTCGGCCCGCTACCTCGGGGTGCTCGCCGACGCGGCCGAGATGGCGGGCGCACCCGCCGACTACGTCAACGACCTGCGCAGCAAGCCCAGCCGGAAGTCCTCCCCCGGCAACTGAGGATCAGCAGGTCACGTCCGGCCCGTCGCAGGAGTCCACGGCGTCGACCGGCCGGGCCTGCGCGATCCGGGCGACCATCTCGCGGAACAGCGGGCGCTCCGCCTCGTCGAGCGGAGCGAGGAGCTGCTCCTCGACGGCGGAGATGCGCGCGGACACGTCGTCCAACAGCCGGCGACCTGCCGTGGTGAGCAGCACCTGCCGCGACCTGCGGTCCGCCGGATCCGGGCGACGCTCCACCAGGGCACGCTTCTCCAGGTCGTCGACCAGATAGGTCATCACCGTCCGGTCGAGCCCGAGCAGCTGCGCGATCGTCGCCTGGTTGTGGCAGGCGCCGCCGGCGGCGATCGACAACACCTGGAACCCGCGCGGGCCACCGGGCAGGTCGTCGACATGACCGCGCACCGACTGCTGATAGGCGCGCAACACCGTGCCGAGCGACCGGCCGAGATCGCCCGTGCCCGACGCCTCGCGCACCGCCTCCGCCATGCCCCGGATCGTACAGATCGGACCCTGGCGCCCAGATAGTCTTCATGTACGATCATCTTGTTTACAGACCATCTTCATCACCGAAAGTAGGATCCGATGAGCACCCTCTTCCGGCTCGACGCCAGCATCCGGCACGACGGCTCCGTCACCCGGGCCGTCGCCGACACCCTGCAGAGCACGGTCCTGCAGGAGCTCGGTGCCGACACCCGGCTGATCCGGCGCGACGTCGCCGCCGACCCGGTCCCGGCCGACGTGTGGCAGACCGCCACGTTCGCGCCGGCGGAGGGGCGCTCGGAGGCGCAGGAGCGGGCCGTCCGGACCACCGGCGAGCTGGCGGACGAGGTCCTCGGCACCGACGTGTTCGTGTTCGCCGTCCCGCTGTACAACTTCGGTGTCTCGCAGCACTTCAAGACGTGGGTCGACACGCTGATCGGCGACCCGCGCCTCGCACCCGGGCAGACCCCGCTGGCCGGCCGGCCCGCCTTCCTCGTGACGGCGCGCGGTGGCGGCTATGCGCCCGGGACGCCGCGTGCGGGCTGGGACCACGCGACCGGCTGGATGCGCCGGATCCTCGCCGACGTGTGGAACCTGGATCTGGACGTCATCGAGACCGAGCTCACCCTCGCCGAGGTGACCCCACAGATGGCGGAACTGCGCGATCTGGCACGAGCACAGCTCGAGGAGTCCCACGACGCCGCGCGGCGTGGCGGGCGCGCGGTGACGCTCCGCCTGCGGTCGGTCGTCTGACCCGGACCCCGGCCGTCAGGCGGCGTTCGCCAGCGCCGCGAGCGCGGCGTGCACCAGCACCCGGGAGCCGAACGGCAGCGCCCGCTCGTCCAGGTCGAACGTCGGCTGGTGGATGTCGCGCTGGGGGCCGGTGCCCGACCACACACCGAGCCGGGCCATCGCACCCGGGGAGTGCTCCAGATACCAGGCGAAGTCCTCGCCACCGGAGGACTGCTCGGTGCTCGCGTCGGCCGGCTCACCGCCGACGGTCACCGCCGCGTCGCGCAGCAGCCCGGTCGAGATCTCGTCGTTGACCACCGGCGGGACCCCGCGGACGTGGTCCAGCACGTACCCGACGCCGGTCGGGGCCAGCACCGCGGCGACCAGCGCGCGCAGTGTGTCCTCCAGTTCGGTCCAGGTCGCGTGGTCGGCGGTGCGCAGCGTGCCGCGCAGCAGCCCGGACTGCGGGATCGCGTTGGCCGCGTCGCCCGCCTGCACCGCGCCCCAGGTGAGCACGGTGCCCGAGCGCGGGTCCACGTGCCGGGTGAGCAGCAGCGGAACCTGGGTGGCCAGCAGGCCGAGCGCCTGGACCAGGTCCGCGGTCAGGTGCGGGCGCGAGGTGTGTCCGCCCGGCGAGGTCAGCCGGACCTCGATCAGGTCGCAGGCCGAGGTGATCGGCCCGACCCGGGTGCCCAGCCGTCCGACCTCCAGGCGCGGGTCGCAGTGCAGCGCGAAGATCCGCTGCACGTCGGACATCACGCCCTGGGCGACGACGTCCAGCGCGCCACCGGGCTGCACCTCCTCGGCCGGCTGGAACACCAGCCGGACCCGACCCGGCAGCGACGGCGCCGAGTTCAGCGCCAGCGCCGCGCCGAGCAGCATCGCGGTGTGCCCGTCGTGCCCGCAGGCGTGCATCACGCCGGGCACGGTGGAGGCGAAGGACAGGCCGCTCTGCTCCTGCAGCGGCAACGCGTCCATGTCGGCGCGCAGCGCGACGAGCGGGCCGCCGTGGCCGATGTCGCAGACGACACCGGTGCCGCCGGCCAGCGTGCGCGGCTCGAGGCCGGCGCGCAGCAGGGTCTCGGAGATGCGCGCGGTGGTGCGGTGCTCGCGACGGGCCAGCTCGGGCTGCGCGTGGATGGCGCGGCGCCAGCCGACGATCTCGCCCTTGTGCGCCCGCATCCACGATTCCAGCCAGGCCGGACCCGTGCCGACGCCGAGGTCGTCGACCGGCAGGTCGCCCACCTCGGGGAGCTCGGTGCGGGTCTGCAGCGCAGTCACCTTGTCCTCCTCGTCCGGGTTGTCGGGGCCCCGTCGCCCTGTGGACCTCTGGCCCTCGCCCGTCACGGCGTCACGACGTGCCCGACCACGACTCATGGTGCTCACCCGTCCGGCGGTGTTCCAGTCGAAATCGGCCGTTCACGGGTCGGGGCGGCGAGGGGTCGGCGAGCTGCTGCCAACGGGTTCACCAGACCTGATGAGCGGGCGGGCGGGAGCACGACGAGCGGCCGTTTCCGCCGTTCATCGGTGGTTCCGGACCGGGCCGCAACAACCCCGCGTCCGCGCCGCATCCGCACCGTCACCGCGCCGTGACGCAGCGGCGTCCGTCCCGCACCGGACACCGCCCGGCGACCGGAACCACCTGCCTTGGTGACACACCGTCACCAGTCGGAACCGGCTGTGACAGTCGGTGTCCAGGCAGGCCGCGCGCACGACGATGGAACAATCGCGGGCGTGACCGTTCCCGAGGGCGATGTCCAGCGCCGCCAGATCGCCGGGCGGTACCGCGTCGACGGGCCGCTCGGCAGCGGCGCGATGGGCACCGTGTGGTCCGGCTTCGACGACGTCCTGCAGCGCCGGGTCGCCCTGAAGGAACTGAAGATCCCGGACGGGATCCCGGACGCCGAGCGGCTCGAGCTGCGCGAACGGATCATGCGCGAGGCCAGGGCGCTGGCCGGGCTCTCGCACCCGAACGTCGTCACCGTGTTCGATGTACTGGACTCCGGCGGCGACGAGCCGCTGGTCGTCATGGAGCTGGTCCCGTCGAAGAACCTGGCGGCGGCGATCTCCGAGGCCGGGCGGCTCGACCGGGCCCAGGCCGGCGTCGTCGGCTACGGCACCGCGGCCGCGCTGCGGGCGGCGCACCGGGCCGGGATCACGCACCGCGACGTCAAGCCCGGCAACGTCCTCATCTCCGACGACGGCCGGATCAAGCTCACCGACTTCGGCATCGCCCGCAACGAGTCGGACGCCCCGATGACCTCGGCAGGCCTGGTGCTCGGCTCCCCCGCCTACATCGCCCCGGAGGTCGCCGCCGGCCAGCCGGTCACCCCGGCCGCGGACCTGTGGGGGCTGGGCGCGACGCTGTTCGCCGCCGTCGAGGGCAAACCGCCCTACGACGTCGACGGCGACCCCGTGCGGACCATCACCGAGGTCGTCGACGGCCCGGTGCCGGTGCCGACCGTGGGCGGCCCGATCGCCGAGGTGATCTCCGGGCTGATGATGAAGGAGCCCGCCGCCCGGATGCCGCTGGACGAGGTCCGGGCGCGGCTGCGGCCGCTGCTCGCCGACCCGGACGACCCGATCTTCCCCGGCTCACCGGACGTCCCGACCGTGATGGCCAGGGTCCCGGCGCCGAGCGGCTCGCCCGCGTCGGGCCCGCAGGTGCCGCACCGCCCGCCGTCGCCGACCGCCACCGGCACCTACGCCCGCGGCGGGCCGCCCGCCACCGAGGCCGCTCCGGTCGCGCCGCAGGCACCCGTCCCGGCCCCGGCACCCGAGCACCGGCCCGCGGCCCGCCCGTCGCGCCCGGCCGGCCGAGCGGGCCGGGCGGGAGCGGCCCCGGCCGGTCCGGCACGGTCCGGCGGCACCGGGTTCGCCGGCGTCCTCGGCGGGATCCCGCTGGTGCTCGGTGGTGCGCTGCTGGTGCTGCTCGGCGCGCTCGCCGGGTTCGCCGGGGTCCGTGCGCTGGCCGGGCAGGAGCCGTTGAGCACGATCACCGTCGCCACCGAGCGCACCCCGCGGGTCGCGCACCCCGATCCGCTCGGCTTCTCGGTCGCCGTCCCGCAGGACTGGACCCAGTACCGCTCGCCGGCCGGTGACGGCTCCGCGGTGGTCCGGTTCGTCAGCCCGGACGGCAGGCAGGAGCTGTCCGTGCGGGCCGGCGCCTCGACCGCTGCGGTCGCCGAGGCACTCACCCCCGAGGCACTCGGCGTGGACGACGTCGCCGCCGGTCCGGTGCAGCCGCAGCCCGACGGATCCGACCAGATCGAGATGACCACCACCACCGGTCCGCAGGAGCGCAGCACGCTGCTGCGGATCATCCCCGGCCGCGGGCCGGACGGCGTGTGGGTCCTGCAGCTGACGTCCCCCGCCGGCCAGGCCGAGGACGCCGCCGCCGGGCTGTTCGACGCGATCGCCGCCGGGTTCCGGAGCACCGCGAGCTGAACCGGCCCGGTGATTAGGGTGACGCCCATGTCCGTCCCCGCGCATGCCGCCCAGGAGGCCGCCGCCGAGCTGGCCCGCCGCACCGGAACCGAGCGGCACGACGTCGCGGTCGTGCTCGGCTCCGGCTGGCGCCCCGCCGCCGACGTGCTCGGCACCGCCAAGGCGGAGCTGCCGATGGCCGAGCTCCCCGGGTTCGTCGCACCGTCCGCGGTCGGGCACGGCGGCACCGTGCGTTCGCTGATGATCGGCGGCCGCCGGGTGCTGGTCCTGCTCGGCCGCACCCACCTCTACGAGGGCCACGGCGTCGAGCCGGTGGTGCACGGGATCCGGACGGCCGCCGCGGCCGGTGTGTCGGCGGTGGTGCTCACCAACGCCGCGGGCGGAATCACCGACGGGCTCTCGGTCGGGCAACCGGTGCTGATCTCCGACCACCTGAACCTGCTCGCCCGCTCACCACTGGTCGGCGCCGACTTCGTCGATCTCACCGACGCCTACTCACCGCGGCTGCGCGCCGCCGCCCGCGAGCTCGATCCGTCGCTGATCGAGGGCGTCTACGCCGGCCTGCCCGGCCCGCACTTCGAGACCCCGGCCGAGATCCGGATGCTGCGCGGCCTCGGCGCCGACCTGGTCGGGATGTCGACGGTGCTGGAGACGATCGCGGCCCGCGCCGCCGGGCTGGAGGTCTGCGGCATCTCGCTGGTCACCAACCTGGCCGCCGGGCTGTCCGGGCAGCCGTTGAACCACCAGGAGGTGCTCGACGCCGGGCAGGCCGCGGCGACCCGGATGGGTGAGCTGCTGGGCGAGCTCGTCGCCCGCGTCTGATGGGCATCGCGCCACAGCTGCGGGACGCCGCGCTGCGCTGGATCGCCGACGACCCGGATCCCGGTACCCGGGCCGAACTGCAGCGGCTGCTGGCGACCGCGCTGGCCGGCGGCGCACCGGCCGCCGGCGCCGTCACCGAGCTGGCCGACCGGATGTCCGGGCCGCTCCGGTTCGGCACCGCGGGCCTGCGCGGACCGGTCCGGGCCGGACCGGCCGGGATGAACGTGGCCGTGGTGACCCGCACGACGGCCGGGCTCGCCGGCTGGCTGCGCGCGGGCGGCCGCACCGGGACGGTCGTCGTGGGGCGCGACGCCCGGCACGGCTCGGCCGCGTTCGCCGAGGCCGCCGCGAGGGTGCTGACCGGCGCCGGGTTCGAGGTGGCGCTGCTCGATCCCCCGGTGCCGACCCCGCTGGTCGCGTTCGCGGTGCGGCAGCTCGGCGCCGTCGCCGGGATCGCGATCACCGCCTCGCACAATCCGCCCGCCGACAACGGCTACAAGGTCTTCCTGGCGGACGGCTCCCAGCTCGTCCCGCCCGACGACGCCGGCATCGAGGCCGCCGTGACCGCCGCCCCCGCCGCGCTGTCGGTCCCGCTGGGGCCGCTGCCCGCCGTCTCCGACGTCACCAAGGCGTACCTGGACCGGATCGCGACACTCCCCCGCACCCCGCACGGCGCCGCCCCGCGGATCGCGCTGACCCCGATGCACGGCGTCGGCGGGGCGCTCGCGACCGCCGCGCTCGCCCGCACCGGGGTGCACGACGTGCACGTGGTCGCCGCCCAGGCCCGGCCCGATCCGGACTTCCCGACGGTCGCCTTCCCCAACCCGGAGGAGCCGGGCGCCACCGACCTGCTGCTCGAGCTGGCCGCCGGCAGCGGGGCCGCGCTCGCGGTCGCCCTGGACCCGGACGCCGACCGGTGCGCGATCGGCGTCCGGTTCGACGACGGCTGGCGGATGCTCTCCGGCGACGAGACCGGCGTGCTGCTGGCCGACCACCTGCTGCGGACCGGTGCCCACCCGGATCCGCTGGTCGCGACGACCGTGGTGTCGTCGTCGATGCTGGCGCGGGTCGCGGCCGCGCACGGCGCCCGGTTCGCCGAGACGCTGACCGGATTCAAGTGGATCGTCCGCGCCGGGGACGGCCTGGTCTTCGGGTACGAGGAGGCGATCGGGCTGTGCGTCGACCCGGACGCGGTCCGGGACAAGGACGGCGTCTCCGCTGCGGTGCTCGCCGCCGACCTGGTGCGCGGGCTGGCCGCCGCCGGGTCGTCGGTGCCCGAGCGCCTCGACGAGCTGGCCGCCGCGTTCGGCGTGCACCGCACGCTCGGTGTCTCGATCCGGATGGAGCCCGCCGAGCGGGACCGTGCGGTGCAGCGGCTGCGCGACGCGCCGCCGCCGGGCTGGGACACCGACCGGCCGGCGCCGGACGTGCTGCGGCTGCGCCGCGACGGCGTCCGGGTGGTGATCCGGCCGTCCGGGACCGAACCGAAGCTCAAGGCCTACCTGGAGGTCGTCGAACCGCCGGCCGGCGATCCGGCGCTGGTCCCGGCGTCCCGGGAGCGGGCCGAGCAACGGCTGGGCGCGCTGCGCACCGAGGTGGACGGGATGCTGGGCCGGTGAGCGAGGCCCGGCTGCTGATCGTGCACCACACGCCGTCCCCGGCGACCGCGGAGCTGCTCGCGCAGGTGCGGGCGGGCGCAGCCGATCCGGAGATCACCGGGGTGCGGACCGTCGCCCGGGCAGCGCTCGCCGCGACCGCCTCCGATCTGCTGGCCGCGGACGCCGTGCTGCTGGGCACCCCGGCCAACATCGGCTACATGTCCGGGGCGCTCAAGCACTTCCTCGACCAGGTCTACTACGTGTGCGGCGAGGACACCCGCGGTCTGCCGTACGGGTTGTGGGTGCACGGCGGATCGGACACCTCCGGCGCGACCCGCTCGGTCACCGCGATCGCCGACGGCATGGGCTGGATCGCGGCGGCCGCGCCGGTCGAGGTCACCGGCGCCCCCGACGCCGCTGCGCGGGCGGCCTGCCGCGAGCTGGGCGCCGTGCTGGCCGCCGGCGTGATGCCGGACTGAGCCCGGGCTAGCGGCGGGTGGAGGGCGCCGGTGCGCGGTCCTGCCAGGCCCCGATCCGGTCGGCCCACATCCCGGCGATGGCGCGGTAGGCCTCGGGGCCGGCGTGCAGGCCGTCGGCAGTGCGCCCGCCCGGGAACAGCTCCGACACGTCTGCGTACTCGACGGAATGGCCTGCCGCCCGGTGCTTCCGGGCGACCTCGGGCAGCAGCCCGCCCAGCCGGGCCCGCTCGGCCCGTTGCTTCGGCAGCGGTGCCCATACCCCGGCCATGATCACGTGCGTGCCGGGCGCAGCGGTGAAGATCCGTTCCAGCATCCGGTCCAGGGTGGCCGCCGTCGCCTGCGCCGAGGTCCCGGAGAGCAGGTCGTTGGTACCGGCGTGCAGCAGCACGACATCCGGATCGGCGGCCAGCACCCAGCCCCCGGTGAGCGGAAGCATCCGGGCGGCGGTCCAGCCGGACCGTCCCTCGTGGTCGGTGTCGGGCAACGCGTCCGGCCCGGACGAGCGGGAGCCGACGAAGTCGACGGCGACACCGTCGGCGGTCAGCCGCTCCCACAGCGGCAACCGGTAGCCGGCGGTGGCGGTGCTGCCCACCCCGACCGTCGAGGACGCCCCGAGCGGCATCACCCGCAGCGCGCCCGGCGCCGGCTCCGGGGCCGCACCCTCCTCCGGGCGGTCCGCGCTGGGCAGCACCGCGACGAGTGCCGCGGCCAGCAGCCCGGAGAGGACCCGGCGCCGGGTCCGGGCGGGTGGCGACGGCACTACGAGCTCAGACCGAGCCGAACTGGCGGTCCCCGGCGTCACCGAGCCCCGGGACGATGAAGGCGGAGTCGTTGAGCCGCTCGTCGATGCTGGCCGTGACCATCCGCAGCGGCAGCCCCGACTCGCGCAGCCGCTGCACGCCCTCCGGGGCGGACAGCGCGCAGATCACGGTCACGTCGTCGGCGCCGCGCCGGGTCAGGAGCTCGACGGTGTGCAGCATCGAGCCGCCGGTGGCGAGCATCGGGTCGAGTACGAAGACCGGCCGCCCGACGAGCGAGTCGGGCAGCGACTCCATGTAGGGCACCGGCTGGTGGGTCTCCTCGTCGCGAGCCATCCCCACGAAGCCCATCTGTGCCTCCGGGATGAGGTTCAGCGCGGCCTCCGCCATCCCCAGGCCGGCCCGGAGCACCGGCACCAGCACCGGCGGCGACGCGAGCCGATAGCCGACGGTGCGCGAGACCGGCGTGTGGATCGGGTCCTCGGCCAGCGGAGCGCCGCGGGTCGCCTCGTAGACGAGCATCAGGGTCAGCTCGCGCAGCGCCGCCCGGAAGGTCGCGTTGTCGTTGCGGGCGTCCCGCATGTTGCTGAGCCGGGCCCGCGCCAGCGGGTGGTCGACGACGATCGTGTCCACGGGCCGAGAGCCTACGTGCGCGCGGGCGGCCCGGAAGCCCCCCGGCGAGGGGCACCCGTCAGTGGCACCGGATCACCGCGGGCACCGGACCCGCTGCGGCACAGCAGGACCAGCACGGACGCCCGCCCGGACGTCGACACGGATGCGTGTCATGGTTCACGAAGGGTGAGCACAACTCCGCCACCGACGGGTGATGTCAATGCACTTGCCCCAGCCCCTGTCGTCCGCCCGGGTGAGGCCCGCAGCACGGCTACAGACCTTGCGTGACAGACGATCCCCGTTCGGTCTGGCAGTGACCAACAGTGTCCGGCCCGACACGCCGAGCTCCCCTCTTAGCGTGATCACGCGCACTGAGTGCCACTATCGGCACACGCGGTCGCCGATTTCGGGATTCACCTGACCCGAACGGGTGGTATGGCCGAAACGGTGTCACACCGGAGCCCCCGCCGACGCTGTACTAGATGACGAGGAGGTGATCCGATGCCGGAGAACACGACTTCCGAAGAGCAGACGTTGATCGCTGCTGCGGAAAAGCTCACGCAGTGCGACGGCTACGTCGTTCTGGCGGTGGACCCGCAGACCGGGGAGGTGGACGCACACGGCCCGTTCGACGGGATGACGGCGACCGTCAAGGCGGACCAGCTGAGGCGCGACTTCGACCGCGGTGGTCTCGAGGACGTGTCCATCGGCGTGGTCCGTCTGCACAGCCAGGCCTGACCGCGCCGGGGCCCCCGAGGCCCCGCTCGACCCACCACACCGACACCGGGCGCGACACCCCGCCGGTCGGCCCGGCTGCGTGGGCGGACCGAGATAGGGTCGGCGTCGTGGCAAGCGACATCGTCCCGATCCGGCTCGCTCTCACCCGGGGCGACGTGGTCACCCTGTGGGCTCCCCCCTGGCGGGAGGACGGCGAGGAGTGGGAGGCCTTCCTCGGCGACGACGAGCACGTGTTCGTCTTCGACGAGGTCGCGGGTCTCGCAGCCTTCGTCAGGACCGCGTCCGGACACGACCTGGAGGACCACCCCGCCTGGTCGGCGGTCCCCGGGCTGTCCGTCGGTGAGCTGACGCCGGACGACGCGCACCGGTACGACCTGGTCGCGCTGCCCGAGCTGGCGGCCGAGGACCCGGACGCGTGGACCGTCCAGGAGCTGCACGAGGCCGTCTCGATGGTCCGGTCGCTGGCCGATGTCTGCGACCTGGAGAACATCGTCGCCGCGCTGGACGGCGAGCCCGCGTTCGCGCTGCTGCGCGGTGGCGCTGCCGCGTTCGCCGGCCGGGACGGCGCCAAGCGCTGGGCCGCGCTGTCCGCGGCGGTCGCCCAGCACTGGGACGACATCGTCGACACCCTCGACGGCCTGGTCGCCACCCCCGAGGTCGACGCCGGTGCGCTGGCGAAGGCCCGCACCGAGGCCGCCGAGTGGGACGCCGCCCGGGCCGCCGCGCTCGACGCCGGTGCCGCCGACTCCGCAGACGGCGGCTCCGCAGACGGCACCGACTCCGGCGAGGAAGCCACCGACTCCGACTCCGCCGATGCGGCCGACGACGAGACCGCCGACGAGCCGACCGGCTTCTGGGCGGAGGTCGGCATCGACCCGATCCGGATCCAGAGCGGCGACACCTCGCTGGTGACGCTGCGCTGCTACCTCGACGACAAGCCGGTCTTCCTCGGATCGGAGGGCCGGATCGACGTGTTCGGCTCCGAGCAGGAGCTGGTCGCGGCGCTGGCCGATCCCGAGCACCCCGCGGTGGCCGGCACCGACCTGACCGCGGCGGTCACCTTCGCCGAGGTGCTGGAGGCCGCGAAGGCGGGCGATCTCGACGCGACCGTCGAGGACATGAACACCTACGTGCTCACCGGCATCGGCGCGGATCTCGCCGACGGCGTCCTCGATCTGGACCCGGTCCAGCTGGACCTCGCCTCCGAGCTGCTGACCGACGTCGGCGAGTGGGCCGACGCCCCGGAGCCGGCCGAGTCCCTCGCGGAGTCGAGCAGCCTGGGCTGGCTGGTGTCGTTCGTGGTCCGGCCGGACCCGACCCGGATGGCGCCGAGCCCGCCGTTCACCCGGGAGGCGCAGGCCTGGAGCGACCTGGTCGCCGGGCTGGAGGCCCGGCTGCGCCGCCGGTGAGCGCCGCGTAACCCGGCCGGATGACGTCGCGGATGAGGGCGACCCGCTCGTCGAACCCGATGAAGGCCGACTTCATCGCGTTCACGGTGAACCACTCCAGGGTGTCCCAGCCGTAGCCGAACACCTCGGCCAGGTCGGTCAGCTCGCTGGTCATGGTGCAGCCCGACATCAGCCGGTTGTCGGTGTTGACCGTGACCCGGAACCGCAGCTCGGTCAGCAGCCCGATCGGGTGCTCGGCGAGCGACGCCGCGGCGCCGGTGTGCACGTTCGAGGTCGGGCACATCTCCAGCGGCACCCGCATGTCACGGACGTAGGCGGCGAGCCTGCCGATCCGGTGCTCCGGCCCGGCGGCACCCTCGGTCGTGGCGATGTCGTCGACGATCCGCACGCCGTGGCCCAGCCGGTCCGTACCGCACCACTGGATGGCCTCCCAGATCGACGGGAGCCCGAACGCCTCACCGGCGTGGATGGTGACGTGCGCGTTCTGCTGGCGGACGTACTCGAAGGCATCCAGGTGCCGGGTCGGCGGGAACCCCTTCTCGGCGCCGGCGATGTCGAAGCCGACCACGCCGGCGTCCCGGTGCCGCACGGCCAGCTCGGCGATCTCCCGCGACCGCGCGGCGTGCCGCATCGCGGTCAGCAGGGCGCCGATCCGGATGACGCGCCCGCCCTCGGCGGCCCGCTCGGTGCCGATCCGGAACCCGTCCAGCACGGCGGCGATCACGGCGTCGACGTCCAGCCCGCCCTCGACGTGCAGCTCCGGCGCGAACCGCACCTCGGCGTAGACGACGCCGTCGGCGGCGAGGTCCTCGGCGGCCTCGGCGGCGACCCTGGTCAGCGCCTCCCTGGTCTGCATGACGGCGACCGTGTGGCCGAACGTCTCCAGGTAGCGGACCAGCGAGCCGGAGTGCGCCGCCCCCAGGAACCAGGCGGCCAGTTCGTCCGGATCGGTCGTCGGCAGCCGGTCGTAACCGGCCTCCCGGGCGAGCTCGATGACGGTCTCGACGCGCAGACCGCCGTCGAGATGATCGTGCAGCAGCACCTTCGGTGCGCGCCGCACGGTGTCGCTGGAGATCGGCACGGGCGCGGGTGAGTCTGCCACCGGGGCACGGTACCGATCCGGACCGCTCCTTCGGCGTGCCGTCCGGCACCGGATGTACGGAGCTGCAATGATCGCGACGATCCGGGAGCTGAGAAAGGCCCCCGGACGGCTCAACGCAACACCGTCCGTCGACCCTCGAACGGCGGTCGCTACCCTCTGGGCACTCCCCACTTGGCTCAGAGGAAGCGCAGCAGGTGCCATGAGCGACACTTCGAACCTCTCGTTCGACCGGATGCGCGGCATGCTCATGCGGGCGGCCGAAATTCGCGACAGCGAACAGCAGCAGATCTTCGACTCCCTCGACGAGATCCACGCCCGGCTTGCCGCACTGGACGCCATCGGCACCGTGCGCAAGAAGCTCACCGAACTCCCCGACCGGACCGAGCTCAACGTCCTGGCCGAGCGCCTCGACGAGACCGTGACCAAGCTGGACAACCAGGAGGTCATCCTCGGCGCGATCACCCGCGCCATCGAGTCCCTCCCCGACAAGCTGGCCAAGCCGATCGCCCAGCTGGACGGCAGGCTGGACGGCATGAGCGGCCGGCTCGAGGGGGTGTCCGGCCGGATGGACGGCCTGGACGACCGGCTCGGCGGGCTGCACAAGCGCCTCGACGACCTGGACAACCGGCTCGACCGGCACGAGATGCGTCTCGACGCGATGCCCAACGCGGTCGCCTCCCCCATCAAGGAGCGCATCGAGGGCGTGGAGCGGCAGGTCCGCGAGCAGCTCGACGCGGCCGTGCACTCCTTCGAGGAGACCGGCGAGGGCCTGCGCAACCTGCTCGGCGACACCTCGGTCGGCCTGCACCGCAGGCTGGAGGAGCTGTCCCAGCGGCCCGCGGTCGACCCGGGGCCGGGGTTCGAGGCGCTCACCGAGCGGCTCGAGGCGCTGTCGGCCCGGCTGGAGGAGGTCGGCGGCAGGCTCGACACCGTCGAGTCCGGCCTGGACGGCAAGCTGAGCGACCTCGACGGCTCGGTCAAGGAGCGGGTCGGCAAGCTCGGCGGCTCCCTCAAGGACCGGATCGGTGAGCTCGACGGGACGGTCTCGGAGCGGCTCGGTGAGCTCGACGGGACGGTGCAGAGCCGGCTGGGCGAGTTCGCCAGCGGTGTCGAGGAGAAGCTCGACGGCTTCGACACCCGGCTCGACAAGCTCGCCGGGGATGTCGACGGCCGGTTCGACACCCTGACGACCAGCGTCGACGGGCGGTTCGACACGCTCTCCGACGGGGTCGACACCCGGCTGACGGCGCTGACCGAGAACGTCGACAGCAGGCTCGACAAGCTCACCGGCGACGTCGACGGCCGGCTGTCCGGTCTCGACTCGACGCTGCGCGACCGGCCGGACACCGGCTCGGTCACCGAGCTGGTGACCCGGGCCAACGCGGACTCCGAGCGGCGCAACGCCAGCCAGCTCGACGAGGCGATGGCGACCTTCGCGGAGCTCATCATGGGCCGGGGCGGGCAGTACGCCCAGCAGACCCCGCCGCCCCCGCCGCGGCCCGCGCAGCGGCGGTCCCGGTCCAAGGTCGCGGTGAAGAGCCAGAACGGCGCCTCGGCAGCCGATCTGGTCGCCGACGACCCGGACGACTGACCTCCGCAGGCAACGCACGGACGCCGCGATCCCCGCCAGGGGGTCGCGGCGTTCGCGTGTCCGGGGCCGCTCAGCGCACCGCGGCGGCCATCCGGTGCACGGCCTCGGTGAGGATGTCCGGGTGCGTCGCCAGGTTCAGCCGCAGATGCCCGGCGCCACCGGTCCCGAACGGCTCCCCGGCGTTGAGCGCGACCCGGCCCCGCTCCCGGAACATCGCCGCCGGATCGTCGAGACCGAGCCCGCGGCAGTCCAGCCAGGCCAGGAACGTCGCCGGGGCCGGCCGGTAGCGGACCTGCGGCAGGTGCTCGGCGAGCAGCCCGGCCAGCAGCTCCCGGTTCCGGACGAGTGCCGCGACGAACGCGTCCAGCCACGGCCGGTCCGACTCCAGCGCTGCGACGTGCGCGTGCACCGCGACGTGGCTGGCGCCCACCTCCAGCATCGCGGCGGGCAGCCGCTCGATCGGCGCCTCCGGCCCGGCGACGGCGACCGCCGCCTTCAGCCCGGCCAGGTTCCAGCCCTTCGACGCCGACAGCAGGCTGATCCCGTTCTCCGCGCCGGGCACGCTCAGCCACGGGGTGAACGTCGTGCCCGGGTCGACGAGCGGGGCGTGGATCTCGTCGGCGACCACGGTGACCCCGCTCCGCCGGGCCAGCGCGGCGACCGCGGCGAGCTCGTCGGCGGTGTGCACGGCGCCGGTCGGGTTCTGTGGTGAGCAGAGCAGGAACGCCCGCACCCGCGGCAGCCCGAAGGCGTGTTCCAGGGTGTCCGGGTCGAGCCGCCCGGCGGCGGTCAGCGGGGCGCTCACCGGTTCCCATCCGGCATGCCGGAGGAACTCGAAGAACGGCGGGTACACCGGCGGGGTCACCGCGACCGCGTCGCCGGGCGGGACGACCGCGCGCAGCGCCTCGACGACGCCCTGCATGACGTCCGGTACGACGAGCGCGCGATCCGGGTCGAGCCCGTCCCAGCCCCACCGGTCCCGGGCGAACGCGGCCAGCGCGCGGGCGTACCCGTCGCCCGCGGGGTAGCCGGTGTCGCCCTCGGCGAGCATCCGGGTCACCGCGGCGAGCACCCCGGGCGCGGTCGGCACGTCGGCCTCGGCGACCCAGAGCGGGAGGACGTCGTCGTCGAAGGTCCGCCACTTCATGCTGGTGCGGCGGCGCAGCTCGGGCAGCGGTGGGAACTCCAGCGGATCCGGCACGCCGCCGATCCTGGCACGGGAATGCTCAGCGGCGGGCGAGCCGCCGGAACACCGCATCCAGCTCGGCGACCTTCAGCAGCCGCATCCCGGCGACGGCCAGCGGCAGCGCGACGAGGGTGCCGCCGACCAGCAGCGTCCAGGCCTGCGCGACGACCGGCCAGTCCGCGATGGCCGGCTCCGCGAGCCGGGTCAGCCCCCAGGCGGCCGCCGCGGCGACCGCGGAGGCGAGCGTGACCTTCAGCAGGCAGCGCAGCACCTCGACGCTGCGGACCCGGCCGAGCCTGCGGCGCAGCAGCCACTGGCCGATCAGCGCGCCGCCGACGAAGGACAGCGAGTTGGCAGCGGCCAGTCCCAGCACGACCTGGCCGGGGGGCAGCAGCAGCGGGCAGGCGAGCAGCAGCGGGATCTTCACACCGACCATGACGACCTGGATCATCGTCGGTGTGCGGGAGTCGGTCATCGCGTAGAAGACCCGCATCTGCAGCATCGTCACCGAGTAGGGCAGCAACCCGAACGCCGACCAGGCGACGGTCTCGCCGAGCCGCGCGGCGCCCTCCCCGCTCCCGGCGCCGACCGAGAACAGCGCGGTGCCCAGCGCCCCGCCGAACGCGGTCATCACGGCCGCGATCGGGACCAGCCCGACGACGGACAGCCGGGCACCGAGCGACAGGTCCGTCACGACCTGGTCGGTGTCGCCCTGCGCTGCGGCCCGGCTCATCCGCGGCATCAGCGCGGTCAGCAGGGACACCCCGAGCACCCCGTAGGGAACCTGCAGCAGCAGCCAGGCGTTCATGTAGGTGGTGAACGAGCCGCCGTCGGCCGCGGCGGCGACCCGGGTGGTGACGATGTAGCCGGCCTGCCCGACCAGCACGTAACCGATGATCCACAGCGCCATCCCGCCGGCCAGCGACAGGCGTGGGTCCCAGCCCCACACCGGCCGGTAGCGGAACCCGACCCGGCGCATGAAGGGCACCAGCACGGCCGCCTGGACGACGATGCCCAGCGTCGTCCCCAGCCCCAGCACCAGCAGCTTCGGGTCGCCCATCCGCACCGGGTCGGCCGAGATCTCGCCGGGGACCAGCGCGTAGACGGCGAGCACGCCGAGCACGACGACGTTGTTCAGGACCGGTGCCCAGGCGAACGGCCCGAACATCTGCTTGGAGTTGAGGATCGCGCCGAGCAGCGCCCCGATCCCGTAGAAGAAGATCTGCGGCAGCAGCAGCCAGGCGAACGCCGTCGCGAGCGCCGGGTTCGCCTCGCCGCCGTCGCCGGAGCCCAGATACAGCTGGGTGAGCAGCGGGGCGGCGATCATCGCGAGCAGCGTGGCCAGCAGCAGCGCCGCCCCGACGACGGTCAGCAGGCGCCGGGTGAACTGCTCGCCGCCGTCCGGGTCCTCGGCCTGGGCGCGCACCAGCACCGGGATCATCACGCTGGTCAGGACACCGCCGAGGAGCAGCTCGTAGACGATGTTCGGCAGCGTGTTCGAGACCGTGTAGGAGTCGTTGACGACCGCGAACCCGAGCACCGCGACGATCGCCAGGTTCCGCAGGAAGCCGGTCAGCCTGCTGATCAGGCTGGCGATCGCCATCATGCCGGAGGAGCGGACCAGCGATCCGGCGTTCTCGCTCGGCCGTCCCTCGGGTTCCCCGGCGTCGGGCACCCGCTCGATCGGGGTGGTGGGGGGGCCGTCGTCCGGCGGTGTCACCGGTCGCCCGACCGGGCGGGTGACCTCCTCGGCGGACTCCGCGGGTGCACGTCCGGCCCGCTCCGGCATCACCGGACGGGGTATCGGAGCCCGTTGGGCCGGTCGGTCCTCACGCATCGCGCCCATCGTGCCGGATCGGTTGCGGGCAGCACGCACGACCCGCCTGTCCCGGGACGGGCGGGCAGGAGCATGATCGCCGTCCCGGTGCGGGCGGCCGGGCGGACCACAGCCGGGCGAACCGCGGCCGGGCCGGCCGCTAGCGCGATCAGCCGCGCCGGACGTCCAGCACCAGCTCGCGCGCCGGCGGCGGATCGCCGGTGATCAGCAGCGCCGCCCCGGCCAGCAGCCGCCGGGCGTCGGCGATCCGGTCCGGGGTGTCGGTGTGCAGCTCCAGCAACGGTGTCCCGGCCCGCACCTCGTCGCCGGGTGCGACGAGCAACCGCACCCCGGCGCCCGCCTGTACCGGATCCTCCTTGCGGGCCCGCCCCGCGCCGAGCCGCCAGGCCGCGGTCCCGACGGCGAGCGCGTCCGCACCGGAGAAGATCCCGGACCGCTCCGCGGTGACCGTCTCCACGTGCCGGGCGACCGGCAGCGGCGCCGACGGGTCCCCGCCCTGGGCGGCGATCATCCGTTCCCACACGTCGTGCGCCGCCCCGGAGGCCAGCACCTGCGCGGGATCGGCATCGGTGATCCCGGCGAGCGCGAGCATCTCGGTGGCGAGCGCCACGGTCAGCGCGACGACGTCCGGCGGGCCGCCGCCGCGCAGCACCTCGACCGACTCCTCGACCTCCAGCGCGTTCCCCACGCAGCGGCCCAGCGGGCGGGACATGTCGGTGAGCAGTGCCGTCGTCGGGAGATCATGCGCGGCACCGATCGCGGTCATCGCGTCGGCCAGCTCACCGGCCCGGGCAGCGGTCTTCATGAACGCACCGGAGCCGACCTTGACGTCGAGCACCAGCCCGCCGGTCCCCTCGGCGAGCTTCTTGCTCATGATCGAGCTGGCGATCAGCGGGACCGACTCGACGGTCCCGGTGACGTCGCGCAGCGCGTACAGCCGCCGGTCCGCCGGCGCCAGGGTGGGCGTCGTCGCGCAGATCACCGCGCCCACCTCGGCGAGCTGCGCGGTGATCTCGTCGGTGCTCAGCGACGCCCGCCAGCCGGGGATCGCCTCCAGCTTGTCCAGGGTGCCGCCGGTGTGCCCGAGGCCGCGCCCGGACAGCTGCGGGACGGCCGCGCCGCAGGCGGCGACCAGCGGTGCCAGCGGCAGCGTGATCTTGTCCCCGACGCCGCCGGTGGAGTGCTTGTCGACCAGCGGCCGCCCGACGTCGCCGAAGTCCAGCACCTCGCCGGAGTCGATCATGGCCTGGGTCCAGTGCGCGGTCTCGGCCGCGTCCATGCCGTTGAGCAGCACGGCCATCGCGAGCGCGGCCATCTGTTCCTCGGCGACCTCGTCGCGGGTGTAGGCCGCGACCACCCAGTCGATCTGGTCGCGGGTCAGCTCCCGGCAGTCCCGCTTGGCCGCGATGATCTCGACGGCGCTGTAGGTCCGGGCGCTCATCGCGGGCCCCCCGGCAGGTCGTCCGGGCCGAACGCGTCCGGCAGCACCTCGGCGAACGGGAGCACCCCGCGCGGGGTGTCGCACAGCAGCTCCGGTCCGCCGAACTCGTACAGCACCTGGCGGCAGCGGCCGCACGGCATCAGCAGCCCGCCCGCCACCGACCGGCAGGCGACCGCCAGCAACCGGCCGCCGCCGGAGAGCCGCAGCTGCCCGGCGAGGGTCACCTCGGCGCAGACGCCGAGGCCGTAGGAGGCGTTCTCGACGTTGCAGCCGGTCACCACGCGGCCGTCGTCGACCAGCGCGGCGGCGCCGACCCGCAGTCCGGAGTAGGGCGCGTACGCCCAGCCCGCCGTGGTGACGGCGGCCGAGCGCAGCGCGTCCCAGTCGGGGACGGGCGGATCGGGCGCCACCATGCCCGCACCGGCTCCGGAGGGTCCTCCGCCTGCCATCTATCCGCCCTCCCCGCGCCGGTACTCGTCGCCGAGCCGCGCCGGTGGTCGTAGTCGTTGGGACGCCGCGGCCAGCACGATCAGCGTGACCAGCTGCGGCGCGTAGGACGCGAACTCGCTCGGCACGGTGTCGAACGCCCAGTACAGCGCGTAGACCACGGCCCCGGCGCCGAGCGCGACCGCGGTGGCCGTCCACATCCGGCGGATCGCCCACAGCACCGCGACGACGACGGCGACCAGCGTCGCGCCGTAGAGCAGCGCGTGCACCGCCTCGCCGCCCGCCCGCAGCTGCAGCCCGTCGACGTAGCCGAACAGTGCCGACCCGACCAGCAGCCCGGCCGGCCGCCAGTTGCCGAAGATCATCGCGGCGAGGCCGATGTACCCGCGGCCGCCGACCTGGTTCTCCAGGTAGCCGAGCTGGCCGGGGTTGAGCACCAGTGCGGCGCCGCCGAGACCGGCCAGCGCACCGGAGACGATCACCGCGACGTACTTGTGCGCGATCACGTTCACGCCGAGCGACTCGGCGGCCACCGGGGACTCGCCGGAGCTGCGCAGCCGCAGCCCGAAGGAGGTCCGCCAGAGGATCCAGTAGCTGACCGGCACCAGCCCGAAGCCCAGCACGACGATCGGGGTCAGGCCGGTGACCAGGCCGGACAGCAGTCCGGCGAGATCGGAGACGAACACCCGCTGCTGGGCCTCCAGCGCCTGCAACCCCGATGACAGTCCCGGCACCGAGAACTGTTCGAAGCCCTCCAGCCGGGGTGACTGGCGCGGGTTCTGCGAGACCGGGGTGAACACCAGCGTCGCCAGGTACTTGGTGAGGCCGGTGCCGAGCAGCGTGATCGCGACACCGGAGACGATGTGGTTGACGTTGAAGGTGACGGTCGCGATCGCGTGCACCAGGCCGCCGAGCGCACCGAATGCCAGCCCGCCCAGCACCGCGGCCCACGGCCCCCACTGGTAGCCGGCCCACGCCGCGCCCCATGTGCCGAGCACCATCATGCCCTCGAGGCCGATGTTGATGATCCCGGCGCGTTCGGCCCACAGCCCGCCGAGCGCGGCGAACAGGATCGGCAGCCCGAGCCGGACGGCCGCCTCGGAGGTTCCGGACGAGGCGAGCTGGGTCTGCCCGGTGAGCGTCACGGTGACCGACAGGATGAGCACCAGCCCGGCCGCGATCAGCGCCGATCGTGCCCAGCCGGGCAGCCGCCCGGCCCGTTCCAGCACCGCCGCGGTCATGTCGACGCCCCCACCGGTTGCTGCGGTACCTCGGCGGCGACCCGGCGTTGCTCGGCACGCCGCTCGATCCGACGCACCACCTCGTAGGCGACGACGACCGAGAGCACGATCAGGCCCTGCATGATCAGCACGATCTCCCGGGGGATGCCGACGACGTCGAGTGCCACGGCGGACTTGTCCAGGAACGCCCAGAGCAGCGCGCCGAGTGCGATGCCGACCGGATGGTTGCGGCCCAGCAGCGCGATCGCGATGCCGGTGAAGCCGTAGCCCTGCGGCGAGCTGAGCGTGTAGGCGTGGTCGCGGCCCAGCAGCTCGGGCAGCCCGACCAGACCGGCGACCGCCCCGGAGAGCAGCAGCGCGATCAGGATGGTCCGGCGCGCGTTCACCCCGCCCGCCGACGCCGCCGTCTTCGACTCCCCGGAGGCCTTCAGCTCGAACCCGAAGCGGGTCCGGCCGAGCAGGAACCAGTAGCCGACACCCAGCACCGCCGCGACCGCGACCATGCCGAAGATCCGCCCGTTGCCGACGTCGATGCCGGGGAACCAGCCGGACTCCGGGATCGGCGGCGTGGTGATGTTGTTGCCGCGCAGCTCGCCGAACGTCTCGGCGCGGATCAGGTACGCGATCAGCCCGGTGGCGATCGCGTTGAGCATGATCGTCGAGATGACCTCGGAGACGCCCCGGTAGGCCTTGAGCAGCGCCGGGATCGCGATCCACGCGGCCCCGGTCAGCATCGCCACCAGCATGATCAGCACGGTGTGCAGCACCGGCGGCAGGATCACCGTCCCGCCGACGATCGCGGCCACGCAGGCGGCGACCCGGAACTGGCCCTCGACGCCGATGTTGAACAGCCGCATCTGGAAGCCGATCGCGACCGCGAGTGCCGCGATGTAGTAGACGGCCGCCGAGTTGACCGTGTCCACCGCGACGGTGCCCGAGCCGAGCTGGGATCCGATCGTGGTGAGCGCCGTCCACGGCGACGCGCCGCTGATCAGCAGGGCGATGGCGCAGAGCAGTGCGGCGACCCCGATCGCCAGCGCCGGTGCGACGACGGCGCCGCCCAGGCGCCTCACGCGGAGGCTCCGGTCATCTTCGTTCCCAGCTCCTCCGGGGTGACGGTGGCCGGATCGGCGGTGCCGACCAGACGCCCGTCGAGGATCACGGCGAGCGTGTCGGACAGTCCGATCAGCTCGTCCAGGTCGGCGGAGATCAGCAGCACCGCGAGACCGGCCGCGCGGGCCCGGCGCAGCTCGGCCCAGATGCCGGCCTGCGCGCCGACGTCGACACCGCGGGTCGGGTGCGCGGCGATCAGCAGCACCGGGTCGCCGGACAGTTCCCGGCCGACGACGAGCTTCTGCTGGTTGCCACCGGACAGTGCGGCGGCGGTGACGTCGATGCCGGGTGTCCGGACGTCGAAGCCGGTCACGATCCGCTCGGTGTCGGCCCGCGCGGCAGCCCGGTCGACCAGCCCGCGGCGCCCGATCGGCGGCCGGGACTGGAAGCCGAGGATCCGGTTCGCCCACAGCGGCTGGTCGCCGAGCAGGGCGTGCCGGGAGCGGTCCTCGGGGATGTAGCCGACGCCGCGCTCGCGGCGGGCCATCGTGGACAGCCCGGACACGTCGGCGCCCGAGAGCAGCACCCGGCCGCGGGCGTGCGTCCGCATACCCATGATCGTCTCGACCAGCTCGGTCTGGCCGTTGCCCTCGACGCCGGCCACCCCCAGCACCTCACCGGCGTGCACGACGAGATCGACGCCGTCGAGCAGGTCCCGGCCGCCGGCCGGGTCGGCCAGCCCGAGCCCCTCGACGCGGAGCACCTCCCGCTCGGTCACCGTCGACTCGCGGGTCTCCGGCGACGGCAGCTCGGAGCCGACCATCATCTCGGCCAGCTGCGAGTTGGTGACCGACCCCGGATCGGCGGTGCCGACGGTGCGGCCGCGCCGGATCACGGTGATCCGGTCGGCGATCGCACGCACCTCGTCGAGCTTGTGCGAGATGAACAGGAAGGTGTAGCCGTCGGCCTGCATGGACCGGACGGTCGCGAACAGCTCGTCGACCTCCTGCGGGACGAGCACCGCGGTCGGCTCGTCCAGGATCACCGTGCGGGCGCCCCGGTAGAGCACCTTGAGGATCTCGATCCGCTGCCGGTCCGCGACGCCGAGGTGCTCGACGAGCAGGTCGAGACCGGCGCCGGCGGAACGAGTGTCGGCGCCCCCCGCGAACAGGCCGACGGTCCGGGACAACTCGGCGATCCGCGCGCGGGCCGCCTTCCGCATACCGTGCCGCTTCTCCGCCCCGAGCAGGACGTTCTCGGCGACGGTGAGGTTGTCGGCCAGCATGAAGTGCTGGTGCACCATCCCGATCCCGGCGGCGATCGCATCGGCCGGGCTCCGGAAGTGCACCGGCTCCCCGGCGACGGCGATCGTGCCGTCGTCGGGTGCCTGCATCCCGTAGAGGATCTTCATCAGGGTCGACTTGCCGGCACCGTTCTCGCCGCAGAGCGCATGCACCTCGCCGCCGCGTACGGCGAGGTCCACACAGTCGTTTGCGACGACGCCCGGGAACCGCTTGGTGATCCCGCGCAGTTCGACCGCGTTCTGCTGCTCGGTCACCGGGTGGACTGGACCTCGATCTCACCGGCGATGATCGCGGCCCGGTAGGCCTCGAGCTGCGGTGCGATGTCGTCCACGAAGTCACCGGAGGTGGAGTAGCCGACGCCGTCGTTGGCGAGATCGAACCGCTCCGGGAGCGCCTCGACCGTGTTCCCGGCGACCGCGTTGACGTAGTCGAACACCGCCACGTCCACCCGCTTGATCATCGACGTCATGATCACGTCGCGGACGGAGGTCAGCTGCGGTGAGTTGTACTGGTCGGAGTCGACCCCGATCGCCCGCTGCCCCGCGGTCTGCGCGGCGGCGAACACGCCCTGGTTGGACTGCCCGGCGGCGGCGAAGGAGATGTCGGCTCCGCCGTCGTACTGGCCGGCGGCGATCTCGGTGCCGCGGGTGGCGTCGTTGAACCCGGTGAAGTCACCGGCCGGCGAGATGTACGCGGAGTCGACCTGGATGTCCGGCGCGACGGCCTTGGCGCCCTGCTCGTAGCCGGCGTCGAACTTCTGGATCAGCGGGCTGTCCACGCCGCCGACGAAGCCGACCCGGCAGGTCTCGGTCTTCAGCGCGGCCGCGGCGCCGACCAGGAACGAGCCCTGCTCCTCGGCGAACACCAGCGGGGTGACGTTCGGCAGGTCGACGGTGTCGTCGTCGACGATCGCGAACTGGGTGTCCGGGAACTCGGTCGCGACGGTCTGCACGCCGTTGGCGTAGTTGAAGCCGACCGCGATCACCGGGTTGAACCCGCCCTCGGCGAGCTGGCGCAACCGGGTCGTCCCGGCGTCCTCGCTCTCGCCGGGCTGTGCGGTGGCCTCCCGGGTGTTCTCCCGGACCAGGCCGAGCTCGGACACCGCGCGGTCCAGACCTGCCGCGGCGGCGTCGTTGAACGACGCGTCGCCGCGCCCGCCGATGTCGTAGGCCAGGCCGACCCGCAGCGCACTCGCGTCCGCGGGCGCCGCCTCCGGGGCCGGCTCCGCGCTCGCCGCCGGGACCGACGGCGGTGCGACCCGCTCGCACTCACCCTGCGCGGCTCCCCCGCCGCCGGTGTCGCGGGCACAGCCCGACAACGCGAGTGCCGCGACGGCCCCGACCGCGATCGCGGTCGCGAACCTGCCTCGCCGTCCGATGCGCTGGTTGTTCCGCACGAACGTCCTCCCCCGTTCCGGCGCCCGCCGGTCGGCGGCGCGCATCCCGCGGGACGGTAACCGCTCACCGTGCCGAGCGGCAGGGTCGCAACAGCGCTGTGACAGAACGCGTCGACAGGCGGTCGAGAAGCGGGCGGGCGGTAGTCTCCGCGCGCCCGGAGTCGATCTCCACCGGGCCAGTCGCGTCGAAGGGGACGAAGCCGTCGTGGATCGAGCCGAGCTGACCGTGCAGGCCGCACCGGAGCGGGTGTGGGACCTGATCTCCGACATCACCCGGGCGGGTGAGTGGAGCCCGGAGGCCGTCGGCGGCCGCTGGAGTGGTGGTGCCACCGGCCCCGCGACGGGTGCACGGTTCGTCGGGCTCAACCGGCACGGTGTGATCCGCTGGCCGACCCACTGCCGGGTCACCGAGTGCGAGCCGGGCCGCCGGTTCACCTTCGTGGTGACCGAGTCGAAGACGGCATGGGGCTGGACACTCACCCCCACCGACGACGGCGCGGGCACCCATCTCGTCGCCTGGCGGGAGGGCGTGGGCACACCCGCGCTGCCGATCCGGCTGCTGCAGCGCAGCGGGCTGCTCGGCCGGGACCGGGAGGCCCTGATGCGCGACGGGCTGGAGCAGAGCCTGCAGCGGGTGCGGACGATCGTGGAGTCCGCGGCCCGGTAGGGCATGCTTCCGGGGTGACCAGCGCCCCGAGCCCGCGGGCCGTGTCCCGCATCGCGGCGCTCGCCGTCCCGGGACGGCTCCTCCTGCTGTCGCTTCCACTGCTACTGCTCGGCGCGGCGCCCGCCGTGGCGGCCCCCGCCGTCGCGGTGCCGCCCGTCGCGGTGCCGTCGGTCGCAGTGCCATCCGTCGCAGTGCCGTCCGCCGCAGTGCCGCCGGTCGCAGCACCGCCGGTCGCAGCACCGCCGGTCGCGCTGCCGTCAGTCGCAATGCCGGCCGCCGGCTCGCCGCCCGCCGGATTGCCGCCCGCCGGATTGCCGTCCGCCGCGATGCCATCCGCCGCGATGCCGGCTGCCGGGTCACCGGCCGGCACGGCGTACGTGGCCGGGCTCTGCCCCGGCCAGGAGGTACCGCCGGGGCCGCCCGCCGAGGAGGAGGCCGCGCCGGTGGCGCCGCTGCCGGTGCCCGATCCGCCGGTCGGCGGCCTCACCGGCTGCGCCGAGGCGCATGCCGGGCCGGTCCCGCCACCGCCGGTCGGGGTGGCGTCGTACCTGGTCGCCGATCTGGACTCGGGCGCGGTGCTCGCCGCCCGCGCGCCACACGCCCGGCACCGGCCGGCGTCGACGATCAAGCTGTTGCTCGCGCTCGTCGTCGACGACGGGTTGCCGCCGGAGCGGATCGTCACCGGCACCGTCGAGGACGCGAACATCGAGGGCAGCCGGGCCGGGATCGGCCCCGGCGGCCGCTACTCCGTCGAGCAGCTGTTGCACGGCCTGCTGCTGGCCTCGGGCAACGACGCGGCGCATGCGCTCGCCCGCGAGCTCGGCGGCACCCCGGCGACGCTCGCCGCGATGCGGGACACCGCCCGCGGGCTCGGCGCGCTGGACACCCGGCCGGCCACGCCGTCCGGGCTCGACGGGCCGGGCATGTCGTCGTCGGCCTACGATCTCGCGCTGGTCCTGCGGGAGGCACTGGACCGGCCGCGGATCGCCGCCGTGCTGAGGGCCCCTGGCATCGCGTTCCCGGGGTTCGCCGACCGTCCGGGGTTCGAGCTCGGCAACGGCGACCGGATGTTCGGCACACCCGGCTTCCTGGGTGGCAAGAACGGGTTCACCGACGCGGCGCGGCACACCTATGTCGGCGCCGTCGAGCGGGACGGGCGCCGGCTGGTGGTGGCGCTGGTGCGCGGCGAGCCGCAGCCGCTGCGGATGGTCGACCAGGCACGCGCGCTGCTCGACTGGGGATTCGGCGTCACCGCGAACGGAATCGGGACGCTGGTGGCACAGGTCCCGCCCGGAGGCGGCGAGCCCGCCGCTCCCGGGAGCCCCGCGGCCCCCGGGGACCCCGCCGCACAGGAGGGCTCCGGGCCGGCGGAGGGCGCTGGATCATCGGAAGGCTCCGGGTCATCGGAGGGCACCGGGCCCTCCGGCGATCCGGAGCCGTCCGGAGGTGCACCCGAAGCCGGTGCCGAGGGGGCCGGTCCGGCCGAGGCGGCCGTCGTCGGAGGGGTGGCCGCCGCGGTCGGCGTGGTCGCAGCGGCCGTGGCCGTGCTGCGACGCCGGCTGCGGCGCTGAGTCCGGATCCACCGGTGGTCCGGGATCGCGGACACTGCCCGCGTCGTCGCTCCCGGCACCGCTGACCAGCAGGCGCTACGGACGGGAGCGCCCGACAGGCCCGGACCTCGGCGGCCCGGCGGGAAGCGTCACGCCCGGACCTCGGCGGCCCGGCATCAAGCGTCACCCCGGACCTCGCTTGTCCAGCCGGACGCGTCGCGCCGGACCTCGGTTGTCCGACGGATCGCGTCACCACCCCGATCTGCGTCCTGTGTGGAATTGCCTGGAACTCGTTCTAGAGAGCGGCACACAATCCCCGGTAGACTCGAACACATGTTCGACATCGATGGTGGGTTGCTCAGCCCGGAGGCGGTCGCGGCCGATCCGTGCCCGCACGGCATGACCCGCGAGCTGTGCGGACTGCTGTGCGGGGATGACGATCCGGCCGTCACGGTGGATCCGGATCGGCCGGTGGGTTTCGCGTTGGCGTTGGACTGTCAGCTCGCCGGGGACAGCCCCGAACTGCTCGACGATGCCCAGCTGCTCGATGTGGTCGAGGGTGCCGAGCGGATGGAACGCTGGGCCTCGGCGCTGCGTACCCGGATGCTGGCCGTGTTCGCCGACCGGCACCCACCGGGCAGCAGCGCGCCGCCACCGGGCGCGGATTCGGGTGCGGCGGCGCCGGTGGGGCGGTGGTTACCCGACCAGGTCGCACTCACGTTGCGGGTGTCGTTGGAGGAGGCCCGCTGCATGCTCGCGGGCGCGGTCAGGTTCGCGCATGTGCTTCCGGCGACCCTGGCGGAGTGGGAGGCGGGCCGGATCGACGAGCGCAAGGCCGACGCGATCGCACACGCCACGAGCGTCCTGACCGATGAGGTGGCGCGGGAGGTCGAGGCACGAGTGTTGCCCGGCGCGGCTGCCGCGCCCCGCCGGTTGTTGCAGGATCGGTTGCGTCGCACCGTGGCGCGGGTGGACCCGCAGGGTGCGGCGCGGCGGCACGAGCGGGCCAAGGCTGATCGGCGGATGTCGATCAGCCGGTCCGATGACGGGATGGCCTCGTTGTGGCTCTCCGCCGCCGCCGAGCAGACCGAGGCGTCGTGGCGGTCGGTGGACCGGCTGGCCAGATCCCTGGGCGCCGACGACCCGCGCACGCTGGAGCAGCGGCGGGTCGACCTGGCCCACCAACTCTTGCAGGGCACGGTGTCGATCACCGACCTGGCCGCGGTCCGAGAGGCCGTCTGCCAGGTCCTCGCCGCCGGAGCAAACGCCACAGTCGGTGCGGGCACGACAGCCGGTGCAGCCGGCGGAGACGGTGCAGCCGGTGTAGGTGCTGGAGGCGGTGCAGGTGCTGGAGGTGGCGCAGCCCGGCCGGCCGGTGCCGGACCGGTTGACGGTGCCACAACCAGCTGGGCTCGCGGGGCCATCGGATCCCATGGGGTCAACGGATCCTGTGGGGCCACCGGGGGAACCCGGGAAGCCGGCGTCGCCGATACTGCCGCGTCGGCGGGTCTGTCGCCCGAGGCGCTGGCCGAGGTGGTCGCTCAGGTGTTGGCGGCCAGGGCGGATCCGGTGGCGGCGATCGGGCGCAAGCCGTTGATCCAGGTCGTGGTCTCGCTCGACACGCTGCTCGGCGATGACCGCCCGGCCGAACTGGTCGGACACGGGCCGATCCCGGCGACCACAGCCCGGGCACTGGCCGCCGGTGGGGTGTGGGCGCGGTTGGTGGTGGATCCGCTCTCGGGGGAGGTCCGCGATCGTGGGCGCAGCACCTACGCCCCGCCCGACGATCTGGCTGATCTGGTGCGGGCTCGCGATGGAATCTGTCGTGGTCCGTTGTGCAGCAGACCGATCCGCGATCTCGACCACCTCGTCCCCTGGGCCGACGGTGGTATGACCGACGCGGCGAACCTGCACGGTCTGTGCCTGCACCACCACAAACTCAAAGACGCACCCGGCTGGCAGGTCGTCGCCGGAGAGGACGGGTCGCTCACCTGGATCAGCCCGTGCGGCCGCCAGGAGACGACCCGACCGCACGACTACCGGCCCCACCTCACGAACCCGGACACACCACCACCCTCCGACAACCCGGAGGCTGCGACCGCTGATCGAGGTGTCGACGATGCCCCGCCGTTCTGACAGGGCACCGGGAAGGAGGTGGATCGGGGCTCAGCGGCGGCGCCGGCCGAGTGCCCGCAGTCCCAGCGCCCCGCCGATCACCCCGGCGGTGACCAGACCGGCCGAGGCCAGCGCCCCGGGACCCTCCCGCACGACGTACTGCGGCCGGATCACGGCGGGCCCCGGGATGTCGCGCGGCCCGTGGTCGTTCTCCTCGGCACTGGCTGCCCAGGCCGTCACGAACAGCAGGAACCGGGAGGTGAAGAAGATGAAGATCAGCAGACCGAGGATCGGCCCGAACGCCTGGCCGACCGGCGTGCCGCCGAAGCTGCCCAGGTACAGGACCATCACCCGCTGCAGGATCACGAAGCCGATCGCGCCGAGCAGCGCCGCCTTCGCCGCGCTGCGGAAGGTCACCGGCTCGCGGGGCAGCCGGGCGATCACCCAGAGGAACACCAGCCAGTTCCCGAGCAGGCCGACCAGGAACCCGACGATGTTCAGCAGCACGATCGCCCAGCCCACCCCGCCGAGCCCGACCATCCCCAGCAGGGTCACGCCGAGCGAGCCGGTGACCGAGGCGATCGCGAACGACAGCACCATCGCCAGGCCGAGCCCGACCAGCGCCAGCAGGTCGAACGCCAGCCGCTTGATCATCGGCGGGGCCTCGTCACGCTGCCCCCACTGCTCGGTGAGCGCCTCGCGCAGGTTGCTCATCCAGCCGATCCCGGAGTAGAGCGCACCCCCCAGACCGATGAGGCCGATCGCGCCCGCCCGGTCGACCGCGGTGTCGACGACCTGGCCGAGCGTCTCGCCGAGCCCGCCGGGCGCCGCCGACGCGATGCCGTCACGCAGCTCCTCGAGCAGTTCGGGGTTGCCGCGCAGCACGAAACCGGCCGCGGCGAAGGCCACCATCAGCAGCGGCACCAGCGCCAGGATCGAGAAGTAGGTGATCGCCGCGGCGTAGTGGTCACCGTGGTTCTCGGTGTAGCGCTCCCCGGCCCGGACCAGGTGGTCGAGCCAGGGGTGCTTCTCACGCTGACGCTCCAGGAAGGTCGGGCCCTCCTCCTCGTCCTCGTCGAACCGGTGCGCCGTCGTCGTCGGACGGTTGTCGGCCATCGTTCCCCCGGGGTCGGTCGTGCTCGCCCGCCCGGGACTCGTCAGCCTGCGGGCGGGAGGAAGCCGATCCTCTCGTGAACTGCGGCCAGTGTCGCGCCGGACACCTCGCGCGCCCGGGTGGCACCGTGCGCCAGAACCCGGTCCAGCTCCGCCGGATCGGCGAGATAGCCGCGGACCCGCTCGGCGAACGGCTCCGCGAAGGCCGCGACGATCTCGCCGAGGTCCTTCTTGAGATCGCCGTAGCCGCGGCCCTCGTACTCGGCCTCGACCTCGGAGACCTTCCGGTCGGTCATCGCCGCGTTGATCGTCAGGAGGTTCGCGATGCCCGGCTTGGTCTCCGGGTCGTAGCGGATCTCACGCTCGTTGTCGGTGACCGCCGAGCGGATCTTCTTGGCGGACGTCTTCGGCGGGTCCAGCAGCTCCACGATCCCGGACGGCGACGACGCCGACTTGCTCATCTTCGCCGTCGGGTCCTGCAGGTCGAAGATCTTCGCGGTAGCCTGCGGAATGTAGGGCTCCGGCACCTGGAAGGTCGCACCGAAGCGGTGGTTGAACCGCTGCGCCAGGTTCCGGGTCAGCTCCAGGTGCTGGCGCTGGTCCTCACCGACCGGAACCTGGTCGGCCTGGTAGAGCAGGATGTCCGCGGCCTGCAGCACCGGGTAGGTGAACAGGCCGACGGTCGCCCGGTCGGCACCGTGACGCGCCGACTTGTCCTTGAACTGGGTCATCCGGCCGGCCTCGCCGAAGCCGGTGATGCACTCCAGCACCCAGCTCAGCCGGGCGTGCTCGGGCACGTGCGACTGGACGAACAGCGTGCACCGCTGCGGGTCCAGGCCGAGGCCGAGCAGCTGCGCCGCGGCCACCCGGGTCCGCTGCGCCAGCTCCTTCGGGTCGTGCTCCACGGTGATCGCGTGCAGGTCGACCACGCAGTAGAACGCCTCGTGGCTCTCCTGCAGCGCCACCCACTGCCGCAGCGCGCCCAGGTAGTTGCCGAGATGGAACGAGTCGGCGGTGGGCTGGATTCCGGAGAGCACGCGGGGACGGCGGTCGGTCATGAACGGCATCTTCGCAGCCCCGCACGGGCGCGGTCAGCTCGGTTGTACCGGCGAGACCGAGCCCCGGTCGAACGCCTCGCCGCACCGGTCGCAGACCAGCCGGACCTGCAGCACCGCACCGCAGGCGCGGTGCCGGATCGTGAAGTCGATCGGCGACCCGTCGACCCCGGCGTGCCAGCGATGCGACCAGTCGACCAGACAGGCGAAGATCGGGAACGATGCGATCCCCTTCTCGGTGAGCCGGTACGCACCGGCCCCGGTCCGCTCCAGCACCCCCAGCTCGACGAACCGGCGCAACCGGTCGGAGAGCACCTCCGGGGAGATCGCCAATGCGTCGGCGATCGCGCTGAACGAGCGGAGCCCGGTCAGCGCGGCACCGAGCACGGTGGCCCCCCAGCGGTCGCCGATGATCTCCATCGCCCCCGGGAGCAGGGACATCGAGTCCTCGGGGAGCCGACCGCGGGTGCGTCGCGGGTGCTGACGGGCGAGTTGCTCCAGACCCGGCGTTCCGGGCGTCCGGTACACCTCGGTGTCCCGCGGGCCGGCCTGCTCGCCGCAGAACCCGCAGCAGGTCAGCACGCCGGCGGGGGCACCACAGGCCCGGTGCACGATGTCCGGCAGCGGCACCTCGCGCGGCACCCGGGTCTTCTCCCAGTGCCAGGTGGCGAGCAACAGCTTCCAGATGTCGGCGCCGCGCTCGGTCAGTGCGTACTCGCGCCGCTCCCGGCCGCCCTCGCGATAGGGACGGGTCTCCAGCAGGCCCGCATCGACCAGCGACCGCAGTCGCGCGGACAGCGTCGCGTCGGAGATGTTGAGGGTGTCCCGCCATCCGGCGTACCTGCGCACCCCGAGCGCCGCCCGCTGCAGGATCAGCAGCGTCCAGGTATCCGCGAGCAGGCCGAGCCCGCGCCCCACGGCGCCCAGCTTCTGCGCCTGCACGTGCCGCCTCCCTTGACCTGCCCCGGACATGATCGTACTGTGAAAGTCTGACTCTGCCGATCGAAGCCGACCCGTGCAAACGGGGATCGCCGGCGGACACGGCGGAGTGTGGACCGGGCTCGGGGGGTTCGATCCACCCGGACGGCCGGTCCGGATCCGCGGCGGCGCTGAGGGGGAGGTCGCCACGGTCCGGCCGGTCGTGCGTGCCGGTCCGGCGCGCTCCGCGGCGATCCGAGCGTCGGCTCCGCGTCGATCGACGTGCCGATCTACTCGTCGCCGTCCGCGGCTTCGCCGGTGTGCGACTCGACCTCTTCACCGGCCGGTTCGGCGCCGGCCGACTCCATCGTCACGACGCCCTTCTCCAGGTCGATCGGGCCCAGCCGCCACTGCTCGCCACCCTGCGCGGCGTCCGAGTCCTCGTGGATCCGCTTCCGCGGGAACATCTCTCCGAGCACGCTCACTGGTCCACCCTCCGGGTGTCGGTGATCGTGATTGGGTTGCCGATGCGCCCGAGGTGCCGCTGGGTCATCGCCCTGCTCGCTCGACTCGGTCGAGGTCCAGCATGAGATCTGCGGGGCCCAGCGGACACCCGGGATGCGCGGACCGTCGACAGGGCTGAGCGCCGTTGAGCGCCGATCAGTGAGCGAACCGGCAGCCGCATCCCGGCACCACATGAAGGCGCCTCCCCACTGGGACTAGCAGCGAGGAGGCTGACATGCAGTCTGCCAGTACCACCAGCACCCGCAACCCCGCCCACGCCCACGCCCACGCCACGTTGCCCGCCGACCCGCCCGGTGATGTCACCGCCGGTCTGGACTGGGCCCGTGACGACCACGCGGTCGCGATCGTCGACCACCGCGGCACCCAGATCGGCCGCCACACCATCGACCACACCGCGGCCGGTCTGCGGGAACTGGTCGCGCTCCTGCGCCGCGCCGGGGCAGCCGAGGTCGCGATCGAACGCCCCGACGGCCCCGTCGTCGACACCCTGCTCCAGGCCGGGATCACCGTGGTCGTGATCAGCCCCAACCAGGTCAAGAACCTGCGCGGACGCTACGGCTCGGCCGGGAACAAGGACGATCGCTTCGATGCCTACGTCCTGGCCGACACCCTGCGCACCGACCGCGCCCGCCTGGCCCCGCTGACCCCGGACCGCCCCGAGACCGCGACCCTGCGCCGGGCCTGCCGCACCCGCAAGGACCTCGTTGGCCACCGGGTCGCGGTGGCCAACCAGCTGCGCGCGCACCTGCGCACCGTGCTGCCCGGCGTGGTCGGGCTCTTCGCCCACATCGACTCCGCGATCAGCCTGACCTTCCTGCGCAGCTTCGCCACCCAGGACCACATCGACGCGCTCACTACCGCCGGGCTGGCCGCCTGGCTGAGCGAGGTCGGCTACTGCGGGCGCACCGCCCCGGCCGTGCTCCACGCCCGTCTGCGCACCGCGCCCCGCGGCCTGACCGGGCACGACGCCGAGATCAACACCGAGATCACCCACGCCCTGACCAACGTGTTGACCACGCTCAACACGCAGATCGCCACCGTGTCGGCCCAGATCGAGCGCCAGCTCGCCGAGCACGCCGACGCCCACGTGTTCACCAACCTCCCGCGAGCCGGACGAGTCCGCGCCGCCCGACTGCTCGCCGAGATCGGCGACTGCCGGGCCCGCTTCCCCACTCCCGAAGCGCTGACCTGCCTGGCCGGCGTCGCCCCGTCGACCCGCCAGTCCGGCAAACACCGCTCGGTCGGCTTCCGCTGGGCCTGCGACAAACAACTCCGCGACGCCGTCTGCGACTTCGCCGGCGACTCGCGACGCGCCAACCCCTGGGCCGACGACCTCTACCAACGCGCCCGCGACCGCGGGCACGACCACGCCCACGCGGTCCGGATCCTGGGCCGCGCCTGGCTGTTCGTCATCTGGCACTGCTGGCAGGACAACCTCGCCTACGACCCCACCCGACACCGCGCCCTCCAACGCCTCCTCGAAGATCAACAAGCGGCGGGTTGACACAGGGCATCTCATGCCACCACCGTACGACGGTCCGGTCGTACGGCGGTGGCTCCGCGCAGGCGGCGGCCCGCGAATCAGGCCGGGGTCAGGGGCAGCATCGTCGGACCGGGGGGCCGGGCCGGGGTCAGCGCCGACGGCTCCCCCCGGTAGGTGGTCGTCCGCTGCCGCACCGGGCGCCCGGCACCGTGCGCGATCGCGGTGAGCTCCTCCACCGAGCGTTCCGAGCCGTTCTCCGAGCCGGCCATCCGGCTGATCGTCTCCTCCATCAGGGTGCCGCCCATGTCGTCGGCCCCACCGGCGAGCACCTCGGCGGCGAGATCGTCGCCGAGCTTCACCCAGGACACCTGGATGTGGTCGATCCGGCCGTGCAACGCGAGCCGGGCGAACGCGTGCACCGCCCGGTTGTCCCGCTCGGTCGGCCCCGGCCGGGCGAGGCCCGCGAGGTAGATCGGCGAGTTGTGGTGCACGAACGGCAGCGGCACGAACTCGGTGAAGCCCCCGGTCCGGTCCTGGATCGACGCCAGCGTGCGCAGGTGTCCGAGCCAGTGCCGGGGCTCGTCGACGTGGCCGTACATCATCGTCGACGACGACGGGATGCCCAGCTCGTGCGCCGTCGACACGACCTCGATCCACTGCGACGCTGGGAGCTTGCCCTTGGTGAGCACCCAGCGGACCTCGTCGTCGAGGATCTCCGCGGCGGTGCCCGGGATCGAGCCGAGGCCGGCGGCCTTCAACTCGGTGAGCCACTCCCGGATCGACACGCCGGCCTTGGCCGCCGCCGAGACGATCTCCATCGGGGAGAACGCGTGCACGTGCATCCCGGGCACGGCCTCGTGCACCCCACGGACCAGGTCCCCGTAGAACGAGGTGGGCAGCTGCGGGTCGATCCCGCCCTGCATACAGACCTCGGTCGCGCCGTCCCGGGCGGCGTCGGCGGCCCGCGCGGCGACCTCGTCGAGGGAGAGCCGGAACGCGTCGGCGTCCCGCTCACGCTGGGCGAACGCGCAGAACCGGCAGCCGACGTAGCAGACGTTCGAGAAATTGATGTTCCGGTTGACGACGTAGGTGACGTCGTCGCCGTTCACCGACCGGCGGACGTCGTCGGCGAGCCGCACGAGGGTCTGCAGCGCCGACCCGTCGGCGGTGAGCACCGCCATCGCCGCCGCGGCGTGCGCCGGGTCGAGCAGCGCCGCCGGGTCGGACGCTGCCAGCTCCAGACCCACCTTCACGTCGCCCTCGAGCCGCTCGGGTGCCCGGGAGCGCTGCTCGGCCAGCTCGGCGGCGACCGAGTCCCAGTCGCCGTAGACGGAGCCGAAGTCACCGCGCCGGTCGTCGGTGCGCCCGGTCGTGTCGATGGTGCTGTTCAGGTCGGTGCGCCCGGTGGAGGCGAACCCGCCGTCGGGCTCCTGCCAGGACCGCCCCTCGACGACGGCGTCCGGATCCGCGAGCCCGTCGGCGGTCGCGAGCGCGGCGACGTGACCGTGCAGCCGGGTGTCGATCCACGGCGACCCGGCCCGCACGTACTTCGGGTAGGCGGTGAGCCGCTCCCGCAGCTCGAAGCCCTCGGCGGCGGTGACCCGGGCCAGCTCGTCGACGGCCGGCCACGGCCGCTCCGGGGACACGTGGTCCACGGTCACCGGGGACACCCCGCCCCAGTCGTCGATGCCGGCGCGCACCATCAGTCCGAACTCCTCGCCGACCAGGTTCGGCGGGGCCTGCAGCCGGATCTTCGGGCCGAGCACCACGCGGGCGACGGCGATCGTCGCGGCCAGGTCGTCGAGATCGGCGTCCGGGTCGTGCGCCATCGCGGTGTCCGGCTTGGCCCGGAAGTTCTGGACGATCACCTCCTGCACGTGCCCGTGCGCCCGCGCGGTGGAGCGGATCGCGAACAGCGACTCGGCCCGCTCGGTGCGGTTCTCCCCGATCCCGATCAGGATGCCGGTGGTGAAGGGGATGCCGACCCGGCCGGCGTCGGTCAGCGCGCGCAGCCGGACCGCGGGCTCCTTGTCGGGGCTGCCGAAGTGCGGGCCGCCCTTCTCGAACAGCCGCTGCGAGGTGGTCTCCAGCATCATTCCCATGCTGGCCGCGACCGGCTTGAGCCGGGTCGCCTCCTCCCAGGACATGACGCCCGGGTTGAGGTGCGGCAGCAGCCCGGTCTCCTCCAGCACCGCGATCGCGCACGCCCGGACGTAGTCGAGGGTGGACTCGTAGCCGCGGGCGTCGAGCCACTCGCGGGCCTGCGGCCAGCGGTCCTCCGGCCGGTCGCCGAGGGTGAACAGCGCTTCCTTGCATCCCTGCGCGGCGCCCTGACGGGCGATCTCGACGACCTCGTCGCGCTCCAGGAACATCGACTCGAGCCGGTGCGGCACCGTCGCGAACGTGCAGTAGTGGCACCGGTCCCGACACAGCCGGGTCAGCGGGATGAACACGTTGCGGGAGTAGGTGACGACGCCGGGGCGCCCTTCCTCGACCAGCCCCGCGTCGCGCACCCGGCCCGCGTGCGTGAGCAGTTCGTCGAGATCGTCACCGCGCGCGGCGAGCAGCACCGCGGCCTCGGTGACGTCCAGCGTCGCCCCGTCCCGGACGCGCCGCAGCGCCCGCCGGATCGCGGAGGCGGGCGGGGCGGCCTCGGCCGGAACGGAGACGGCAGGAGTGTCGGCCATGGACCCACAGTAGGTTTCCCGCATCACCACAGCGACCGTCGATCCTCAACGGGTACTCAACACGTGGCGCGGGTCACTCTCCGACCTGTGCCGCCGCACCCCCGGTGACGGTGACGAGCTCGGCGAACGTCGTCGGGAACACCGACCGTGCGACCCCGCCGGCCGCCCAGACCCGGTCGTAGTCGTCGAGCGCGACGTCGACCAGCGTGCGCAGCGGAGCCGGATGCCCGACCGGCGCCACCCCGCCGATGACCTGCCCGGTGGCCGCCTTCACCAGGTCCCGGTCGGCACGGCCGACGGTCCGCGCCCCGATCAGGGCCGCAACCCGGCCGGTGTGCACCCGGTGCCGCCCCGAGGTGAGCACGAGCAGCGGCTCGCCGTCGGCATCGAACACCAGCGAGTTGGCGATCTGGCCGACCTCCACGTCGAGCGCCGCGGCCGCAGCGGCAGCGGTGGTCACCGCGTCCGGGAGCAGGATCATCCCGGCGATCGACGCCGGATCGGCGCCCGCGGCGCGCAGCGCCTCCTTCACCGCGGCGACCCGCGGATGGTCGGCGGGGTGCTCGGTCATGACCCCATCCTGCCGACCGTCTCCACCGGTTTTCAGCGGGTCGCCCAGAGCAGCATCGCGACGACCGCGACCAGCAACAGCCCGGCCACCACCAGCAGGATCCGGCGGTTGCGGTCCTGGTCACCACCGGCCGGGCGGGGCCGGGCGGCCCGCTCCAGCAACGCCTGCGCCTCGTCCGGGCCGGACCGGTCCGCGGGCTCGGCGGCGGTCAGCCCGGCGATCGCCCGCTCCAGCGGGCCACCGGGCGGGATCCGCCTGCCCGCGGTGTGCTGCAGCAGGGCACCGAGGCTCCACAGGTCGGCCGCCGGGGAGTCGCCGATCCCGTCGCGACGCTCGGGCGGGGCGAACATCCCCGGTGCCCGGCCGACGGCGCGGGCCAGGCCGAGATCGGTGACCAGCGCGGAGCCGTCCGGGGCCAGCAGCACGCAGTCCGGATCGAGGCCGCCGTGGGTGCCGCCGTCGGCGTGCACGGCGCGCAGCGCCGCGAGCACGTCCCGGCCGATCGCCGCAGCCCGGTTCGGGGCGATCGGTCCACCCTCGACGAGCCCGCTCAGCGGCCGGGCGTCCGGATGCTCGGTGACCAGGTACTCGCGCAGCGCACCGTCCGGGGTCCGGTCGGTGATCAGGTCGAGGACGCCGACCACCCCGGGATGCTGCAGCCGGCCCGCGGCCCGCACCTCGTCGAGCAGACGCTCCCGCAGGCCGTCGCCGTGCGCCGGAACCGCGATCTCGGTGACCGCCACCGATCGTCCGGTGATCCGGTCCTCGGCACGGCGGACCGGGCCGAGACCCCGCCGGTCCAGTGCGTCGAGCAGCACGTAACGGCCGCCGACGACGCCGGTCCCGGTCATCCGGGTTCCCCCAGCCGGACCGTCACCGGGGCGTGGTCGGACCAGCGCCGGTCGTGCGACGGCGCCCGCTCGACGGCGGCGCCGGTCGCGGCGGCCGCGACACCGGGTGTGCCGAGCAGGTGGTCGATCCGCCAGCCCACGTCGTTGTCGAAGGCCCGCCCGCGGTAGCTCCACCACGAGTACGGCCCGTCGACGTCCGGGTGCTGGTCGCGGACCAGATCGGCCCAGCCGTGCTCCAGCAGCCCCGCGTACCAGGCCCGCTCGTGCGGCAGGAAGCCCGAGTTCTTCCGGTTGCCCCGCCAGTTCCGCAGGTCCAGCTCGGTCGGTGCGATGTTCCAGTCGCCGGCCACGACCATCTCGCGGCCGGTGGCCACGCACCGGCCGAACGCGGTACGCAAGTGATCCCCGAAGGTCTTGCAGAACGCGTCCTTGGCGTCCTGCTTCTCGGTCCCGGCGAGCCCCTTCGGCAGGTAGAGCGACCCGACGGTGACCCCGCCGGGCAGGTCGACCTCGAGGTAGCGGCCGTCGAGGTCGGTGGCCGGATCGCCGAACCCGACCCGCACCGCCTCCGGCTCGGCCCGGCTCAGCACCGCGACGCCGTTGCGGCCCTTCGCGGTCTCCGACGGCGCCATCCGCAGGTGCCAGCCGTGCTCGTCGAGGGTCGCCCGGAAGGCCTCGGGCAGCTCCTCGGGGCGGGCCCGGACCTCCTGCAGACAGACGACGTCGGCCGCGGTACCCGCCAGCCAGTCGAGCAACCCCTTGGTCGAGGCGGCCCGGACGCCGTTGACGTTCACGGTGCTGAGAACACGGACGGCAACCACCCGCCTACTCTCCCGCACCGTCCGCCACCGCCCGGAACGGGCTCAGCAGACGCTCCCCGCCGTCGCGGCGACGCTGTCCGACGGGACCCACCGCTCGCCGCCGGTGAGCTTGCGGAACCCGGTGTCGACGATCGCCTCGGCCGGGACCTCCTGGCCGTTGCGGAGGGTCTCCACCGCCTGCGCGGTCGCGCTCGGCGCGGCCCGGACGGTCACCTCGGCCGCCTGGACGGTCACCGTGCACGCGTTCTCCAGGCTCCCGGTCGCACCGCCGTAGCCCAGGGCGATCGCGGTCAGACCGACCCCGATCAGGCCGACCAGCGGCCAGCCGGTCAGCAACGACTTCCGGGACAGCCCGAGCTTCACCTTCGCCACGCGTGTGGTCCCCTTCCCGCCACCGTCGTCGCACGTACGGTAACCGCTCCGGCACGGCGGGGAGATCCACCGACCGGGGTGTCGGACCGGTTACTCCTGCGGGCGTCGCGGGGTGGGTGCGGGATAGCGTGTGCGCGCAGATGCGGGTCGCCGCGCCGGGGACCCGCCCGGTCACCCCGGGCTCGTCCCCCCGCGCCACCCGTCGCAGGAGATCCGACGACGAGCCGAGGCAGGCCAGACACGCGATGAAGCTCATCTACACGTACACCGACGAAGCGCCTGCGCTGGCGACCCATTCCTTCCTGCCGGTCATCGAGGCGTTCGCCGGGCAGGCCGGGGTCGACGTGGAGACCCGCGACATCTCGCTGGCCGGCCGGATCCTGGCGAAGTTCCCGGACCGGCTGACCGACGCGCAGCGCGTACCGGACGCGCTCGCCGAGCTGGGCGAGCTGGCGACCACGCCGGACGCCAACATCATCAAGCTGCCCAACATCAGTGCCTCGATCCCGCAGCTCAAGGCCGCGATCCGGGAGCTGCAGGCCGGCGGGTACGCGATCCCGGACTACCCGGAGAACCCCGGGACCGACGAGGAGCGGGCCGCCCGCGCCGCCTACGACTCGGTCAAGGGCTCCGCGGTCAACCCGGTACTGCGCGAGGGCAACTCCGACCGGCGCGCGCCGCTGTCGGTGAAGAACTTCGCGCGCAAGCACCCGCACTCGATGGGTGCCTGGAGCGCCGATTCGCGCAGCCACGTCGCGACCATGTCCGACGGGGACTTCCGGCACTCCGAGACGTCGTTCACCGCGCCGTCCGACGGCGCCGTGCGGATCGAGCACGTGGCCGCCGACGGCACCGTCAGCGTCCTCAAGGAATCGGTGAAGGTCCTCGAGGGCGAGGTGATCGACGGCGCCGTACTCCGCAAGGAGGCCCTGCGCAGCTTCCTGACCGAGCAGATCGCCGAGGCGAAGGAGCAGGGCGTCCTGTTCTCGGTGCACCTCAAGGCCACGATGATGAAGGTCTCCGACCCGATCATCTTCGGGCACGCGGTGCGGGCCTACTTCCCGGAGGTCTTCGAGACCTACGGCGAGGACCTGGCGTCGGTCGGCGCCGACCCGGACGACGGCCTGGCGTCGGTGCTGTCCGCGATCGAGAAGCTGCCCGCCGACAAGCGGGCCGCGATCGAGAAGGCGATCGACGACGCCTACGCCACCGGCCCGGCGCTGGCCCAGGTCGACTCCGCGCGCGGGATCACCAACCTGCACGTGCCGAGCGACGTGATCATCGACGCCTCGATGCCGGCCGCGATCCGGTCGTCGGGCCAGATGTGGAACGCCGACGACGCGACCCAGGACGCCAAGTTCGTCATCCCGGACTCGTCCTACGCCGAGCTGTACGACGAGACCGTCAAGCACTGCATCGCCAACGGCGCCTTCGACCCGACGACGATGGGCACCGTCCCGAACGTCGGCCTGATGGCGCAGAAGGCCGAGGAGTACGGCAGCCACGACAAGACCTTCGAGATCGCGTCGGCGGGCACCGTCCGGGTGGTCGACGCCGGCTCGGGCGAGGTCCGGCTGTCGCACGAGGTCGCCGAGGGCGACATCTGGCGCGCCTGCCAGACCAAGGACGCCCCGATCCGCAACTGGGTCGGTCTCGCCGTCGAGCGGGCCCGCGCGACCGGCTCCCCCGCCGTGTTCTGGCTGGACTCCGCGCGCGCCCACGACGCGCAGCTGATCGCCAAGGTCGAGAAGTACCTGGGCGAGCACGACACCGACGGCCTGACCATCGAGATCCTCGATGTCGCCGAGGCGACCCGCTACACCCTGGAGCGCGCCCGCAAGGGCGAGGACACCATCTCGGTCACCGGCAACGTGCTGCGCGACTACCTGACCGACCTGTTCCCCATCCTCGAGCTGGGCACCTCGGCGAAGATGCTCTCGATCGTCCCGCTGATGAACGGCGGCGGCCTGTTCGAGACCGGCGCAGGCGGTTCGGCCCCGAAGCACGTCCAGCAGCTGCAGAAGGAGAACCACCTGCGGTGGGACTCGCTCGGCGAGTTCCTGGCGCTGGCCGTGTCGCTGGAGATGCTGGCCTCGAAGTCGCCGGACCCGCTCCGCGCGAAGCTGCTCGGCCAGACCCTGGACGAGGCGACCGGCAAGCTGCTGGAGAACGGGAAGTCCCCCTCGCGCAAGGCCGGCGAGCTGGACAACCGGGGCAGCCACTTCTACGTCGCGCTCTACTGGGCGCAGGCGCTCGCCGCGCAGACCGAGGACCCGGAGCTGGCGGCGGTGTTCGCCCCGCTCGCCGGCACCCTCGGTGAGCAGGAGGAGGCGATCGTCGCCGAGCTGAACGCGGTCCAGGGCGAGCCGGTCGACCTGGGCGGTTACTACTACGTGGACCGGGCCCGGGTCGACGAGGTGATGCGCCCGAGCGCCACCTTCAACGCCACGATCGACGGGTTCGCCGGCAAGGCCTGATCCGCTACCCGCACCCGCAGCGCACGAGGGCCCGTCCGGTCAGGACGGGCCCTCGTCGCGTCGCCGCTACGCCGCAGGCGGCGCCGTCGCCGCGACCTCCGGGCGGGAGATCTCGGCCCACACCTCGTCCAGCGAGAGACCGAGGACGTCGGCGATCGCCGCGATCGTCGGGAAGGCGGGGGTGGCGACCCGGCCGGACTCGATCTTGCGGAGCGTCTCCGGCGAGACGCCGGCGTCCAGCGCGGTGTCGAGCATCGAGCGCCTCCCCCTGGCCGTGCGGAGGAGACAGCCGAGGCGACGACCGCGCTCGATCTCGGCGGGGGTGAGCGGAAGCCTGACCATGACGCCGATGATAGTACCGGTACAGTTTGACCGGTATTGTTATTGGACGCCGCCGGAGGGCACCCGTGATCGAGATCCTGAACCCCGCAGAAGTCGCCCGCGCACGGTCCGCCGGCGCACTGGTCGCCGACGTCCTGCAGGAGCTGCGCAGCCACAGCACGCCCGGCACGAACCTGCTGGATCTCGACCGGCTGGCCGCCACCCTGATCGCCGAGGGCGGCGGGACGTCCTGCTACGTCGACTACGCGCCGTCCTTCGGGCGCGGCCCGTTCGGCCACCACGTCTGCACGGCCGTCAACGACGCCGTCCTGCACGGACGCCCGCACGACCGACGGCTCGCCGACGGCGACCTGCTCACCCTCGATCTCGCGCTCACCGTGGACGGGATCGCCGCGGACTCCGCCATCAGTTTCGTCGTGGGTGACCACGCCGAAGCGGCGAGCCTCGCGCTGATCGACGCGACCGAACAGGCACTGGCCGCCGGGATCGCGGCCGCCCGCCCGGGAGCCCGCATCGGCGACATCTCCCACGCCATCGGCTCGGTACTCGGCGGGCTGGGGTATGCGATCAACACCCAGTTCGGCGGGCACGGCATCGGCACGACGATGCACCAGGATCCGCACATCACGAACACCGGACGCCCCGGGCGCGGCTACCGGTTGCGCCCCGGACTGCTGCTGGCGCTCGAGCCGTGGGTGATGGCGGACACCGACGAGCTGGTCACCGACGAGGACGGCTGGACCCTCCGGAGCGCGACCGGCTGCCGCACCGCACACAGCGAGCACACGATCGCGATCACCCGCGACGGCGCCGAGATCCTCACCCTGCCGACCCGGCAGCAGCCCTGACGCAGAGTTCGCGATCCGATATCCGGATCGGGGCACGGCACCGCCGGTCGGGTGCATTCGACGATCTTCGTTGCGATCATCGGGTGATCAACGACGATCGCCCGGGATGATCATCGACCCGTCCGGACCATCCCCGGTCACCGAGCGTGCGCACCGCGCCGGTAGAATCTCGATAGCGATGATCATTATCGAGCACCCGACGACCGCGCCGCCCCGGGACCCCCGCCCCGCCCGGCCGGTCCCGCCGAGCGCCACCAGCACCGGCCCCGGCCGGCCCGGCAGCAAGCGACCGGCCGGTCCGCGCCGTCCGCCGACCCGGCGCCCGGCCAGTCCCGCCACCCCCGGCGACACCCGGCGCTGAGCGGCGCCGCCGGCCGGTCCGCGGTCAGCTGACCGTGAGCGAGCTGCTGGTGATCGTCAGGGCGAGCAGCAGGACCGCGACACCGAATCCGCCGTAGATCAGTGCGTCGGTGTACCGGCCGCGGATCGCGAGCAGCCCCACCCGGTCCTGCGGCAGCGTGACCCGCAAGCCGGTCGCGACCAGCAACGCCACCGCGAACAGCGCGGAGCCCTCCCGCCAGTGCTCGGTCACCACCCGCTGCAGACCGACCAGGGCGATCAGGAGCACCACGAGCAGCGGCCAGTGCGCACGCAGGCGGGCCCGCAGTCCGTGCCCGGTCCGGCTGCTCACTCCGACAAGCTGCGTTCGGCTGCCTCGACGACGTTCGTCAGAAGCATCCCCCGCGTCATCGGGCCCACGCCACCGGGCATCGGGGCCAGCTTCCCGGCCACCTCGGCCACCTCCGGAGAGACGTCCCCGACCAGACCGAGATCGGTCCGGGTGACACCGACGTCCAGCACCGTGGCACCCGGCCGGATCTGGTCCGCGCCGATCAGTCCGGCCTTCCCCGCCGCTGCGACCACGACGTCGGCCTCCCTCAGGTGCGCCGACAGGTCACGGGTACCGGTGTGGCAGAGGGTCACCGTCGCGTTCTCGCTGCGGCGGGTCAGCAGCAGGCCGAGCGGACGCCCGACCGTCACACCACGACCGACGACCACCACCCGGGCGCCGTCGAGCTCCACGTCGAAGCGGCGGCACAGCTCCACGATCCCGCGCGGGGTGCACGGCAGCGGGCCCGGCTCGCCGAGCACCAGACGCCCCAGGTTGACCGGGTGCAGGCCGTCGGCGTCCTTGGCCGGGTCGACCCGCTCCAGCGCAGCACCCGCATCGAGCCCGGCGGGCAGCGGCAGCTGCACGATGAACCCGGTGCAGGACGGGTCCGCGTTCAGCTCGTCGATCACGTCCTCGACCTGCGCCTGGCTCGCGTCGGCGGGCAGCTCACGCTGCAGCGAGGTGATCCCCACCTTGGCGCAGTCCCGGTGCTTACCCCGCACATAGGCCTGCGAACCGGGATCGTCCCCGACCAGCACGGTGCCCAGCCCGGGGGTCACCCCCGCCGCCACCAGCTTCTCCACCCGCGACCGCAGGTCCTCCAGCAGGTCCGCCAGCGTCGCCTTGCCGTCCATCACCCGTGCGCTCACCCGGCCATCCTCGCAGGTACCCGGACAGGTCACCGAACCTGATCGAATGGCGCGTACGTGCCGGGAAGGTAGTGGAACACCGGACCGTGACCTGCGCAGATTCGCGCGGAGCGTGCATCTGGAGGAGGGGGCGCGGTCTGGTCCTCCGGAGGGGCCGGAAACGATCTCGACGAGAGCAGAATCACACAGCCGGTGCCGGACCGGCCACAACTCGACGAGGAGTTACCCATGAGCGTGGAGAGCGAGACCGCCGCTGCAGCCCCCGCGGCACCGCCCGCGGCGGTTGCACCGCCGACCGCCAACCCCGCACTGCTGGGCCTGATCTGTTTCCTGCCCGCGGGCATCACGCTGGGGCTGTGGTTCGTCGGCTACCTCGACACCACCGCACTGCCCGGCGGGATGATTCCCGCTCTGACCTTCTCGGCCGGCCTGTTCATGATGATCGCCGCGATCTCCGCCCTGCGGGTCGGGGACAGCGTCTCCGCCGCGATCTTCGGGGTCTTCTCCGCGTTCTGGACCAGCTTCGGCGTGCTGCTGATGGCACTGAACAACGGCTGGATCATCGATGCGGGCACCGGTGAGGCGCTGTCCACCGCCCAGATCGGATCCATCCAGTCGACCTACCTGCTGTCGTTCACCCTGGTCTTCATCCTGCTGACGCTGGCCACCCTGCGGCTGCCGCTGATGTTCACCATCGGGTTCGTACTGGTCGACATCACGTTCGTGCTCGCCTACCTGGGGGTGACGGCCGGAAACGCCGGGCTCTTCCCGATCGCCGGGATCACCACGTTCGCGTTCTGCGCGGTGTTCGCCTACATCCTGTTCGACGCGTTCGGTCAGACCCTCGGTGGACGCGCGATGGCGATGGGCAATCCGCTCGTCCGGTCCTGACCGCGCCGGGGCGCCCACCCTTGCGGGGGTGGGCGCCTCAGCGGAAGTCGCGAGACCGCACCGTGACCGCCAGCGGCATCCGCTGCAACCGATCGGCCAGCAGGTTCAGCACCCCCTCCGGGCTGCGTTCCAGCCGGCCGCGCACCAGCAGCGCGGCACTGCCCAGCGCCACCGACCGGTACCGGGCCCACAGCCCCTCCGAACAGGTCACGTTGAGCATCCCGGACTCGTCCTCCAGGTTCACGAACGTCACCCCGCCCGCCGTCGCCGGACGCTGCCGGTGCGTGACCAGACCTCCGACCAGCACTCGGGGCGGTGCGTCCGGCCCGGACCGGTGCTGATGCTCGTTCCGGCGGGCCTGCTCCCGGCGCCCGACGGCGTCGAGCCGGTCGATCCGGACCGCACCGAGCGCATCGAGCTCGGCGCGCAGGTGCTGCACCGGATGACTGTCCGGAGAGACACCGGTGGCCCAGACGTCGGAGACGGTCAGCTCGGCCTCGGTCATCCCGGGCAACGCGGGCGCCGCCAGGCCGACGGCGGTCCCCGGCAGGTGTTCCGGACGCACCCCCGCGACCACACCGGCCGCCCACAGTGCCTCCCGCCGGTCCACCCCGAAGCAGCCGAACGCACCGGCGGTAGCCAGCGCCTCGGCCTGCGGTCCGGTCAACCGGACCCGGCGGGCCAGGTCCGCGAGATCGGCGAACGACCCCGCCGCGGCCCGTTCCGCCTCGATCACCCCGGCGAGTTCGGAGCCGATCGTCCGGATCCCGGACAGGCCGAGCCGGATCGCCCATCCGCCGGTGCTCTCCGGCTCGTCCTCGCCCACCGCCTGCAGGATCGCGTCGGCCCCGCCGGAGTTCACGTCCGGCCCGCGGACCAGCACCCCGTGCCGTCGCGCGTCGGCGACCAGCGACTGCGGCGAGTAGAAACCCATCGGCTGGGCGTTGAGCAGCGCCGCGCAGAAGGCCGCCGGGTGGTAGCGCTTGAACCAGGCCGAGTAGTAGACGAGCGCCGCGAAGCTGATCGAATGGCTCTCCGGGAACCCGAAGTTCGCGAACGCCAGCATCCTGGTGAAGATCCTCGACGCCAGCTCACCAGTGATCCCGTTCGCCGCCATCCCGTCGAAGAACCGATCGCGCAGCCGCTCCATCCGCTCGGTGGAGCGTTTGGCCCCCATCGCCCGGCGCAGCTCGTCGGCCTCGGCGGCGGAGAACCCGGCGACGTCGACCGCGATCTGCATCATCTGCTCCTGGAACAGCGGAATGCCCAGGGTCTTGTCCAGTGCCGGTTTCAGCAGCTCGTGATCGTGCTCCCAGTCCTCCAGACCGTTGCGGCGGCGGATGTAGGGATGCACCGAGCCGCCCTGGATCGGGCCGGGCCGGATCAGCGCGACCTCGACGACCAGGTCGTAGAACTCGCGCGGGCGCAGCCGCGGCAGCGTCGCCATCTGGGCCCGGGACTCCACCTGGAACACCCCGACCGAGTCGGCCCGCGACAGCATCGCGTAGACCTCCGGATCGGACTCGCCGATCTCGTGCAGCTCGATCCGGGTGCCGTCGTGCCGGGCCACCAGATCCACCATCAGGTGCAGCGCGGTGAGCATCCCCAGGCCGAGCAGGTCGAACTTGACCAGCCCCGCGGAGGCGCAGTCCTCCTTGTCCCACTGCACGACCGTCCGGTCCGCCATCCGGGCCCACTCCACCGGGACGACCTCGGACACCGGCCGGTCGCAGATGACCATCCCGCCGGAGTGGATGCCCAGATGCCGGGGCGCCCCCATCAGCTGCCCGGCGAGCTCGACGAGCCGATCGGGCATGTCCTGCGGCAGCGCCTCCGCCTCCAGGGCGTGCCACCGCTCCACCCGCTTGCTCCATGCGTCCTGCTGGCCGGGTGAGAACCCGAGCGCCCGGGCGGTGTCTCGGACCGCCGACCGCGGGCGATAGGTGATGACGTTCGCGACCTGCGCGGCGAACAACCGGCCGTAGCGGCGGTACACGTACTGGATGGCCTCCTCCCGGCGACCGGACTCGATGTCCAGATCGATGTCGGGGTAACCGTCCCGGTCCGGCGACAGGAACCGCTCGAACAGCAGACCGTGGCGTACCGCGTCGACGTTCGTGATGCCCAGCGCGTAACAGACCGCGGAGTTCGCCGCGGATCCCCGGCCCTGGCAGAAGATCCCCGAGCGACGGCAGAAGTCCACGATGTCGTGCACGATCAGGAAGTAGCCGGGGAAGTTCTTCTGTTCGATGATCGCCAGCTCACGCTGCACGGTGTGCGCGGCGAACGGATGCTCGGCCTCGCTGCCGTACCGGGTCATGACGCCGATCCGGGTCAGCTTCCGCAGCCAGGTCGCCTCGGTCTCCCCCGGCGGCACGTCGAACGGTGGCAGGTCCGGGGCGACCAGATGCAGCTCGAACGCCAGTTCCCGGCCCAGCTCCGCGGCCCGGGCGACCGCGCCCGGATACCGGTCGTCGAACCGCAGCGCCATCTCCGCCCCCGACCGCAGGTGCGCGGTGCCCGCGACGGGCAGCCAGGGATCGATCTCGTCCAGGCCGCGGCGGGCCCGCACCGCGGCGACCGTAGCGGCCAGCGGCGCCCGGTCCGGCGTCGCGTAGTGCGCGGCGGTGGTCGCGACGGTGCCGATCCCGGCCGCGGCGGCCAGCGCGGCCAGCGCGTCGTTCCGCTCGGTGTCGCACGGATCGCCGTGCGCGGTCAGCTCGACCCGGACGTGCTCCCGGCCGAACCGCTGCGCCAGGTTCTCCAGCGCGACTGCGGCCGCCGCCGGCCCGCCCCGGTCGAGTGCCCGGCGCACCGCGCCCTTGCGGCAGCCGGTGAGCACGACCACCGCACCCGCGGTGTCGGCGACCACCTCGTCGAGGTCGTAGACCGGGCGGCCCTTCTCGCCGCCGCGCATCTGCGCGGCGGAGATCGTGCGGCACAACGCCCGGTAGCCCGATGGGCCGCGGGCCAGCAGGAGCAGGTGCTCTCCCTCCGGGTCGGCGACGCCGGCCTGCGGGGCGGACAGGCCCAGGCTCAGCTCGGCCCCGAACACGGTCCGCATCCCGAGCGCCCGGGCCGCCTCGGCGAACCGGACCACGCCGTACATGCCGTCGTGGTCGGTGAGCGCGACCGCCTCCAGCCCCAGCTCGGCGGCCCGCTCGACCAGCTCCTCCGGGGAGCTCGCGCCGTCGAGGAAGCTGAAGTGCGAGTGGCAGTGCAGCTCCGCATAGGGCACCGCACCCGCCGCGGCCGGGCGCAGCCCCTCGGGCGGCTCGTAGGGGCCACGGTGCGCCGACCAGGCCGGTGAGTCGCCCCCGTCGCCCTCCTCCGGGCCACCGCGCAGGGACGAACCGGTCACCGCACGGCCGGAGAGCGCACCCTCCAGCTCGGACCACGGGACATCCGGATTCTGCCAGCCCACATGCCGAGCATAGTCGAACAAAAGTTCGATGACGATGGTCGGGTGCGACCCGATCCGGAGAGGGCACACGACGGAGCTGCCGTGCGGGGACCGGCCGGCTGCTCCCCAGCGCCGGCCGGCCCCGCACGGCTGTACCGAGTTCCGCCGCGGCACCGGCCGCTCCCCAGCGCCGGGCCGCGGGGCCACTCGGACGTCCCCGTCGATCGCCGGCGAGCCGCTTCCGGTCCTGCGCCGACACCGACGAGTCCACCAGCCGAACCTGTGGAGTGACTGAGACCCGGCCGTGGATCCGCCATGGATCGGCACCCCGGAATCCACGGTCGTGGCGAGCCCGGCCGTTCGATCACGGCTACCGTGTGGCGATCGCCGTTGCACGGCGTGTCCACACCCGATGCCGGACGCCCGGCCGTTGTGGACGGCACGGACTTCGACCGGCGCCGGGCCGGACAGCAGGGGTGGGGGGCCATGCGGGTGGGAACGACGGGAACGACGGAAGCGGCGGGCCGCGCCGGGACACCGGGTCGGCGCGCCACCCACCGGCTGGTGCGCGTGCTCGGGGCCGGGGTCGCCGCGGCCGCGCTGGCCGCCTGCGCGAACGTGCCCGCCGAGCCGGGCGCGACGGCGACGCTGGACACCGGGACCTCCGCGGCGAGCAGCGGCGGCCAGGCCGATCCCGGTCTGCCGGAGCGGCTCGCGGCCGAGGTCAGCGCCGATGCCGCCTACGCCCACCTGCAGGAGCTGGAGCGGATCGCCGACGCGAACGACGGCAACCGCGCGGTCGGCACATCGGGTTACGACGCGAGCGTCGACTACGTCGTGGGCGAGCTGCGCGCGGCCGGATACGAGGTGCAGACCCCCTCGTTCGACGTCCGCACCTTCACCTCGAACGACGCCCGGCTGACGGTCGCGGACGCGCCCGTCCCCACCGAGGTGCTCAGCTTCTCCCCCGCCACCCCGCCCGGCGGGCTGACCGCGCCGCTGTCCGTGCGGGCGCGCGCCCCGCAGGACCCGACCCCCGGCTGCGAGGCGGAGGACTACGCCGGGATGCCGGCCGGGGCGATCGCCGTCGTCGAGCGGGGCGTCTGCCCGTTCGGGCAGAAGTCCCAGCTGGCCGGCGCGGCCGGGGCCGGCGCCGTGATCATCGTGAACACCGAGGACGCGGCGCTGCCCGCCACCCTCGAGGACACCCCGGAGGTCGTCCCGACGGCATCGGTGACCAGGTCCGCGGGTGCCGGCCTGCAGGACGGGCAGCAGGCCACCCTGCTGCTGGACACCACCATCGAGCAGCAGACCTCGCGCAACGTGATCGCCGAGACGACGACCGGCGACCCGGACCGGGTGCTGGTGGCAGGGGCGCACCTGGACTCGGCGCCCGAGGGGGCCGGAATCAACGACAACGGCAGCGGCAGCGCGGCGCTGCTGGAGGTCGCGCAGAAGCTCGGCCCGGCTCCGCCCGCCGGGCAGCAGGTGCGTTTCGCATGGTGGGGCGCCGAGGAGATCGGCCTGGTCGGCGCGACGAAGTACGTCGAGGGGCTCTCCGAACCGGACCTGGCCCGGATCGCGCTCTACCTGAACTTCGACATGGTCGCCTCCCCGAACCCGGCCTACCTCGTCTACGACGGCGACGACTCCGACGGCCTCGGCGGGCAGGCCGGACCGCCCGGTTCGGAGACCGCGGAACGGGTGCTGACCGACGCGCTCGTCGCCGCCGGGGTGCCCGGCCCGGAGGGCACCGCCTTCGACGGCCGCTCGGACTACGGGCCCTTCATCGACGCCGGGGTCCCGGCGGGTGGCCTGTTCACCGGCGCCGAGAAACAGAAGACGCCGGAGCAGGCCGAGAAGTGGGGCGGCACGGCGGGCCAGTCGTTCGATCCGTGCTACCACACCGCGTGCGACCGGCTGACCAACATCGACCGGACGGCGCTGGACCGCAACCTCACCGCGATGGGCTCGGCGATCGGCCGGTTCGCGGTGGACCTGACCGGCGTTCCGGCCCGGTGAGCCGGTGGGCGGCACGCGTCGCTCAGTCGTAGACACCGGCCACCGCCCAGCCGCCGGCCCGGTGCACGAGCAGCAGTGCCGTCCCGTCGGCGAGGACGGCCTGCACCCGCACCGCCGGGCCGGGATCGCCGGGTGCCCACCAGCGGGCCCCCATCGGCCAGGGACCGGCCCAGTCGGTGATCTCCCGGTCCGGGCCACCACCACCGGAGATCCGGTGCGGGGCGCCGTCGAGCAGGTCCGGGGCGGCCGGGTGCACCTCGGCGCCACCGGCCGCGAACAGCCGGACCGGTACCGGCTCCGGCGGCACCGTCGCCGGCGACGGTGCCGGCAACCGCCCCGGCCAGGACGCCGGCGGATCCTTCGGCGACGTGCCCGCGACCTCGGCGGTCCGCTCCTCCCCCCAGGGCACCAGCCGGATCCGCTCGCCGGGGTCCCGACCGCCGGCCGGGACCGCGGTGAGCACCGCCTCCGGCCCGAGCAGCGCCTGCACCCGGACCAGCGCCCGCCCGGCCCGCTCGTCGGCCTCGCCGACGTCGCCCCACAGCCCGCGCTGCAGCGCCCCGGCCTGCACCGTGTCCTCGGGGGTCAGGCGCAGCGCGACCAGCGTGCCGGAGCCGCCGCGCCCGAGCCACGAGTCGAGCTGCCAGCGCACCCGGTCGACCGTGCCGCCCGGGGTCAGCGGCTCGGCGCAGCGCCAGACCCGCAGCAGCTCCTCCCCGCTGTCGGTGCGCGCGTGCACCCCGAGCCGGGTGCACGCCAGACCGTGCCCGGCGAGCGCCTCGTGCAGCCGGGTGGCCAGCCCGCGGGCGGCGAACGCGGCCGCATCCACCCGGTCCACCGGCGGGTCCAGCTCGATCGCCGCGGCCAGCTCCTCCGGCGGCACCCGGCGGGCCGGGGGCCGCGGATCGACGCCCCTGGCCAGCCGGTGCGCGGCCACCGCGTCGGCGCCGAACCGGGAGGCGACGTCGGCCTCGGCCAGCGCCGCGAACGCCCCCAGCGACCGCAGGCCGAGCCGGCGCAGCAGATCGACCAGCGTGGACCGGTCGACATCCGGATCCCGGTCCAGCTCGGCGACCTCCAGCGGGGCCAGGAACTCCGCCGACCGGCCCGCAGGCACCCCGCGACCGCGGCGGGCCGCGAGCTCGGCGGCGAACATCCCGTCCGCGATCCCGATCTGGCACTCGGTGGCGGCCCGCAGCGCCACCTGGTCGATCAACCGTTCCACCGCGGCCCGCTCGCCGCCGAACCAGCCGACCGGGCCGCGGGCCGGCAGCACCAGCAGCCCGGGCCGGACCACCTCGACGCCGGGGGCGAGCTCCTCGACCGCCGCGGCGACCGGCTCGAACAGCCGCGCGTCCCGGCCCGGATCCGGCGCGAGCACCGCGAGCCCGGGACAGCGGGCCTGCGCCTCGCGCCTGCGCAGCCCGCGCCGCACCCCGTACCTGCGGGCGGTCGCCGAGCAGGCCAGCACCCGATTGGCATGGAACACCGCCGCCGGACGGTGCACCGGTACGTGCGCGGCCCGGGCCGCCGCGGTGACCGGCCAGTCCGGGGACCAGACCGCGAGTACCCGGGCCTCGGCACTCATCCGGCCACCCGCACCGCGGGTATCCCGGCTTCGGCCTGGACCTCGACGACGGTCCCGCCCGGGCCCGGCAACAGCACCTCGGCACCCCGGCCCGCGAGCCCGATCCCGCGGCCGTGCGCGCGCACCTCCACCCGGCGCGACCGGAGCCGGCCCGCCCCGCGACCGGCCCCCTCCCAGTGCGCCCGCTCGCAGTGCAGCCGCAGGTCGGCTCCCGGCCAGGAACCCAGCGCCAGCAACACCGACCCGCGTTGCCGGGCCCGGGCCATCAGCCGCTGACGGTCCGCCGCGCGCAACCCGGCCCGCTCCGGACCGGCGACCACGACCAGATCCAGCCCGTCGAGCAGGGCCGCGGTGACCGGGACCACGTCGGCCCCCGGATCCGGGACCAGCGCCAACCGGTCCAGCCGGACACCGCTCTCGGCCGCCGCCGTCGCCCCCAGGCCCGGCCGGCCGACCACTCCCGCCCACGCTCCCTCCGCGGACGCCGCCGCCAGCAGCGCGAACAACAGCGAACCGGCGCCCGCCCCGGCACCGACCGCGACCGTGGAGCCGCGACGCAACCCGCCGCCGGGCAGCAGCCCGGACAGTGGGCCGAGCACCGGCAGCACCGGATCGCCGGGGCCCAGCGGATCCACCGGGGCAGCCGCGGCCCCGGCGGCGGCTCCGATGGTGACCCCGGCCGGGCGCGCGGATCCGGTGCAAGGGCCTGCGCGCGGGCGGGACCGCTCGGGATCCGCCCTGGCCTCCATCCGGTGCAGCACCCGACGGGCCGTGGCCAGCCGGTCCGCGGGCGGCACGCCACCCCCGGCCGGGCCCCGTGCCCCGGCGAGCGGCTCCCGCCCGCCCTCCGGAGCACGGGGCCCGGCGTACCCGCTTCCGGGGCCGGCGTGACCGACGGGGACGGGATCCCCGTCCGCCCCCGCGCACCACGTGCCGGCTCCGATCACCGGACCCGACACCTCCGCCGGGTCGAACACCGGCTCCGGGTCCCCACCCGCACCGGTATCCACAGCCCTCACCACACGGACCTCCCCCGCTCCCACGCACCGCGACCGGCCCGCTGACCGGTCGGAACCTGTCCGGCACGCCGTGGGGAAGACGACGCATGCTCGAACTGATGTTCGAATCATAGAGGCCGGATCGGCCCTGCGCAGCCCCCGGTCGGGGGATGTCCGGGCCGATGCGGAGCACCGTCGCACGCCACCCCGACAGTTTCCGCGGTGCGGACCGCGAGAAGCCCCGGACACGGCGCGGCCCGGGCCGCACACGGCGACCCGGGCCGACGGCCGCGGAGAGCGGACTCAGTGCGCGAAGTGCCGCGTTCCGGTCAGGTACATCGCGACGCCCGCCTTCGCACAGGCCGCGACCACCAGCTCGTCGCGCACCGAACCGCCGGGCTGCACGACCGCGGCGACACCGGCGTCGAGCAGCACCTCCAGCCCGTCCGGGAACGGGAAGAACGCGTCCGAGGCCGCGACCGAGCCGCGCGACCGGTCACCGGCGCGCTGCACCGCGAGCCGGGCCGCGTCCACCCGGTTGACCTGACCCATGCCGACGCCGACCGCGGCGCCGTCGTGCGCGAGCAGGATCGCGTTCGACTTCACCGCACGGCAGGCGCGCCAGGCGAACGCCAGGTCGGCGAGGGTCTCCTCGGCGACCGGGTCCCCGGTGACGAGCTTCCAGGCCGCCGGGTCGTCACCGTCGGCGTCGACCAGGTCGCGCTGCTGGACGAGCACCCCGCCGGAGATCGGGCGCAGCTCCACCGCGGCCCGGGCGACCTCACCGGGGATCCGCAGCAGCCGGATGTTCTTCTTGCGCTGCAGCACCTCCAGCGCACCGTCGGCGTACGACGGGGCGAGCAGCACCTCGGTGAAGATCTCCGCGACCTGCTCGGCCAGCTCCACCGAGACCTCACCGTTGACCGCGATCACGCCGCCGAAGGCCGACACCGGGTCGGTGGCGTTGGCCTTCCGGTGCGCCTGCGCGACGTCCGTCCCGACCGCGATGCCGCACGGGTTCGCGTGCTTGATCACCGCGACGGTCGGCCGGTCGCCGTGGTCGTGCGCGGCCCGCCAGGCGGCGTCGGCGTCGACGAAGTTGTTGTACGACATCTCCTTGCCGTGCAGCTGCTCGGCACCGGCCAGGCCGGGGGCACCGTCGGTGTACAGCGCGGCGGCCTGGTGCGGGTTCTCGCCGTAGCGCAACGACCGCGCGCGGTTCCAGGTGGCGCCGATCCAGGTCGGGAACGGCCCGGCGTCCTCCTCGGGCGCCAGATCGGCCCCCATCCAGGACGCCACCGCGACGTCGTACCCCGCGGTGTGCCGGAACGCCTCGGCAGCCAGCCCGCGCCGGTCCTCGATCACGAACCCGCCCGCGGCGACCTGCTCCAGCACCCACTCGTAGCGGCCCGGATCGACCACCACGGCGACGCTGTCGTGGTTCTTCGCCGACGCGCGCACCATCGCCGGGCCGCCGATGTCGATCTGCTCGACGATCTCGTCCCGGCTCGCGCCGGACGCCACGGTCTCCCGGAACGGGTACAGGTTGGACACCAGCAGGTCGAACGGCGCGATGCCCAGCTGCTCCAGCTGGTCGAGGTGCTCGGGCTTGCGGGTGTCGGCCAGCAGCCCGGCGTGCACCCGCGGGTGCAGCGTCTTCACCCGGCCGTCGAAGCACTCGGGGAACCCGGTGACCTCCTCGACCGCGGTGACCGGCACACCGGCGTCGGCGATCCGGGCAGCGGTCGACCCGGTCGAGACGATCTCCACCCCCGCGGCGTGCAGCCCGGTCGCCAGGTCCAGCAGCCCGGCCTTGTCGTAGACACTGATCAGGGCCCGGCGGACCGGCCTGCGCTCACTCATGTTCACCTCGTGGGTTCGGAGGCGGTGGTCCCCGATGCGGCGAGCCGCCGCACCGTCCCGACCAGCAGCCGTCGTTCCTCGGTCTTGATCCGCTCGTGCAGGACGGTCTCGTCGTCGCCCGGGAGCACCGGCACCTCCGCCTGCGCGAGCACCGGCCCGGTGTCCAGTCCCGCGTCGACCTCGTGCACGGTCGCGCCGGTGACGTCCACCCCGGCGGCCAGCGCGTCACGCACCGCGTGCGCGCCGGGGAACGCCGGCAGCAGGGCCGGATGCGTGTTCAGCATCGGGCATCCGAGTGCGTCCAGGAAAGCCGGTGCGACCAGCTTCATGAAACCGGCCCCGACGACGAGGTCGGGCCGGTGTGCCGTCACGGCCACGGCGAGTGCCCGGTTCCACGCCGCCCGGTCCGGATGATCACCGACCCGCTCGACGAAAGTCGGCAGCCCCGCTGCCGCGGCCCGGTCCAGTCCGGCGGCCCCGGAGCGGTCCGCCCCGACGGCGACCACCCGGTACTCCGGGCCCGCCGCGTCGAGCAACGCCTGGAGCAGGGTCCCGCCACCCGAGACCAGGACGACGATCCGGAACCGGCCGGTCACCGGCTGTTCGTCCGCTCCCACCGCTCTCCCTCGACATCGCCTCGCAGGCCGTCCTGCTGCACGAGCCAGGGTAGGCGGGGGCCGGCCGGTCGGCGCCGGGGCCCTGCCCGGCCGGTCGGTGCGGTCAGCGGCCCGGCTCGTCGTCCGGTCTCCCGGCAGCACCGGGATCGGCCGCAGCACCGGCCGCATCCCGATCAGCGGCAGCGGCAGTGGCATCATCGGGAGCGCCGGCAGCAGCATCGTGGGGAGCGCCGTCAGGGGCGTCGTCAGGGCCGCCGACAGCGTTGTCACGGGCGACAGCGTTGTCACGGGCGGCCGCGTTGTCACGGGCGGCAGCGTTGTCACCGTCGGCAGAGCTGTCGGGGGCGTCGGTGCCGTCCGGCTCGGAGCCGGCTGCTGCTGCGGGTGCGCGCCCGGGCCTACCGGCCCCCGAGGTGCGGTGCCGTTCCACCAGGTCCCCGACCGTGGCCGGGCGGCCCTGCCGCGTGCCGCGGGGCCGCACGGGCACCGGGCGTGGCGCCGGGCGGTCACCGGCCGCGTTCCCCATCGGGACGTGCCGGGCCAGCTCCGGCCCGGCGCAGGTGAGCAGCGCCGGCAGGCCGATCAGCAGCAGCACCGCTCCGAAGACCGCGCCGCCGTGGAAGGAGACCGGGTCGTACGGGCCGCCACCGAGCGATCCCCCGGCCACGGTGGCGAGCACCGACGCCCCGACGGCGGTGACCACGGCGGCGGTCAGCGGTGCCGCGATCCGGTCCGCGGTGGGCGCGCCGGTCGGCAGCGCACGCCGGCAGGCCAGGCCGGTCAGCACACCGACGGCCACCGGGAGCAGCAGCACCAGCGGCGCCGCGGTCGGCACGGCGGTCACCGGGAGCAGCGCGGTGAGCGGGAACGGCGGCATCGGGCCGGGTTCGGCGGTCAACGGGCCGGAGGCGGCGACGCCCATCGACACACCCGGCCCCGTCGCCCACGACAGAGCGCCGACCAGGGCGTTCGGCAGGTAGCCCACGGTCAGCACGAGCACCCCGGACGCGGCGCCCACGCCCGGGCCGAGCCGGGCCGCGACCTCGGTCACCGCCGGTGCGGTGAACACCAGTGCTGCGGTCAGCACGAGCGCGGCGGTCAGCAGCAGCCCGGTGGCCGCCACCCGGACCCCGGCCAGCGCCACCCCCGGCCAGCCCGCCAGCACCCGGCGCCAGGCCACCGGGAACCCACAGGCGTGGACGACGCCGACGCCGGCGGCCGTGCCGCCGATCAGTCCCGCACCGACCAGGGAGGCCCACGGCGCGGTCACCGCCATCTCCCGCGGCAGCAGCGCACCGGCCAGCACCGCGACCGCAGCGGCCGCGCCCGCCTGGCTCGCGACGACGGCACCCGCGTCGTGCCGGACCCGCCCGCCCAGCCGGAGCACCGCCCAGCGGGAGAACCAGGCGACCATCACGACGACCACGATCGTCGGCAGCAACGGCAGCACCCCGAGCGGATGACCGTTCAGCGCGATCGGGATCTGGTGGGCGGCCAGCCACATCGGGACGGCGGCGGCGAGTGCCCCGTCCGCCGTCACCGGGGCACCACCGGTGCCGGTGAGCAGTGCGGCGACCGGCACCAGCATCGTGTAGCCGGCCAGCACCGCGCCCATCGTCGAGGCCAGCAGCACCCGCAGCCGGTCCAGACCGTGCCCCGGGCCACCCCGCTCCCCGCGCCTGCCGGAACCGTCCCGGAGGTTCTCGCCGCGGGGCCGCCCGCGCTCGGCGACGGCCGTGTCACGGCCACCGCCGCGGGCCCGTGCCGCCCCGGAGCCGGACGTCCGGGAACGGGGAGCGGGACGGCCGCGGGTGGGCCGGGACGGGATGCTCACCCGGTCAGGGTCGCAGCGCCGGGACGCCACCGACGGCAGGCACGCCGGGGACGGCGGTCACCGGTGGCGGCCGGCACCCGGGTCAGCCCGACGAGGAGCCGCCCTCGGCGCGCAGCGCGCGGGTCGCCTCGTCGGCCGGAGCGGCCCCGGCGGGATCCGGGTAGCGGTGCCCGCCGCCCGTGCCCGGTTCGGCGCCGGGGATCTCCTCGCCGCTGTAGGGGCGGGTGCCGGGCGGTGCCTCCACCGGCGCCTGCTGCGGCGCGGCGTGCTGGACCGGGGACGGGGACGGGGACTCGGCGGACGGCGGCTGGGTGGCCGGGGGCTGACCGGCCAGTTGCTGACCGGCCAGTTGCTGACCGGACTGCGGCTGGCTCGTCGGGGGCTGGCTCGTCGGGGCCTGCTGCTCGGACGACTGCGGAACGGGGGTCTGCTGCGGCGGTGCCTGCGAGCCGGGAGCCTGAGCCGGTGCACCCGGCGCCTGCCCGCCCGGAGTCCAGGGCGCTGCGGCGTCGTACTGCGGCGCCCAGCCCTGCGGCGCGGCGCCGCCGGGGGCATGCTGGGCCGCCTCGGCGGGCTGCTGGCCGTACGCCCCGGCCCCGGGGGCCGCGACCGGACGCTCGCCGTAGGCGACACCGGAGAACGCCCCGCCGGACGGGGCCCCGGCGGCGGACGTCCCGCCGGCGTAGCCACCCGGCTGCGGCACGGCGTACCCGGGCTGGCCGTACTGCCCCGGGTAGTGACCGCCCGGCTGGGCCTGCTGGCCGTAACCGGGCGCCATCGGATGTCCCCCGCCGTACTGGGCGGCCGGGGCGGCGCCGTACTGGCCGTACCCCGGCTGCTGCTGCCCCGGACCGGGCTGACCGGGATAGCCGGACTGCGGCAGCCCCGGCGTGCCCCACTGCTGCTCCGGGACGTGCGACGGCCGGGCCGGGCGCGGCGCGGGCGCCGACAGCACCCCGGACAGCAGGAGCTGCCCGTAGAGCAGGGCGGCCACCGACAGCAGGGCCGCCGCCAGCGTGATCCAGCCCGCGGCACCCGCGGACACCGGGCTGCCGCTCGCGGTGAACAGGAACAGCATCGTCAGCACCCCGGTCCCGCTCAGCGTCACGCCGGCGACCAGGGTGCGGCCGGTGCCGGGCAGCAGCGACAGGGTGCCGGCGATCCCGCCACCGACGACCAGCGTCAGCGGGAGCAGGCTGCCCGCCCCGGCGTCGAAGAACGCCGCGATCAGGGCGAGCAGGGCCAGCACCCCACCGCCGAGTACCGCGAGCCGGACCGGACCCGCCTGGAGCGTGCCGGGATCGCCGGCGCCCGCGGACCGGGCAGGGGGTGCCGCGCCCGGGGAGGCGGGCTGGTTGCTCGTCATGACGGCTACTCCAGCGGCCGCGGCGGGCGCGGCGTCGACGACAGGGCTACTGGATCGCACGCTAGCCGATCGGGTTCCACGGTCGGGTGACGCACCACGCGAACGCGCGGGCCCCGGGAGTGATCCCGGGGCCCGCGCGTGTGTGGTGCGTCAGCTGCCGCCTACTTCGCGGAGAGGATCTCCTTCATCAGCGCGGCGGTCTCGGACGGCGTCTTGCCGACCTTCACGCCCGCGGCCTCGAGGGCCTCCTTCTTCGCCTGCGCGGTGCCGGCCGAGCCGGACACGATGGCGCCGGCGTGGCCCATCGTCTTGCCCTCCGGGGCGGTGAAGCCCGCGACGTAACCGGCGACCGGCTTGGTGACGTTGGCCTTGATGAAGTCGGCAGCCCGCTCCTCGGCGTCGCCACCGATCTCGCCGATCATCACGATCGCCTCGGTCTCCGGGTCCGCCTCGAACGCCTCGAGGGCGTCGATGTGGGTGGTGCCGATGACCGGGTCACCGCCGATGCCGATCGCGGTGGAGAAGCCGAACTCACGCAGCTCGAACATCATCTGGTAGGTCAGGGTGCCGGACTTCGACACCAGACCGATCTTGCCGGGGCCGGCGATGTTCGCCGGGATGATGCCCGCGTTGGACTTCCCGGGGGAGATGATGCCCGGGCAGTTCGGCCCGATGATCCGGGTCCTCGGGGTTCGGGGTGCCCCCGGGGTCGTCTCAGCGCCCTTGGCGACGGCGTGCGCCCAGAAGTACGCCGAGTCGTGCACCGGGATGCCCTCGGTGATCACCACGGCCAGCGGGATCTCGGCGTCGATCGCCTCGATCACGGCGTCCTTGGCGAACTTCGGCGGGACGAACAGCACCGACACGTCGGCGCCGGTCTCCTTCATCGCCTCCTCGACCGTGCCGAACACGTGGACGTCCTTGTCGCCCACCGTGTGCGTGGTGCCGGCCTTGCGGGCGTTCACGCCGCCCACGATGTTCGTGCCCGACGCCAGCATCTTGGTGGCGTGCTTGGTGCCCTCGCCGCCGGTGATGCCCTGGACGATGACCTTGCTGTTCTCGTTGAGGAAGATCGACATGTCTCAGGCTCCAGCGTTCGCGAGCTCGGCGGCCTTGGCGGCCGCGTCGTCCATCGTGCCCACCACGGTGACGAGCGGGTGGTTCGCGTCGGCGAGGATCTGGCGCCCCTCGTCGACGTTGTTGCCGTCCAGCCGGACGACCAGCGGCTTGGTCGCGTCGTCGCCGAGGATCTTCAGCGCCTCGACGATGCCGTTGGCGACCGCGTCACAGGCGGTGATGCCACCGAAGACGTTGACGAAGACGCTCTTGACCTCGTCGTCGCCCAGGATGACGTCCAGGCCGTCGGCCATGACCTGCGCCGAGGCGCCGCCGCCGATGTCGAGGAAGTTGGCGGGCTTCACGCCGCCGTGCGCCTCGCCGGCGTAGGCGACGACGTCCAGGGTGCTCATGACCAGGCCCGCGCCGTTGCCGATGATGCCGACCTGGCCCCCGTCGAGCTTGACGTAGTTGAGGCCCTTGGCCTTGGCCTTCGCCTCGAGCGGGTTCTCGGTGCGCTCGTCGACCAGCTCGGCGTGCGCCGGGTGCCGGAAGTCGGCGTTCTCGTCCAGGGTGACCTTGCCGTCGAGCGCGATCACCTTGTCCTGCGGGTCACGGACCAGCGGGTTGACCTCGACCAGCGTCGCGTCCTCGGAGACGAAGGTCTCCCAGAGCTTCACGATGACGTTCGCGGCCTCGTCGGCGACGGCGGCCGGGATCTTGCCCTCGGCGACGATCTCGTCGGCCTTGGCCTTGTCGACACCGGCGATCGGGTCGATCGCGATCCGGGCCAGCGCGTCCGGACGCTCGACGGCCAGCTGCTCGATCTCCATGCCGCCCTCGGCCGAGCACATGGCCAGGAAGGTGCGGTTGGAGCGGTCCAGCAGGAACGAGAAGTAGTACTCCTCGGCGATGTCGCTGGCCTCGGTCACCAGCACCTGGTGGACGGTGTGACCCTTGATGTCCAGCCCGAGGATGGCCTCGGCCTTCTCCTTGGCCTCGTCCGCGTTCTCGGCCAGCTTCACGCCGCCGGCCTTGCCCCGCCCGCCGGTCTTGACCTGAGCCTTCACCACGACCGCGGTGCCCAGCTCAGCCGCCGCGGCCGCCGCGTCGGCGGCGTTGTCCACGGTCCTGCCCGGCAGCACCGGGACTCCGTGCGCGGCGAAGAGATCCTTCGCCTGGTACTCGTACAGGTCCACTCGGCTCTCCCGCTCCACTTCGCTCTCGTCGCGACCGGCGCGGCCCGGGTTCCCCCCGGGCGCACCCCGCACTGGGGAGGCGGCAGCGGTCGCGGACGTCGGTCGTGCTGCGTCGGGGAGCCTAACCAGACCGGCCGCACCCGTCCTGACCTGGTCCTGGTGACAGCTGTCACCCCGCAGGAGCAACCACCGGCGACCGCGGGCGACGAGCCCCGGCCGGTTTCGCCCGTTGTGCCGTCTGGTTGCGGTGGCGTTTCTGACCTATCGTTCGATCATGGCGACGGCGCTGTCCGGTTGGCGGCGCCTGCGCGCGGTGGCCGCCGGGGTCCCGTCCCTGGCCCTCGACCTCGGGCAGGCAGCCGGGTACGCGCTGCGCACCTTCACCTCCCCCGCAGGCCTGCGTGGCCTGGCCGTGGAGTGGGCATGGCTCGCCGCGCACGTCGCGCTCTACCCGGTCGGCCTGGTGGAGGAGACGGTCCGCCCGCACGGCCACTACCGCACCGACAGCCTGCCCCCGGTCAAGCGCAGCCTGGTGGTCGCCGACCCGGCCGCGGCGGGCACGCCGATCCTGCTGATCCACGGCATCATGGACAACCGTTCGGTGTTCACGGTGTTCGCACACGAGCTGCGCCGCCGCGGGTTCGGTGTGGTGAACGCCATCAACTACAGCCTGCTCACCGGTGACCTGCGCAGTGCGGCGCACGAGCTGCACGGCCACGTCGAACGGCTGCGCGAGACCACCGGCTCGGAGAAGGTGCACATCGTCGGGCACTCGCTGGGCGGTGTCATCGCCCGCTACTACGTGCAGCGGATGGGTGGCGACGCCGTCGTCGACACCGTGGTCACACTCGGCAGCCCGCACTCGGGCAGCAACCTCGCCCGGCTCGCACCGACCGCGCTGTGCCGCCAGCTGCGGCCCGGCTCGGACGTGCTGCGCGAGCTCACGGAGCCGGCGCCCGGCTGCCGGACCCGCTTCCTCGTGGTGTGGTCGCGGATGGACGAGGTCATCCTCCCGCAGCGCAATTCCCGGCTGCGCCATCCCGATCTCGACGTGCAGGAGCTGGGCCTCGACGACGTCGGGCACCTGTCGCTGCCGATCGACCGGCGGACGGTGCACTGGGTGGCGAGCACGCTGGCCCGCGGCGAGCAGGAGCGGCGCGAGCACGACCGGGTGCGCGACCGCCGGTTGCGCGGCTCACTGCGCCCGGCCGGCCGGCGCAGCGCCCCCGCCTCCTGACGACGCGGGCGCGGCTCCCCGCACCCGCCCGACCGGTCGTCGATGATCTCCGACCGTCCGCAACCGGCCGGTGGCGCGCCGTTGCCACACCGCGACTCGCGGGTTAACGTCGCGTCGTCCACGTCACGGACCGATCACGGTGGTCGGCGCCCTCCCCGAACGGCGCCACCCCCCGACGGAGCCCCCACTCCGACGACCACCGGCGAGCGGCTCGCGGCGCCCTGAACACCAGAAGGGCAGGTCTTGGCGCGCCACCGCTCCCCCAGCGGCGCCATCCGACCGGAGCTCCGGTCCGGCACACTCCCCCGTGTGCCGGTCACCGCGGGCGGCCACCGGCTCCCGGCGCCACCGCCGACGGTCTCGCGTACCCGCGTGACGGTCGCCGCCGCTGCCGGCGGTGCACTGGTCGCGGCCGGCCAGACCGTCGCGGGCACCCTCGGCATCCCCGCGCTGGCGGGTGCGCCGTCGGTGGAGGAGTCCTACGAGCGGATCGCCGCCTCGGCGATGCTCCCGGTGACCGCCGAGCCGCGGCCCGCCGACACCATCACTCCCGCGGTCACCTCGGCGATCGGCAGCGAGCAGCTGGCGGCGCCGTCGTCGGTGCCCGACCTCGCGCAGACCGCGGCGGTCGACGTCGAGAACCTGACCAAGGCGGCCCGGCTCGGTGAGCAGGCCGCCAAGGTCGAGAGCGCGCTGTCCACCGCGATGTCGCAGGGCGCTCCCAAGGCCGTCGTGTACGCCGGCGAGCCGTTCGTGATGCCGACCTCGGGCCGGTTCACCTCCGGCTTCGGCGCCCGCTGGGGCGTCCAGCACTACGGGGTCGACCTGGCCGCCCCGATCGGCACCCCGATCTTCGCGCTCACCGACGGCGTCGTCGAGGAGTCCGGCCCGGCCAGCGGGTTCGGCATGTGGGTCGTGCTGCGGCACCACGACGGCACAGCCACCGTCTACGGGCACATCAACCGCTCGATGGTGGAGACCGGCCAGCAGGTCACGGCAGGCGAGGAGATCGCCGAGGTCGGCAACCGCGGCCAGTCCACCGGCCCGCACCTGCACCTGGAGGTGTGGGAGGCCGACGGCACCAAGACCGATCCGCGGCCCTGGCTCGCCGAGCGTGGGCTCGACATCAGCGGCGCCACCGGCAGCCGGGACGCCTGAGCCGGTTCAGGCGGTTGCCCGGCGAGGGTGCGCGCCGCCCCGGGGCGCGCACACCGTCCGAAGGTCCCGGGCCGCGCGGAATCCCCAGAACTGTTGAGGCGGGTCCCGGCTTCCGCTGCCCCGACCGGACCCGACAGGATGTCGGGATGGGGGACGACTATCGGATCGGGGACGCCGAGCGGCGGGCGGTCGACGACCGGCTGCAACGCGCACACGGCGAGGGACGGCTGACGCTCGAGGAGTACGAGGAGCGGGCGGCGAAGGCGTGGGCCGCGCGGCACCACTCCGAGCTCACCGGTCTGACCGGCGATCTCCCGCCCGATCGTGCGCCCGCCCGGCGCGCGGACGCGACGCCGGCCCCGTCCCGGGCCCGCGAGCTCGGCCTGGAATGGGCGCGCGCGGCGGGCGGGACGCTCACCACGATCGCGCTGGTCGCCGCCGCCCTGTGGGGCGGATCGCACCTGCTGGGCGGGGCCGACGGCACGGTCGTGTTCGGGAGCCGCACGGTCGGTGTCGCCGAGGACCGCGACCGGGTCGAGATGGGCGTGCTGTTCGGCTCGGTCCGGGTCGTCGTGCCCGACGACGCGCGGGTCACGGTGGGCGGCTGGAAGGCCTTCGGCTCGGTGGACTGCGAGACTGCGTGCGCGAACACCGGCGGGCGCACCGTCCAGGTCGACGTGACCGGCGCGTTCGGCAGCACCGACATCGTCACCCGCAGCGAGGCCGCCGCCGACCCGGACGACGACTGACCCGCCCGGGCCCTACAGCTTCTGCATCGGCACGCCGCCGATCAGCATCAGCCGGACCGTCCCGCCGCTGCCGAAGTCGATCGTCACCGTCGCCCGCGGGCCCGACCCGTCCGCGGCGATCACCGTGCCCAGGCCGTACTTGTCGTGGTTGACCCGGTCGCCGACGTCGAGCTGCAGGGCCTGGTTGTTCAGGCTGCGCTCGGGGACCTTCCAGTCGCCGCGGTCGGAGCCGGAGCGACGGCCGAACCCGAACCGGCCGACCGGGGCGGACGGCCGCTCCGACACCAGCTGCTCCTCGGTGCGCCGCCAGTCGACGAGCTCCGGCGGCACCTCGTCCAGGAAGCGGGACGCCGGGTTGGTGCTCGGCTGCCCGAACGCCGACCGGACGATCGCCCGGGACAGGTAGAGCCGCTGCTCGGCGCGGGTGATCCCGACGTAGGCGAGCCGGCGCTCCTCGGCGAGCTCCTTCGGGTCCCCGAGGGCGCGCAGGTGCGGGAAGATCCCGTCCTCCCAGCCGGTCAGGAACACGACCGGGAACTCCAGCCCCTTCGCCGTGTGCAGGGTCATCAGGGTGACCAGGCCGGAGTCGTCGTCCGGGATGGAGTCGGCGTCGGCGACCAGCGCGACCCGCTCCAGGAACGCCGCGAGCGAGCCCGGCTCCGGGACGCCGGTCTCGTCGTCGTCGTTCGGGCCGGCCTGTGCAGTGTCCGGTGCGGTATCCGGCGCAGTGTCGGGCGCGCCCTCGGCTACGGACTCGGCCGCGGACTCGGCCGCCGCCAGATCCGCGACGGCGGCGTCACCGGCGAACTCGCGGGCCACCGTGACCAGCTCGGCCAGGTTGTCCATCCGGGTGCCGTCCTGCGGGTCCTCGGAAGCCTGCAGCTCCTCGGTGTACCCGGTGCGGCCGTAGACCGCCTCCAGGATCTCGGCGGTGTCGTCCCCACGCTCGACCAGCTCGCCCAGCTCGTCGAGCATCCGGACGAACGCGGCGATGTTGCGCTGCGACCGGGTGGCGAGCGCCGGCAGCCGCGCCGGCTCCTCCGCCGCGGTGCGCAGCGCGTGCGCGAACGAGGTGCGCTCCCGCTCGGCGAACTCGGCGACGACCGCCTCGGCCCGGTCGCCGATGCCACGCTTGGGCACGTTCAGGATGCGGCGCAGGCTGACCGTGTCCTCGGGGTTGGACAGCACCCGCAGGTAGGCCAGTGCGTCCCGGATCTCGCGGCGCTCGTAGAAGCGGACCCCACCGACGACCCGGTAGGGCAGCCCGACCCGGAGGAACACGTCCTCGAAGACCCGGGACTGGTTGTTGGTCCGGTAGAACACGGCGATGTCGGAGTTGCGGTACTCGCCGGTGTCGACCAGCCGGTCGATCTCCCGGGCGATGAACGAGGCCTCGTCGTGCTCGTTGTCGGCGACGTAGCCGACCAGCTTCTCGCCGTCGCCGGCATCCGACCACAGCCGCTTGTCCCGGCGCTCGGTGTTGCGGGCGATCACCCGGTTCGCGGCGGTGAGGATGGTCTGGCTGGAGCGGTAGTTCTGCTCCAGCAGGATCGTGCGCGACTCCGGGAAGTCCTGCTCGAACTCGACGATGTTGCGGATGTTCGCGCCGCGGAAGGCGTAGATCGACTGGTCGGAGTCGCCGACCACGCACAGCTCGGCGGGGGCCGCCTGCGCGGTGGCCGGCAGCACCAGCTGGCGGACCAGCTCGTACTGCGCGTGGTTGGTGTCCTGGTACTCGTCGACCAGCACGTGCCGGAACCGGCGCCGGTAGTACTCCGCGACCGCGGGCATCCGGTCCAGCAGCGAGACCGTCTCCATGATCAGGTCGTCGAAGTCGAACGCGTTGGCCTGGCGGAGCCGGGACTGGTAGACCCCGTAGACCTCGGCGATCCGGCGCTCGTGGTCGTTCGCCGCCCGCTCGGCGGCGTCGTCCGGGGAGAGCAGCTCGTTCTTCAGGTTCGAGATCTGCGCGGCCAGCGCACGCGGGGCGAACTTCTTCGGGTCCAGCTCCAGGTCCCGGCCGACGATGCCGACCAGGCGCCGCGAGTCGTCCGCGTCGTACACCGAGAACGCGCTGCGCACCCCCAGATGCTTGGCCTCCCGGCGCAGGATCCGCACGCACATCGAGTGGAACGTCGACACCCACATCGGGCCGGAGCGGCGGCCGACCAGCGCGTCGACCCGCTCCTTCATCTCGGCCGCCGCCTTGTTGGTGAAGGTGATCGACATGATCTCGCCGGGGTGCACGCCACGCTCGGCGAGCAGCCAGCCGATCCGGTGGGTGAGCACCCGGGTCTTGCCCGAGCCCGCGCCGGCCACGATGAGCAGCGGCGAGCCCGCATGGGTCACCGCGTCGCGCTGCCGGTCGTTGAGACCCTCCAGCAGCTGGCGCCCGCGCGAGGTCTTCGGCTCGGCGGCGGGCCCGCCCTGGCTCGTTCCGGGGAGTTCGAACAAGGCACTCATCGTGTCGAACACCGTACGCCGGGGGTCCGACATCCCCGAACCCGCGGCCGGGATACCGGCCGGTGGTCTAGACTGGCGCGCGTGCACAGTGCGTACGGCGGCAGCCGGCGATTTCGGCCCGGGTCCCGGACCCGGGTACCCGCTGTGCCCCCTGCGCCCGCCGCCTGAGCGCAGAGCCACCAGCACGCCCCGGAGTCCGCGGACCCGGGGCGTTCGCGCGTCCTCGGTCCCCGGACCCGATCACCGAACCGACCGAGACGAGGAGCCCATGTCCGCCACCGACCCCACCCCGCCCGGCACCCGCACCGACTCCGTCCCCACCGCCGCGGACGACGAGATCGACGCGCTGCGCGCCGAGATCGACCGGCTCGACTCCGAGATCCTGGACGCGATCCTGCGGCGGACCGAGGTCTCCAAGCGGATCGGTGCGGCACGGATGGCAGCCGGCGGCCCCCGGATCGTGTACAGCCGCGAGATGGCGGTGCTGGACCGGTTCGACGCACTCGGAGCCGAGGGCCGGGAACTCGCGATGATGCTGCTGCGCCTCGGGCGCGGCCGGCTCGGCGGGCGCTGAACCGGCACTGGTGTCGGCACCGGGTCGGCACTGGGTCGGCGCGGTTCCCAGCAGGCGGACCGCGCACGGCGTGTCGGTCGATCAGATCACAACCGCTCGCCGATTCGCCCGGCGTACCCGCTCCGTGACCGGTTCCGCACGCAGCGGGTGACCGACCTGGGACTTCCGGCCCGGCCACCTCACACACAGGTTGCCTGTGCCGCGAACGAGCAGGACGAACGGTTGGATACGCCCGATGAACGGGAATCACTCGAAAGGGTGACCTGCGACGAGCGGAGGGTCACCACTTGGGGCGGAGCCGCTCATCCGGTACATCTTCCCTGGTCGAAATGACCCCGAAGGAGGACGTGCGGCCGTGACCGACACCCCCGCCGGTGCCCCGCTCCCCGGCGCCCCGAGCGCCACCGGGCACCGTGAGGTAGTGAGCGTCGCCGAACTGCTGGCCCGGCACACGGCAGGCGCGCGTGAATCCCGTGACGAGGCAGGTCCGCTGACCGGCCCGGTGCTGTCCGTGGGCGACCTGCTGCGCCGGGAGGGCCGCTCGCCGGTCGCCGGCGCGAGCTCCGACGTCCCGGCCGCCGGTGCCCCCGGAGGCTGGCCCGACATCGATCTTCCCCAGCCGCGTTCCGCGGCCGCGGCGGCCCGGGAATGTGCCGACCGCCCGGCGTCCGGGCGCCGCCGGGCCGGTGCCGTCGCCGGGGCGCTCGTCGCCGCCGGTTCGGTGCTCGGCGCCGCGATCTACAACGGTGCCGCGACGCACCCGTCGGACGCCCAGGCCGCCGCGGACGGGCTGTTCCCCGGCGTCGGGCTGCCGGCGAGCGCCCAGACCGAGACGCTGCCGGGCCAGTACCTGCCCGCGAACGTCGCGCTGCAGTCGCCGCTGGAGAACCTCCCGACGACCGCGCCCGGCGCCACCGACTGGATGGAGGTCGCGTTCCCGCAGCAGGCGGGCGCGTCCGCCGCGGCGGGCACGGTCCGCCAGGTCTCCACCGGCTCCGGCCCGAGCGCCGCAGCAGCGGTGCCCGTGCAGCGCGCCCCGGAGCAGGGCGGCCAGGCCGGTCAGGGCGGCGGGCTGCTGCCCGGCATCCTGTCGCCGGCACCGTCCTCCCCGGGTGGCTCGGCCGATCCGGGCGGTTCAGCGGATCCGGGCACCGGTTCCACCGCCACCGGCTCGCCGATCGGCGCGGTCCCGGTCGTCGCGGCGCTGAACAACCCGTCCCGCCCGCCCGCGACGAACCTGATCGAGCCGGTCACCGCGGCCGGGCCGGCGCAGGGCGGCACCAGCACCGGTCCGCTGCAGGACATCACCGAGGCCACCCGCCCGGTCGGGTCGACGGTGGGCGGCGTGGTCGCCCCGGTCGCACAGGCCGCGGCACCGGTCGGTGAGACCCTCGGCGGCACCCTGTCCCCGGTGACCTCGGCCGTCACTCCGGTGACCGACGCGGTGCAGCCGCTGACGAAGCCGGTCACCGACACCCTGGAGCCGGTCACGACCCCCGTCCTGGGGGCGCTCTCCCCGGTCACCGAGCCGGTGCTGAGCGCGACCGAGCCGCTCACCGGGCCGCTGCTCGAGGCGGCCGCTCCGGTGACCAGCCTGCTCGACACCTCGGCGAAGCGGGACTCCGGATCCGACGACTCCGGCTCCTCCGACGAGGGCAACGAGTCCACCCAGCCGCTGCAGGCCGTCACCAAGCCGGTCGGCGAGACCCTGGGCACCGTCACCGAGCCGGTCGGCGGCGTGCTCTCCGGTGTCACCGAGCCGGTCGGCGGGGTCCTCGGCGGTGTGACGAAGGGCGCGGGCTCGCTGCTGGGCGGCTGAGCACGACACCGACCCGACGCCGGCCCCGGACCACACGGTCCGGGGCCGGCCGCCGTCATACCAGTCTGCGGTCGGTCGCCCAGCGGGACAGCTCGTGCCGGTTCGACGTCTGGGTCTTGCGCAGCACGCTGGACACGTGCGTCTCGACCGTCTTCACCGAGATGAACAGCTCCCCGGCGATCTCCTTGTACGCGTAGCCCCTGGCCAGCAGGCGCAGCACGTCCCGCTCACGCTTCGTGAGCTGGTCGACCTCCGGATCGACCGGCGGCGCGGCGCCGGGACGGTCGGAGAAGGCGTCCAGCACGAACCCGGCCAGCCGCGGCGAGAAGACCGCGTCCCCGACCCGTACCCGGCGCACCGCGTCCGACAGGTCCCGGCCGGAGATCGTCTTGGTGACGTAGCCACGGGCACCGGCGCGGATCACGCTGATGACGTCCTCGGCCGCGTCGGACACCGACAGCGCCAGGAACACCGACTCGGTGCCCGCCGCCCGGGCCCGGCGCAGGATCTCCGCGCCGCCGCCGCCGGGCAGGTGCACGTCGAGCAGCACGACGTCCGGGGCCAGGTGCCCGACGCCGGCGACGGCCTCGTCCACCGAGCCCGCCTCACCGATCACCTCCACCACCGGCGTCCGGCCGTCGCCGCGATCCAGCTCGGCGCGCACCCCGGACCGGAACAGTGCGTGGTCGTCGACCAGGTAGACCCGGATCGAACCGCTGTCCTCGCTCATGCCGTCTCCTTCTCCCCCAGCGGCATCGACAGCCGCACCTCCGTGCCCTCGCCCGCGCCGGTGCGGATCCGGACCGTACCGCCGTGTCGTCGCATCCGTTCGTGCACCGAGTCGGCGAGACCGTGCCGGTCGCCGTCCACCGCGTCCGGGTCGAAGCCGTGCCCGCGGTCCCGGACGAACACCTCAGCGGTGCCGGGCTCGTCGTCGTCACCCGGTTCGACCTCGACGTAGACGTCCACCTCGGAGCAGCCGGAGTGCTTGGCCGAGTTCACCATCGCCTCGCGCGCCGCGAGCACCAGTGCGCGCAGGTCGCCGTTCAGCTCGGCGTCGCCGACCACGACCGGCCCGACCGTGACGGCGTAGGTGTCCTCGACCTCGCCGGCCACCCGGGTGATCGCCGCGGACAGTGTCGTCTCGGTCGCCGCGGCGCTGCCGTCGCCACCGCGGGCGCGACCGCCCGGCCCGTACAGCCAGGCCCGCAGCTCCCGCTCCTGGCCGCGGGCCAGCCGCTGCACCTCGCGGGAGTTGCCGGCCTGCCGCTGGATCAGGGCCAGCGTCTGCAGCACCGAGTCGTGCAGGTGTGCCGCGATCTCCACCCGCTCCGCCTCGACGGCGCGGGCCTGCCGCTCCTCCCCGAGATCACGGACCAGCCGCAGCCACCAGGGCACGGTCAGCACCGCGACGCCGAGCAGCGTGGCGACCGCGGCCAGGATCCCGAACCGGACCTGACCGAGATCGAGGTTCCCGACCAGGAACACCGCCAGCCCGGTCAGAACCAGGCTCGCGCCGAGCAGCGTGCGCAGCAGCGCCGCCCGCCCGCCGACGACCCGGCTGCGGGCGTCGCGCGCCCATCGCCTGCGCTGCGCCTCGTCGGCCTCCCGCCAGACGACGGCCGCACCCACCGTGGCGAGCCCGAGCGGCCCGGCGATCCAGCCGAGCACCGAGGCGCCGGACGTGGCCGCGACCAGGGACAGCCCGAGCCCGAGGGCCAGCAGTCCGGCCGCCTGCAGCCGTTCGGAACGGGTGACCGTGCGCTCGACCGGATCCTCCTCCTGCCGGACGAACGTCCAGAGCAGGCCGTAGGCCAGTACCCCGGCCCAGCCGAGGAAGGTCAGGACGACGAACGCCGCCCGCACCCACCGCACGTCCACACCGACGTGGTCGGCGACCCCGCCCGAGACGCCGCCGAGCAGCCGTCCGGTGCGCCGCCGCGTGAGCGGGGCCGCGAACCGTGCGGTCGCGGCCGCGGGGCCGTGGGCCGGGGTGCCGGGCACCGGGGCGCCGGCCGGGGCCGGCTCCGTCCCGCCCGGTTCCCGGGGCGGCCCCGGATGCACCCCGGCGGCGGGCGCCGCGTCAGGTGTGCGCACGGCGGCCTCGGGCGGGCTCGCGGTGCGCGGGTTCGGGCTGTTCACCCGTCCATCGTCACACGACTCGGCCCCCCGGCCCTCCGGTCCGGATCCGGGGTCGACTCGGGGTTGTCCCGGAGACACCGGGATCGGCGGCCGGGCAGAGTGACCGTCATGAGCGGATCGGGGGCCCCTGGGACGGGGGTGCAGGGCGCAGACACCCTGCGCGACATGTGGGAGTCACGGCCGCTGCGGCCGCGCGACGACCGGAAACTGGCCGGGGTCGCCGCGGCGCTGGCCCGTCGCTACGAGCTGGATCCGACGCTGGTGCGGGTCGGCTTCGTCGTCGCGACGATCGTCGGGCCGGGGTTGCCGATGTACCTCGCCGGGTGCGCGGTGCTTCCGGACGCGGGGCGGCCGGGGGGTCCGCCACCGCAGCGTGGATCGACGTCGGTGCTGGCCGCGGTGCTGCTGACGATCGCGGCCCTGCTGGCGATCCCGCTGGTGATGCCGATGGACCGGCTGATCGCCACCATCGTCACCCTGGCGCTGCTGGTCGGGGTGCACGTGACCCGCGGGGCGCGTCCCGGTGGCCGGGCCGCCGCGCTCACCCCGACCCCGCCGGTGCCCTGGGCGACACCGGGTGCGACGACAGCGCAACTTCCTGGGCAGGTTCCCGGACAGTTCCCCGGGCAGCCCGCCGGGGCGCCGGGCGCGCAGCCCGGACCGCAGGCCGCGCCCGTCGAGCCGGCGCGCACGCCACCGAAGTGGGATCCGCTGGGTGTCGCACCGTTCGCCTGGGACCTGCCCGAGCCGGGCCCGGAACCCGCGCCGCCGCCGCGGCCGCGCTCCAAGCTGACCCCGGTGACCCTCGCGGTGGCACTGGTCGCCGCGGGCATGGTCGGGGTCGTGGTGCTGGCCGCGCCCGGCGCGCTGCCCCCGTCGGCCGTGCCCGGGGCCGCGCTGGCCGTCGTCGGGATCGGGCTGCTGATGGGCGCGTTCCGGCGGGCCGGACGCTGGTTGATCCCGTTCGCGGTGCTGCTCGCGCTGACGACCTGGCTGGCGACCCTGCTGAACGGGGCGCTGGGGCCGGACGGCTGGGCGGTCCGCGGCGGGATGGGCCCCATCGTGGACGCCCCGGTGACGGCGGCCCAGCTGGCACCGGAGTACCGGCGCGGCACCGGCAGCATCGATCTGGACTTGACCCGGCTCGATCTCACCGCCACGCCCGGCGCCGACGGCCCGGTGCGCACCCGGGCCGAGGTGGGGGCGGGAGCGGTGACGGTCCGCGTCCCCGCGGACGCCGATCTCGTCGTCCGCGGTTCCACCGGATGGGGCGACGTGACCGTCGACGGGCAGTCCCGGGCGGGGCAGGACGCCCGGCTCGACGTGACCGATCCCGGGCCGGACGGCCCCGGTGGACGGGTACTGGAACTCGACCTGCGGGCCGAGATGGGAGCGGTGGAGGTGCAGCGTGGCTGAGCGGTGTGAGACCGGCCAGGACGGAAGGCGGACCCGGCCGGACGCGGTCGCCCTGATCGCGGGGCTGCTGTCGCTGCTGGTCGCCGCGGCGGGGATCACCGGGACGGGCCCGTGGGAGGTCATCGACATCCGCTGGCTGCTCGCCGGGACCGCCGTCGTGGCCGGGATCGCATTCCTGGTCGCGAGCGTGCGTAACTCCCGGGCGACCGCGGACGACTAAGGGGAGACGACGGGTGTCGGCGGGCTGGGGAGCGCTGCCGACGTCCGTTCCGCCCGCGAGGTCGCGGCTCCGACGGGGGTCGAGCGCCGCTGGACCCGGGCGGGCCGGGGCGGGACCGGTTCACCGGTCCCGCCCCGCATCACGTCATTCCCACTCGATGGTGCCCGGGGGCTTGCTCGTCACGTCGATGACGACCCGGTTCACCTCGGACACCTCGTTGGTGATCCGGGTGGAGATCCGCTCGACGACCTCGTAGGGCAGCCGGGTCCAGTCCGCGGTCATCGCGTCCTCGGAGCTGACCGGGCGGAGCACGATCGGGTGCCCGTAGGTGCGGCCGTCGCCCTGTACCCCGACGCTGCGGACGTCGGCCAGCAGCACCACCGGGCACTGCCAGATCTCGCGGTCCAGCCCGGCGGCGGTCAGCTCCTCGCGGGCGATCGCGTCGGCGGCACGCAGCGTCTCCAGCCGGTCGCGGGTGACCTCGCCGATGATCCGGATGCCCAGGCCGGGGCCGGGGAAGGGCTGGCGGCCCACGATCACCTCGGGCAGCCCGAGCTCGGCGCCGACGCTGCGGACCTCGTCCTTGAACAGCGCGCGCAGCGGTTCGACCAGGTCGAACTCGATGTCGTCGGGCAGTCCGCCGACGTTGTGGTGGCTCTTGATCACCGCTGTGTTGTTCCCGGAGCCGTCCACCCCTCCCGACTCGACGACGTCCGGGTAGAGGGTGCCCTGCACCAGGAAGCCGACGTGGTGGTCGGCGACCACCTCTGCCGTGGCCGTCTCGAAGACCCGGATGAACTCCCGGCCGATGATCTTGCGCTTCTGCTCCGGATCGGTGACCCCGGCCAGCGCGCCGAGGAACCGGTCGGCGGCCTCGGCGACGTGCAGCGTCGCGCCGGTGGCGGCCACGAAGTCCTTCTCGACCTGCTCGCGCTCCCCGGACCGCATCAGCCCGTGGTCGACGAACACGCAGGTCAGCCGGTCCCCGATGGCCCGCTGGACGAGCGCGGCGGCGACGGCGGAGTCGACCCCGCCGGACAGCCCGCAGATCGCGCGGCCGTCGCCGACCTGGGCCCGGATCGCCTCGACGGTCTCGTCGATGATCGACGCCGTCGTCCAGCCCGGGGTGATGCCGGCGACGTCGTGCAGGAACCGGCGCAGCACCTCCTGGCCGTGCGGCGAGTGCCCGACCTCCGGGTGGTACTGCACACCGGCCAGCCGGCGCTCGGTGTCCTCGAAGGCGGCGACCGCGACCCGGTCGGTGGACGCGGTGACGGTGAAGCCCTCCGGCGCCGCGGTCACCGAGTCGCCGTGGCTCATCCACACCGGGTGCGTGCGGGGCAGGCCCTCGTGCAGCGTGCCGGGGGTGCCGGTCAGCGTGACCTCGGTGCGGCCGTACTCACGGGTGCCGTCGGGGGCGACCTCCCCGCCGAGCGCACGGGCCATCGCCTGGAAGCCGTAGCACATGCCGAACACCGGGATGCCGGCCTCGAACAGCGCCGGATCGAGCGCCGGGGCGCCTTCGGCGTACACGCTCGCCGGGCCGCCGGAGAGGATCACGGCGGCGGGTTCGCGGGCGACGATCTCGGACACGGGCGTGGTCGCCGGGACGATCTCGGAGTACACGTCGGCTTCCCGCACCCGCCGGGCGATGAGCTGCGCGTACTGGGCGCCGTAGTCCACGACGAGGACGGTCGGGGTCTGCACCCGACCAGGGTAACGACGCGACACGCGTCACCCGGCGGCCGTACCGTCCCGGCCCGTGACGATCACGCCGGAGCAACTGCTCGCGGGGCCACGGCAGACCCGGAGTTCCACCGGGCGGCGCGAGCGCAACGGCCCTCGGTCAGCGGGAACCGGCTGACTCCTCCGCCAGCCGCCCGATCCCGTCCAGGATCAGCTCCAGACCGAACCCCCAGTCCGCGTCCGGGTTGTCGTCGTCGAACCCGCCGGCGTTCCAGAGCGTCAGCATCGAGGGGAACCGCTCCTCGCTGAAGTAGGTTCCCCAGAACCCGGCCCGGGCCGAGTAGTGGTCGCCCTGGGTGACCCCGGTCCGCGACGCGACCCTGGTGTCGGTGATCTCGGCCCGGGCGGCACCGAACACGTGCGACTCGATCAGCCCCGCCGAACGGACCACGGTGACCGCGTCCAGCCCGGTCAGCAGGATCACCCGGTAGAGGTCCTCCTGGACGTCGAGCACGTGCGGCCCCAGCGGCATCCGCCAGAGGTTGGAGCTGATCAGCCAGGGATGCGCGCGGTACATCCGCCAGGCCTCGTGCGCGTGGAACGCGGCCTGCTCGCGCCACGGCAGGGCCCGGTCCGGGAACTCCCGCATCCGCCACGCCCGGTCCACCATCAGCTCGAACAGCTCGTCCCGGCCGGGGACGTAGGTGTAGAGGCTCATCGTGCCGACGCCCAGCTCCTGGGCGACCTTGCGCATCGAGAGGTCGTCCACCGAGCGGGCGGCCACCGCCATCCCGGCGTCGACGACCTGCTCCAGGGTCAGTCGCTGGCGCGGCCCGCGGCGGGGGGCGGGCGGCGGGTCCCAGAGCAGCTCGATCATCGCCTGCCCGGCCGGGGTTCCCGCGGGTGGCTCGTCGTCGGTCACGAATTCTCCCTGGCGTGGTCCTTCCGTACGGCGTACTTTAGCCAGCCCATACTCAGTACAGCGTACGATGAAAGGATCCTGTGATTCACACCGAATCGCTGACCCGGCACTTCCGGGTCGGCCAGGTGCAGGTCGAGGCCGTTCGCGGTATCGATCTCGACGTCGGCGCCGGGGAGCTCGTCGCCTTCCTCGGGCCGAACGGGGCGGGCAAGTCGACCACGCTGCGGATGCTCACCAGCCTGCTGCCGCCCACCTCGGGGCGGGCCGAGGTCGCCGGCGTCGACGTCGCGGCGCACCCGGCCGAGGTCCGCCGCCGGATCGGCTACATCGGGCAGAAGGACGGCGCCGGGCACAACTACCGGGTGCACGACGAACTGCTCATGCAGGGCCGCTTCTACGGGATGAGCCGCGCCGAGAGCACCGCGAGCGCGGAGCGCCTGATGCACACCCTCGATCTGCGGCCACTGGCCATGCGCAAGGTCGGGTCGCTCTCCGGCGGGCAGAAGCGCCGCCTCGACATCGCACTCGGGCTGATCCACGCGCCGCGGCTGCTGTTCCTCGACGAGCCCTCCACCGGGATGGACCCGCAGAACCGGGCGAACCTGTGGGAGCACATCATGCGGATCCGCGCCGACCACGGCACCACCATCGTGCTGACCACCCATTACCTCGACGAGGCCGACGCGATGGCCGAGCGGGTCGTGATCATCGACCACGGCCGGGTGATCGCCGACGACACCGCCGAGCGGCTGAAGAGCGAGCAGGCCGGTGACCGGCTGACCGTCACCGTCGCCGCCGGGGACGTCCCGGCCGCACGCGCGGTCCTCGCCGACGCGATCGTCCCGGCGCTCACCGGAGCACCCGGCCCGCCCGGCCCCGTCGCGGAGGTCGAGGAACGGAGCGTGCCGGACGGGCACGCCCTGACCGTCGGCGTCGCCGCCGCGGCACGCGAGCTGCCCGCCGTGCTCGGACGGCTGCGCGACGCCGGGATCGATGTCCGCGCCGCCGAGTCCCGCCGGCCCACCCTCGACGACGTCTTCCTGCGCCTGACCGGCCGCAGCCTGCGTGACGGGGAGGCCTGACGATGAGCATCACCACGGCCGGGCCACGGGCCACCGGCGTGCTCACCGACGTCGGCAACGTCTGGTGGCGGGAGACCCTGACCATCGTGCGGGACCCGTTCTCGCTGATCTTCTCGATGCTGCAGCCGCTGGTCTTCCTCGGACTGTTCGGGCCGCTGCTGGCCGGCGTCGCCGGGGACACCGGCGTGTTCGGCGAGTCGTCGCTGCAGTGGTTCCTGCCCGGCGTCGTCGTCATGATCGCGATGTTCGGCACGTCGATGACCGGGGCGAACCTGCAGTTCGAGATCATGACCGGGGCCTTCGAGCGGATGCTCGCGACCCCGCTGGCCCGCTCGTCGCTGATGATCGGCCGGGCGTTGAAGGAACTGACCCCGCTGGTCGTCCAGGCGGCGATCGTCACCCTGGTCGCAGTGCCGTTCGGGTTCGTGCTGTACCCGCTGCACGTGCTGGCCGGGCTGCTGATCCTGGGGATCTTCGGGATCGGCGTCGGCGCGCTGTCCTACGCACTGGCGATCGCCGCCCGGAAGACCGAGTGGATCTTCTGGGCGGTGCAGCAGTCGGTGCTGTTCCCGCTGCTGATCCTGTCCGGGATGATGCTGCCGCTGGAGACCGGGCCGGCTTGGATGCGGGTCGCGTCGCTGGTCAACCCGCTCACCTGGATCGTGGACGCCGAGCGGGTGCTGTTCGCCGGCACGTTCGCCGATCCGGTGGTGCTGTGGGGCCTGCTCGCCGCGCTGGCGACCGCCGCGGTCGGCCTGACCGTCGGGGTCCGATCGATGCAGGGAGCCTCCGCCTGACGAGCGCTCAGTCCTCGTGCCGCCCGCGCGAGCGGTGCGGGGGCGGGTTCACCGCACCGAGCAGTGCGCGCAGGTCGGCGGCGGTCGCGGCGCGGCGGGCCAGGTCCACCGCGACGACCGGCGCGGCCTGCCGCAGCCGGCCCAGCACCGCGGGATCGGCGAGATCGTGCCGTCCGTCGCTGAGCCCGGTGACGATCGCGTCCGGCCGCAGCGCCGCGACGGCCTGCGGATCGGGCGCGCGCTCGGCACCGACCGGCTCGGCGCCGTCGAGGGGCCCGGCGCAGCCGATCACCCGGGCACCCAGCTCCACCAGCAGCGCTCCGACCTCGGGATCCGTCGCCACGACCCGCTGCACCGGCCCGCGCAGCGGCACCGGGGTGCCGGTGGCGTCGACGAACGCCCGGCCACCACCCATGGCAGCTCCGGCGGTGGGTCGGCTCATCGGGTCCTCCTCGACCTGCGGGACAACGCTGCGACCATCATGCACCGGCGCCGGAACCCGTTCGACCGGTAGCCGGTCCGGCGCCTAGCGTTGCCGATCGTGAGCGTCCCCGCCGAGACCCGGATCCGCCGGGCCATGACCAACTGCTCCAAGGGCGAGGCGAGCCGGATGACCCTGCCGGCCTGGGTCCGCGACCTCGATCCCGATCATCTCGACGACGTGCACGGCTGGCGGGACCCGAAGGCACCGGAACGGGCCGTGCTACTGGTCCCGACCGACCACGGACCGGCCGGGATCATGCTCCGCACGGCCACCGGGACCGCCCGCACCGCTGCGATGTGCGCGCTCTGCCGGACCACCCACTCGGTCGGCGGGGTCGCGCTGTTCGCCGCGCCGCGCCAAGGCGCGGCGGGCCGGCACGGCGACACCGTCGGCACCTACATCTGCGCCGATCTCGGCTGCGCCCGGCACGTGCGGGTGGAGCACCCGACGGCGGCCCTGCGCCCCGCCCCCGGGACCACCACCGACGAGCGCCGGATCGGGTTGCGGGAGCGGGCGGTGGAGTTCGTCGGCGCCGTCACCGGCAGCCGGGCGTGAACCTGGCGGCCGGACCCTGCCTCAGGTGCGCAGGTTCAGCCCGACCCGCTGGAACTCCTTGAGGTCCGAGTAGCCGGTCTTGGCCATCGCCCGGCGCAGCGCACCGAACAGGTTGGTCGTGCCGTACGGACTGTCGGTCGGGCCGAACAGCACCTGCTCCAGCGCCCGCCCGGACCGGCCCAGGCCGGTCACCTCGGAGCGCGGCAGCGACGGGTGCGCCGCCGACGACGTCCAGTAGAGGCCCCCGGCCGGCGCCTCGGTGGCCTCGGCGAGCTGCTCGCCGAGCATCACCGCGTCCGCACCACAGGCCACGGCGCGGGCGATGTCGCCGGAGGTGCCGATGCCGCCGTCGGCGATCACGTGCACGTACCGGCCGCCGGTCTCGTCCAGGTAGTCACGGCGGGCCGCGGCGGCGTCGACGATCGCGGTCGCCATCGGCACGCCCACCCCCAGCACCTCGTCGGTGGTGGTGGCGGTCGACTGCCCGTACCCGACGATCACGCCGGCCGCGCCGGTGCGCATCAGGTGCAGCGCGGTGCGGTAGTCGCCGACCCCGCCGGCGACGACCGGGACGTCCAGGTCGGCGATGAAGTCCTTCAGGTTCAGCGGCTCGCCGTCGGAGACGTGCTCGGCCGAGACGATGGTGCCCTGCACCACGAGCAGCTCGACACCGGCGGCGAGCAGCGCCGGGGTCAGCTCACGGGCCCGCTGCGGGCTGACCCGGGCGGCGACCGTGTGCGAGCCGTCGCGCAGCGGGCGCAACGCCTCCGCGATCAGGTCCGGCTGGATCGGCGCCTGGTGCAGCTCCTGCAGCAGCGCCAGCGCCGTGTCCGGCTCGTCGCCGGTCGCGGCCTCCACCACCCTGGCCAGTGCGCCCTCGGCGTCACCGTGCCGGGCCCAGAGGCCCTCGGCGTTCAGCACCGCCAGCCCACCCAGCTCGCTGACCCGCACCGCCGACGACGGCGAGACCACCGCGTCGGTCGGGTGGGTCACCAGCGGGATGTCGAACCGGTAGGCGTCCAACTGCCAGGCCGTCGACACCGCCTTCGAGCTGCGGGTCCGCCGCGACGGCACGATCTCGATCTGGCCGAGGTCGTAGGCACGACGGGCCTCCCGGCCCATCCCGATCTCCACGAGGTCACGCACGAGCACACCCTAAGCGGCGTCCTCGCGGCGCGGTCTAGCGGGCGGCGTAGTTCGGCGCCTCGACGGTCATCGTGATGTCGTGCGGGTGGCTCTCCTTCAGCCCGGCCGCGGTGATCCGGACCAGGCGTGCCTGCTGCAGCTCCGGGATCGTCTGCGCGCCGACGTAGCCCATGCCCGAGCGCAGACCGCCGCCCAGCTGGTGCACCACCGACGACAGCGGCCCGCGGAACGGGATCCGCCCCTCGATGCCCTCCGGGACCAGCTTGTCCTCGCTGAGCACGTCGTCCTGCGCGTAGCGGTCCTTGGAGTAGGAGCGCCCGGCCGCGCCGGCCCGCCCCTGCATCGCGCCCAGCGATCCCATCCCGCGGTAGGTCTTGAACTGCTTGCCGCCCACCAGGACGACCTCACCCGGCGACTCCGCGGTACCCGCGAGCAACGAGCCGAGCATCACCGTCGACGCACCGGCCGCGATCGCCTTGGCGACGTCACCCGAGTACTGGATACCGCCGTCGCCGATCACCGGGACGCCCGCCGGGGCGCAGGCCCTGGTGGCCTCGTAGATCGCGGTGATCTGCGGCGCACCGACACCGGCGACGACCCGGGTCGTGCAGATCGAGCCCGGCCCCACACCGACCTTGACGGCGTCCGCCCCGGCCTCGACGAGCGCCAGCGCACCCTCGTAGGTGGCGACGTTCCCGCCGACGACGTCGACCTGGTCGCCGACCTCGGCGCGCAGCTTCGCGACGGTCTCCAGCACCCGCCGGGAGTGCCCGTGCGCGGTGTCGACCATCAGCACGTCCACGCCGGCCTCGACCAGCAGCATGGCGCGCGCGTAGGCGTCGTCACCGACACCGACCGCCGCGGCGACCACGAGCCGCCCGTCCGGGTCCTTGGTGGCCAGCGGGTACTGCTCGGTCTTGTTGAAGTCCTTGATCGTGATGAGGCCGCGCAGCACGTCGTCGCCGTCGACGATCGGCAGCTTCTCCAGCTTGTGCCTGCGCAGCAGCCCGAGGGCCGCCTCCGCCGTCACCCCGACCTTCGCCGTCACCAGCGGTGCCCTGGTCATCACCTCGGCGACCGACCGCTCCTGGTCGACCTCGTAGCGCATGTCCCGGTTGGTGATGATGCCGACGAGCTTGCCGCCCTCGCCGGTCACCGGTACCCCGGAGATCCGGAACTTGGCGCACAGCGCGTCGACGTCGGCCAGCGTCGCGTCGGGCGAACAGGTCACCGGATCGGTGACCATGCCGGCCTCGGACCGCTTGACCACCTCCGCCTGGGCCGCCTGGGCCTCCGGGGACAGGTTGCGGTGCAGCACTCCCAGCCCACCGGCCCGGGCCATGGCGATGGCCATCCGGGATTCGGTGACGGTGTCCATCGGGGACGACACCAGCGGAACCTGGACCCGGACGCGCCGGGTGACCTGGCTCGAGGTGTCGGCGGCGCTGGGCACCACATCCGACTCGGCAGGGAGCAGCAGGACGTCGTCGAACGTCAGGCCGAGCATCGCGAACTTGTCGGGCAGGCCGCCGATCTCGCTCGTCATCTCCAGGAGGCTCCTTGCAGTCACGGCTACCGCGGCGGGCGCCCGCCGCGCCGTTGCCATCGTACGTCCACCATTGCGGGGTGGGCCGGGGCCCGGCCCTGTGCCCCGGTACCGTGTACAGCGTGTCACCAGAGGCGCTGCCACCGGACCCGTTCGCCGGAGACCCGGATGACCCTGCGCGCTCCATGGGGGCGCTGGACGATCACGCCGAGATCACCGGATCGGTCTCCGGTGACCCCGATGGCCCACCGCTGACCGAGGCCGACCGAGGCGAGATCCTTGCCGATCTCGCCGATCTCGCCGTCTACCAGGCGCTGCTGTCCGGCCGTGGGGTCCGGGGCATCGTCGTCGACTGCGCCGACTGCGGTGAGCAGCACTTCCACGAGTGGAACCTGCTGCGCGCGAGCCTGCAGCAGCTGCTCGACGAGGGCCGGATGCGGCCGCACGAGCCGGCCTACGATCCCGATCCCGCGCACTACGTCACCTGGGAGTACTGCCGCGGGTACGCGGACGCGACGCTCGCCGACGACTGAGGCGTACGCCGCACAGCGACCTGCAGCACACAGACGAAGGGCGGGCCCCGCGGGGGCCCGCCCTCTGTCGTTCGTCGCCGTGCCGCTCAGTTGGGACTGCTGCTGACCGCCCCGGTCGCGGTGGACGACGCCGGCTCGTCCGGGTCGGTGCTGCCCTCACCGGAGGCCGTCGGCCGGGTCGACGACGTGGTGGTCGTCGGATCGGCCGAGCCCTCGGTCGTCGGCGACGGCTCCGTCGGATCCGGTCGCGTCGTCGCGGACGGGTCGGGCGTGTCCCCCTCCGGGCCGGACAGCACCCGGGGATCGGTCGATCCACTGGGATCGGCCGGGCCGGAGCTGCCCTCACCACCGGTGGTGCCACCACCCGGGCTGGTCGGCCCCGGCGGCGGGGAGGGCTGCTGCGGCCGCGCCGGCACGTCGGGATCCGGACGACCCTCCGACACCGGCGGCGGCGGAGCCGGCGTGCCGTCGCGCAGCGGCGACCGCGGATCGGTCGGGGTGCCGGGCGGCGTCTCGGCGACCTTCGCGGTCAGGAACCGGTTCTGCTGCTCGAAGTAGGTCTGGTCGTCCGGGCCGACCTTGTCGACCAGCGGGCCGAGCGAGGCCAGATCCTGCTGGGCACCCACCGTGTCACCGACCGCGAGCTTCGCGTTGACCCGCTCGATGCCCTGCCGCAGGTCGGACGCGGCCTGCACCTGCTCGGCGCGTTCGCTGTAGAGCACCTTCGAGACGCCCCAGAGCGTGTCGCCCGGCACCGCCTCGTGCGCACTGATCGAGACGACGGCGAGCGCACAGGCGGCCACCGCCGCGGCGGCGACCAACGGGCGCAGGAAGGAGACCTTCCGCGACGGCTTCGCCGGCTGCAGCATCTCGACGGCCTCGTCGGTGCCGACGAGCTCCGGGACCGGTTCGCGATCGACCTCGTCCTTCCAGGACGACAGCATCGCGACCAGCCGGTCGTCGACGTCGTAACCCTGGCGGCCGGGGCCGGACAGGCCGAGCCCCGAGGACAGCGCGTTGATCAGCTCGTCGTCGGCCTGCAGCTCGACCAGGTCGACCGGCCCCTCGTCGTCGAGCTCGGCGAACCGCCTGCCGACCGGCTGCGGGGCGGGGTGCCCGTTGTGGCCGGAGGGATGGGTGTAGCCGTAACCATTGGGGCCGTTGGAGCCGTCGGGGCCGTTCGGGCCACCGTGGCGGCCCGTGCGCGGCTCGCCGAAGCGGCCGCGGGTCACCGGTGCCGGCGGTCGCTCCCAGCCGTCCCCGGACGGCGGAGGCGAGCCCGGACCGACCGGACCCTGGTCGTCACGCATCCCGGACCACCTCCTCACTCATGATCTTCCGCAGCCGGGTCAGTGCCCGGTGCTGTGCCACCCGGACGGCGCCCGGTGTGGAGTCGACGGCCGCCGCGGTCTCCTCCGCGGACAACCCCACGACCACCCGCAACACGATGATCTCCCGATGTTTCTCCGGGAGGACCTCCAGCAGCCTGGACATCTCCTCGGACAGTTCCACCTGAAGGGCTTTGCTCTCCGGACCGTCCGCGACCTCGATCCGGTCCGGCACGTCCGCGACGGGCTCGGACCGGTTCCGGGATGCGGCACGGTGCGCGTCGATCACCTTGTGCGACGCGATGCCGTAGACGAAAGCGAGGAACGGGCGGCCCTGCACCCGGTACCCCGGCAACGCCGTCAGCACTGCAACACACACCTCCTGGGCGACATCGTCCGCCGAGACGGACCCTCGGTCGGTCCCCAGTCGGGCGCGGCAGTAGCGCACGACGAGGGGCCGAATCATGGTGAGAACGCGCTCGACCGCGGAGCGATCGCCGGCCATGGCCGCTTCGATCCACTCGTCGGGTACGTCTCTTGATTCACTCATCGTGGGGAACCGCCCAGGCGTTACGAGACTCCGTCAGTGTCATCCGATCGTGGAGGCAACCCGCCTCAGAACACGCGGGGGCCACAATCCGCCCACCGTATCCGAGCGCGGTACGCCCGCGGGAGTTGCTCCACACGGAGTCAGACGATCGTGCGGAGTGTCGGGTTGCGCGGCGTGTCGGGTGCACGCGGTCATCAGCCGGGCACGGTCGGCGAACGGTCCGTCCGGGCCGCACCGCGGCGCTCCGCGTCGCCCGCGGCGATATCAAGGACCCGGACACCGAGGACGGACCGCCCGGCGCCGGTGCTGACCGGCTCGGCGCTGTGAGGGTCGAACGACCTCGTGCGGATGTGTAACACCGGAGACGCGAGAGACGAGAGTGAAGCAGGAGCAACGAGGTGACACTTCCCGGCGCGGGGACGACCGCTCATCGGCAGGTGCTCGACGGGGACTCCCAGAAGCTCAGCAGAAGCTCGACGGGAAGTCCGCAGGAGCTCAGCGGAACTCCGCGGCAGCTCAGCTGGAACGTGACGGGAGCGCTGTCACCCGCGGCAGGAGCAGCGCGGCGGGCTCGGCATGCGGGTCCGGTCGCGGGGAGCACGACCGGTGCCGCTGGCCCGGAGCTGCGGGCCGCGCGGGGTGCGCGATGCGCACTGTGCCGGACCGCGGGGGTCGGCCCGGCTCGACAGGCACATCCGGTGTCGCGCCGGTGGTGCGGCGCCGACCGGATGTCGCGGGCGTGCCGGATCGGGACTCCGGAGGCGCCACGCAAGGATGCGGTGGAGGGCTCTGCTCTCAGCAGACCGGACCGCGTTGTTAGGAGACCAGACCGCGACGGAAGCCGTGTGCGACGGCCTGAGCCCGGTCCCGGACACCCAGCTTGCGGAACAGCCGCCGCGCGTGGGTCTTCACGGTGTCCTCGGACAGGTAGAGCTCGCGGCCGATCTGGCCGTTGCTCTTGCCCTGGCTCATCCCGCGCAGCACCTGCAGCTCGCGCTCGGTGAGCTGGACACCCGGGTCGGTCGGCACCCGCGGGGTCGGCACCGAGGTGCTGGCCAGAGTGTGCGCGAGCGCGGCGACCAGCTCGGGACGCGAGGCGTCCCAACGCAGGTAGCCACGGGCCCCGCCGGCGATCGCGGCGGCGATGCTGCCCGCGTCGTCCGGAGCACCGAACACGATGACGTTCGCCTGCGGGTGCGCCGCGACGAGACGCCGGGTGGCCTCCACGCCGGTGGGGACCGCGCGCTGCGTCCCGACCAGGACGACGTCGACGGACTGGCGGGCGTAGCGGGCGAGGAGCTCGTCCCCGTGGGCCACGCAGTCGATGCGCTGGACCCCGGGGACCGCGGACATGACGCGAGTCAATCCCTCGCGGACGCTGCGACGATCGTCGCAGATGAGTACCGTCGTCACGACGATTCCTTCCTGCAGCTTCCTGCAGCCGGGTGATATTCACCCTCCGAATCGGCGGGTGACCCTCTCACCTTGACACGGTCGGGGCGAATTTGTTGCCTCCGTTCGGAACCTCGCCCCGCCTGGATCAGCGTCATGTGGGTGAAGGGTCGCCGAATGGAGTAGTCCATACGGTACATCCTCCGAGCCCACTTGCGGGCACTACTCCCGCAGCAGGTCCCGCCCAGGGCGGTCACTTCGCGTATATAAGACGCTCACCGTGCGCAACACCGCACTTCGGCGACCCTCCGCATCCGTTTGGCGACTACGCGTATCGAATCGTGACGCTCCGGCGTGTCGTGCCCTGGCGTCCGCAGGACGAAGGCCGTCCGGCATCGCCCGATCGGCCGTGCGGTGTCCGGTACGTGTACGGCCGGCTCCCGCGGACGGACCATCGCCCGGTCCGGATGGCGGCCGCAGCCCCGTACGGACCGCGAGATCGTCGCCGGCGAGCAACGCGGGCCGGTGCAGCGGCAGCAGACCGCTCTCCCACGCCGCCGCCGCGACGGCATCCAGCTCGGCGAGCACCTCGGCCGGGTCCTCGCCCGCGACCCCCGCGGCCACCGCACGGACCAGGCGGCTCTTGAGGACGTGCCGGGCCGAACCGAGCAGCCGGGCGCCGGACAACGCCCGCCCGGCCGCCTCGAGTGCCGCGGCCGGGTCGCCGGCGACCAGCGCGGTCTCGGCCACCACCCAGTCGTGCCGCACCCGGCTCCGGTGACCGTGCCCACCGCACCACGGCGCGGCCCGGGCGAGCAGGCCGCCGGCGGTGCGGGTGTCGAATCGGCCGAGCGCGTCCGCCGCGAGCCCGGTGAGCGCGTCGGCCACGGCGGCACCGGCACCGAGCCCCCACGGATCCGGCACGTCGCGGGCTAGGCATACCGACTCCCGGCCGACCAACTCCGGGCCGACGAGTTCCGTGCCGACAGGTTCCGCCCCGAGGAGCTCCGTGCCGGCGACTACCGTGCGCAGCGCCCGGCCGTCGAGCGCCGCCGCGGCGCCGTGCCCACCCAGCTGCCGCAGGTGCGACGCCCGGGTGACGATCGCGTGCGCCCGCAGATCCGGCCCGGCCTCCGGTGAGCCGGACAGCGGTTCGAGGATCGCCGCGGCGGCGGCGTAGTACCCGAGCCCGCCGAATGCCACCCCGGCCGCCCAGCGCCGCAACGGATCCGACCGGTCGGCCGCGGCGGCGGCAGCGGCAGCAGGGGCAGTGGCCGGACCGGCGAGCAGGCCCAGCACGTCCGCGGCCGGGACGGCACCCGGGCCCGACGTCCGGACGTGCACAATCGTTCACCTCGAATCAGGTTTGCGCCTGCCCGACCCAGGGAATCTGGACCTCAACAGGTCCGAGGTCAAAGGCAGGTGACGAACATGGCGGACATCCGGAGGCTTCCCGGCCCGGTCGCCGACATCTACGACTGGCAGATGGAGGGAGCCTGCCGGGGGATGGACAGCGCGTTCTTCTTCCATCCCGAGGGTGAGCGCGGTCCCGCGCGCGCCCGGCGCGAGGCGCGCGCCAAGCAGGTCTGCCAGGAGTGCCCGGTGCTCGCACAGTGCCGGGAGCACGCGCTGAACGTGCACGAGCCGTACGGCATCTGGGGCGGATTGTCCGAGTCCGAGCGTGACACGATCATCCGTGGCCCGCGCCGCACGCTCAAGGTCGCCGATCCGCAGCCGATCGAGAAGACGCTGGGCTCCGCCTGAGCGATCCGGACGCCGGTTCCGCGTCCCTGCCACGACACGAACGAGGGCGGGTGGTCGATTCGACCGCCCGCCCTCGTTCGTGTGTTGCCCAGCTCCGGGACTAGTGCCCGTGCCCGTGGCCGTGACCACCGGCGGCGGCCGGCGGCTCCTCGGCGGGCTTGTCCACCACGGCGCTCTCGGTGGTCAGCACCATGCGCGCGATGGAGGACGCGTTCTCCACCGCCGACCGGACCACCTTGACCGGGTCGATGACCCCGTCGGCGATCAGGTCGCTGTAGCTGCGGGTGGCCGAGTTGTACCCGGTCCCCCAGCCCTTCTCCGCGACCCGGGACACCACGATGGCGCCCTCGTCGCCGCCGTTCTCGGCGATCCAGTGCAGCGGCGCCGACAGCGCCTTGCGGACGATCGCGACACCGGTCGCGGCGTCACCGGTCAGGCCGAGGCCGCCGTCGAGCTCCGCGGCGACGTGCACCAGCGCGGAACCGCCACCGGGGACGATGCCCTCCTCGACCGCCGCCCGGGTCGCCGCGACGGCGTCCTCGATGCGGTGCTTGCGCTCCTTGAGCGCGGTCTCGGTGGCCGCGCCGGCGCGGATGACCGCGACGCCGCCGGAGAGCTTGGCCAGGCGCTCCTGGAGCTTCTCCTTGTCCCAGTCCGAGTCGGACTCCTCGATCTCGCGCTTGAGCAGCGCGACCCGGGACTCGACGTCGGCCTTCTCGCCGCCGCCCTCGACGATCGTGGTGTTGTCCTTGGTGACCACGACGCGCCGGGCCCGGCCCAGCAGCTCCAGACCGGCCTCGTTCAGCTTGAGACCGACCTCGGGGTTGATGACCTGACCGCCGGTGGCGATCGCCAGGTCGTCCATGAACGCCTTGCGCCGGTCACCGAAGAACGGCGACTTCACCGCGGCGACCTTGACGGTCTTGCGGATGGAGTTCACGACCAGGGTCGAGAGCGCCTCGCCCTCGACGTCCTCGGCGATGATCAGCAGCGGCCGGCCCTCGCCGAGCACCTTCTCCAGCAGCGGGAGCAGGTCCTGGATGGACCCGATCTTGTCCCGGTGCAGCAGGATGTACGGGTCGTCGAGCGCCGCCTCCATGGACTCGGAGTCGGTCACGAAGTACGGCGACAGGTAACCCTTGTCGAACTGCAGACCCTCGGTGATCTCCAGCTCGGTCGAGAGGGTGGAGCCCTCCTCGACGGTGATGACGCCGTCGTTGCCGACGGTCTGGATCGCCTGGGCGATCAGGTCGCCGATCTCCTGCTCACGGGAGGCGATGGCGCCGACCTGGGCGATGTGGCTGCCCGCGTCGACCGGGGTCGCCTTGGAGAGCAGGACGTCGGACACCTTCTGCGCGGCGGCCGCGATGCCCTGGCCGAGCGCGAACGGGGCGGCGCCCGCCGCGACGTTGCGCAGGCCCTCCTTCACCAGCGCCTGCGCGAGCACGGTGGCGGTGGTGGTGCCGTCGCCCGCGACGTCGTTCGTCTTGGTCGCGACGGTCTTGGCCAGCTGGGCCCCGAGGTTCTCGAAGGGGTCCTCGAGGTCGACCTCGCGGGCGATGGTCACGCCGTCGTTGGTGACGGTCGGACCACCGAACTTCTTGTCGATGACGACATGCCGGCCGCGCGGGCCGAGCGTCACCTTCACCGCGTCGGCGAGCTGATTCACGCCACGCTCGAGTGCGCGACGGGTCTCCTCGTCGAAGCTGATCTGCTTCGCCATCTGTCTACTCTCAACCTCTCGTCATGGGGGAGAAAAACGACCGCCCCGGCCGGGCCACCCCTCGGAGTGGACCCGCCGGGGCGGTGCGTTCACGAGATGCTCGGCGTCAGTTGACGACGGCCAGCACGTCGCGGGCGGAGAGGATCAGGTACTCCTCGCCGTTGTACTTGACCTCGGTGCCGCCGTACTTCGAGTAGATGACGACGTCGCCGACCGCCACGTCGAGCGGGACGCGGTTCCCGTTGTCGTCCACCCGACCCGGGCCGACGGCCAGGACCTTGCCCTCCTGGGGCTTCTCCTTGGCGGTGTCCGGGATGACGATGCCGGAGGCGGTGGTGGTCTCCGCCTCGCTGGCCTGGACGACGATCTTGTCCTCGAGCGGCTTGATGTTCGCCACGACGATGACCTCCCCTTCCTGGGGTGAATCGGGTGTCACGGGTATGTCCGGTGTCAGCAGCGCCCGCGTACGCCCTCCCGCCCCGCCGTCGCGGGTGCCGGGGCGACAGGTGTCCGTCGCGCGCATTGGCACTCTACTCATGAGAGTGCCAGAACCGCGACGGGGGCTCAACCGGTTCTTCACCCGCGCGTGGCACGAAGATCGGTGCAAGCCGGAGGGTAGCGTCCACAGCCGTGGCTGACCTGGTTCTCGGAGCGAACGTGTTCGGCTGGACGGCGGACCGGGACACGTCGTTCGCGGTGCTGGACGCGTTCGTCGACGCCGGCGGGACGATGATCGACACCGCCGATGCCTACACCCGGCCGGACCCCGGCCGGTCCGAGACGATCCTCGGCGAGTGGATGCGGGCCAGGGGCAACCGGGACACGCTGCACCTGGCCACCAAGGTCGGCGCGCAGCCCGGGCGCACCGGGCTCTCCGCAGCGAACATCGCGGCCGCCGCCCGCGAGTCGCTGAGCCGATTGGGCACCGACCGGATCGACCTCTACCACGCACACCGCGACGACCCGGACACCGCGCAGGAGGAGACCCTCGACGCGTTCGACGCACTCGTCCGCGAGGGTCTGGTCCGGGAGATCGGCGCGTCGAACTTCTCCGCGGAGCGGCTGCGCTCGGCACTGGAGATCTCCGGGCGCGACGGGCTGACCGCCTTCACCGCGATCCAGCCGCACTACAACCTGATGGAGCGCGACGACTTCGAGCTCGCGCTGGCGCCACTGGCGGAGTCCGACGAGCTCGCCGTGTACCCGTACTACGGCCTGGCCAAGGGGTTCCTCACCGGCAAGTACCGCCCCGACTCGCCGGCTCCGGAAGGGCCGCGCGCCGAGGGCGCCACCGCCTATCTCGACTCCCGCGGCCGCGCCGTACTCGCCGGACTGGACGAGATCGCCGCCGGATACGGCGTCCCGGTCCCGGCCGTCGCACTGGCCTGGCTGGCCGCACAGCCGTCGGTCACCGCGCCGATCGCCAGCGCCCGCACCCCCGAGCAGCTGGCCCAGCTGCTGCCGATGCGGACACTCGCGCTCACCGACGACGAGCTGCGGCTGATGGCCTACCTGTCGGCGACGAGCTGACCGGCGGCACGTCCCGGAGTCCCTCGATCTCGTCGCGGAACGCGAGGTAGAGGTCGGCGACCGTGGACGCCGCGGCGATCCGCGAACCGAGCAGCGACTCCACCTTCCGCAACCGGTACCGGACGGTGTTCGGGTGCAGCCGCAGGCGCCGGGCCGACGCCCCGACGTCCTGGTCGCAGGCCAGGTAGGCGACGACCGTGTCGAGCAGGTCCGGCGCGCGGGCCAGCCCACCGAACTGACGCTCGAACCGGTCGGCCGCCCGCGGATCGCCGTACCGGGTCGCCGCGAGCCAGGTCGCGTAGCTCACCTCGTCCAGCCGGACGAGGCCGCCCCGCCCGGTCTGCCGGGCGAGCCGATGTGCGGTACCCGCCTCCTCCGCCCGCTCCGGGCAGACGGTCAGGTCGGTGAAGGGACCGCTGGCACCGACCGCACCGGTCGCCGCGGCGGACTCGAGCCAGCGCGCCCCCGGCTCGTCGTCGGCGAGCAACGCACTCGCGCCGGCGCCGGACTCCGTGGGATCGGGATCCGCACGCACCAGCAGCCTGGCCGGTTCCTCCGGCCGGCCGATGGACTCGTACCGCGATCCGGGCCGGGACGGCTCCGGAGCGTCCCAGCGCACCATCCGCAACGACTCCCCCGGGCGGAATCCGAAGGTGCGCAGCCGTTCCCACGTCTGCCGGACCCGCGACGACGGCAATCCGGCCAGCAGCGCGGAGAGCAACCTGCCTGCCTCCAGCCGTTCCTGGTCCGCGGTCAGCACCCGGACGCTGCTCGCCGCGGCGAGCACCCGCCCCGCGGTCCGGAGCAGGTCGTCGCCGAGGTCGTCGAGCACCCGGGGCTCCCGCGACGCGATCACCAGGTGGTAGTCGGACGGCCCGATCCGCAGCGCGCGACGGCGCACGTCCCACCGGCCGACGGTGAACGTGCGCGCCCCGCCCGCGAGCTCGTCCGCGATCAGCCGGAACGGCGCCGAGCCGGTCGCCGCCACGGTCCGCCCCGACGCGTCGAACAGGGCCGCCGAGCCGCGGGCGAGCGCCCCGAGCCGTTCCATCAGCGCGTCGGTCGGGTCGGTCGAGACCAGCGCCGCGAGCAGGTCGTCCTGCAGCCAGACCGTCCGCCGCAGCAGGTAGCTCTCGTCGGCGAGCACCCCGCGGGTGACCGCCTCCTCGATCCGCGTGAACGGGACCTCGGGATCCACGGTCAGCACCGGGATCCCCTGCTGCGCTGCCGCCCGGCGCAGGCCGGCCGGGACCTCGTCGAACACGATGCCGGTCCCGAACCCGATCGCCGCGATCCGCGCCCCGGCCAGCTCCGCGGCCAGCTCCGTCCACCGCCGGTCGTCCGGCGCGGCCGCCGCCAGCCGCAGCCCGGTCGTCAGCATCAGCGTCCCGGGGCGCAGCCACCGGGCCGCGTCGGCGATCTCGATCGAGTGCGCACCCCGGACCGGCACGTCCAGATCGGGATCACCGAGCGGAGCCAGCCCGAGGCCGGGCTCGGCGACCAGCAGGCGCAACGTCAGCGCACCCGATCCGCTCATGGGCCGTCCTCGTGCGATTGGACAGAAGATGGAGCTCCCGACTGTAGATCCGACAGTGACGAGCGGAAAGTGCACCGGTCAGAGTGGGCCCCGTCACGGGACGTGCGGAAGCGACGGAGGACCGATGAGCAGACAACGGGTCGCGATCGACGTCGGGGGAACCTTCACCGACGTCTGTGTCTTCGACGAGGACGGGCACGACGTGCAGGTCACGAAGGTGCCCTCGACCCCGGACGACCCGATGCGCGCCGTCCTCGACGGTGTCGCCCGCGGCGGGATCGACCTGCGCCGGGTGTCGCTGTTCTCGCACGGCACCACGGTCGCGACGAACGCGCTGATCACCCGCAGCTTCCGGCCGGCGGCGATGGTCACCACCCACGGTTTCCGGGACGTCATCGAGATCCGCGACGGGACCCGCGACGACCTGTGGGACGCCTACGCCGACGTCGCGCCCCCCTACATCCGCCGCCGCGACCGGTTCGAGGTGCCGGAACGGGTCGACCACGCCGGCCGGATCGTCACCCCGCTCGACGAGCCCGCCGCCCGCGAGCTCGCCCGGCTGCTGCGCCGGCGCGGGGCGCAGACCGTCGCGGTCTGCTTCGTCAACTCCTACGCCAATCCGGTGCACGAGATCCGGATGCGGGAGATCCTCGAGGAGGAGCTCCCCGGGGCGTCGGTGTCGACCAGCGCCGAGATCCTCCCGGAGATCTTCGAGCACGACCGGTTCACCACGACGGTCGCGAACGCCGTGCTGGCCCCGCTGGTCAGCGGCTACGTGAGCCGGCTGGCCGAGGAGCTGCGCGACGGCGGGTACACCGAGGACCTGTTGCTGCTGCACTCCGGCGGCGGGTCGATGACCCCGCGCACCGTGGAGCGCTATCCGGTCCGGCTGGCCGCCAGCGGGATCGCCGCGGGCGCCATCGCGGCCCGGCACGTCGCCGTGCAGTGCGGGTTCCCGGACGCCATCGGCCTCGACATGGGCGGCACCAGCACCGATCTCTCGCTGATCCACGGCGGCTCGCTGCGGATGACCAAGGAGTGGTCGGTCGAGTTCGGGTACCCGATCATCTTCCCGTCGATCGAGGTACTGACGATCGGCGCGGGCGGCGGATCGATCGCGCACATCGACGACGCCGGGTCGCTGCGCAACGGGCCGCAGTCGGCGGGCGCCGACCCGGGGCCGGCCTGCTACGACGGCGGCGGGCAGCTCGCGACCAACTCCGATGCGAACCTGCACCTCGGCAGGCTCGGGCGGTCGCTGGCCGGTGGCGCCAAGGAGCTGCGGCCGGACCTCGCCGAGAAGGCACTGCGCAGCACGGTCGCCGATCCGCTCGGCCTCGACGTGGACCGGGCCGCGGAGGCCGTGCTGGAGGTCGCGAACGCCAACATGGCCGACGCGGTCCGGCTGATCTCCATCCGTCGCGGCTACGACCCGCGCGGCTTCGCGCTCGTCGCGTTCGGCGGGGCCGGTGGCCTGCACGGCGCCGAGATCGCCCGTGAGCTGAACATCCCCACCGTGATCGTCCCGCCCAATCCCGGCGTCACCTCGGCGCTGGGCTGCCTGCTCGTCGACATCCGGCACGACCTGTCCGCCATGTTCGGCGGCCGCACCGACGAGATCGACGCCGCCGACCTGGAGGACGCGTTCGCCGGGCTGGAGTCCGAGGCCACCGCCCGGATGCACGCCGAGGGCGTCGCCGACGCCGACGTCGTCCTGCAGCGCACGGTCTCCATGCGCTACCTGGGGCAGTGGCGCTCGCTGCAGGTCGACTGCGGGCGCGACGGCGACGCGCTCGGCGAGGCGGTGGCGCGGTTCCACGAGCAGCACGAACGCGAGCACGCGTTCCGCCGCGACGACACCCCGGTCGAGATCTACCAGCTCGGCCTCACCGCGATCGGCACCACGCCGAAGCCGTCGTTCCCCCCGCATCCGGTGGCGACCGGCGAGCCGGAGCCCGACCGCAGGCGGCCGGTGCACTTCGCCGGATCGGGTTGGGTGGACACCGCCGTGTACGACCGGGACGGGCTGCGCACCGGACACACCCTCGACGGCCCCGCGGTCGTCGAACAGCTGGACTCGACGACCCTCGTCCCACCGGGCAGCCGGGCCGAGGTCGACGAATGGCTCAACATCCGTATCCGGATCGCCGGAGGTACCCCATGAGCAGCCGGACCCCGGGCGGACTCGACCCGGTGACCTTCGAGGTCCTCAAGAACGCCTTCGTCACCGCGGTCGATCTGATGAGCGAGCAGATCATGCGGACCTGCTACTCGTTCGTCATCTACGCCCGCGACTTCTCGTCGGCCCTCTGCGACGCCGAGGGCAACACCGTCATGCAGGGCAGCGACGACATCGCCGTGCACGTCGGAACGCTGCACTTCCAGTGCAAGGCGGTCCTGGAACAGTTCGGCGACGACATCCACCCCGGTGACGTCTTCGCCGTGAACGACCCGTACCGCGGCGGCACCCATTTCAACGACGTCAGCTTCATCCGGCCGATCTTCGTCGGCGACGAGATCATCGGGTACGCGCAGAACAAGGGGCACTGGGCCGACATCGGCGGCTCCGTCCCGGGATCGTTCGACGTGAACGCGGGCGAGCACTTCGGCGAGGGATTGCGGATCCCGCCGCTGCGGGTGTGGAGCCGGGGACACCGGCTCGACGACGTCGCCCAGCTGCTGGTCTCCAACACCCGCTCGCCCTACAGCGCCGAGGGCGACCTCAACGCACAGGCCGAGGCGACCTCGGTGTGCGAGCGGGAGGTGCTGCGGCTGGTCGAGCGCTACGGCCGGGACACCGTGGTGGCCGCGATGGCCGGCGTGCAGGACTACGTGGAGCGGCTCGTGCGGGCCCGGCTCGCCGAGCTGCCGACCGGCACCTGGGAGACCGTCGACCACCTGGACGCCGATCCGGGCGCCGGGGAGGGGCTGATCCCGGTCCGGATCCGGATGACGATCGACGGCGACGGCGTCCACTACGACCTGAACGGCAGTGCCCCGGTCGTCTCGACGTTCCTGAACTCGGGCTACGGGACGACGTTCTCCGCGCTCTACGCGGGCACCAAGACCTTCTTCCCCGAGGTGCCGCTGAACTCCGGCTTCTACCGGGTCGTGCGCGGAGACATCGGCCCGGAGGGGACGGTGGTGAACGCGGGCTGGCCGTACGCGGTCACCGGGTTCTGCTCGGGGCCCTACGAGAAGCTGATGAACGGCCTGTTCGAGATGTGGTCCTCGGTCATGCCGGAGCGGGCCATGGCCTGCGCGTTCAACCTGGAGTACCTGCTGATCGGCGGCCGGGACGCGCGCACGGCCGATCGGCCGTTCTTCATGTGGTACGACTGGATGGCCGGTGGCTGGGGCGCCCGTTCGTCCAAGGACGGACCGAGCGCGACCGCTCCCGTCTTCGGCCCCGGGCTCGCGGTGCAGCCGGTCGAGGGCCAGGAGCGGCTCTCCCCCGTGCTCATCACCGAGCACCGGATCGTGCCGGACTCCGGCGGTCCCGGCCGGTATCGCGGCGGCTGCGGGCTGGAGAAGGGCGGGACGCTCACCGACTGCGCGGGCACGGTCATGTCCTACTGCTGCGACCGCTCCCGGTCGGTCACCTGGGGGATCGAGGGCGGGCTGCCGTCGGTGCCGCACGGGGTGTGGCTCAACCGGGACTCCGACGAGCCGCGGTTCCTCGGCGCGACCTTCTCCGGTGTACAGGTCGAGCCCGGTGACACCTTCACCCGGCCGTCCGCGGGTGGCGGCGGGCTGGGCGATCCGCTGGACCGGGACCCGGCGGCCGTGGTCGAGGACGTGATCGACGGCTACGTCTCGCTCGCCGGCGCCGAGCGCGACTACGGCGTCGTGGTCCGCGCCGTCGATCCCGAGCTCGACCGGTACGAGATCGACGCCGAGGCGACCGGCGAGGCCCGGGATCAGATCCGCTCGGCCCGGCGCGGCTGGCTGGAGGCCGATCCGGCCGACGTCGCGCGTCGCTACCGGGACGGTGAGCTGGACACCGCCGATCTGGTGCGCCGCTACGGCGTCATCGTCGACTGGGGCACCGGCGAGCTGCACCCGGACACCACGGCCGAGTACCGGGAGCTGCTGCGGCGCCGGGCCGTCGCGCACTGGACCTGATGATCACGGATCGGGAACCGGGACGTTCGCTCACCGATCGGTCCGGTTCCCGATCCGTGATCACCCCTCGGCCAGCAGCGCCAGATAGATCCCCGCCAGCACGGCCGGGTCCCGCAGGTCCCCCACCAGCGCCCGCACCCGGCCGAGCCGGTGCCGGACGCTGTTCTCGTGCACGTGCAGCGCCCGCGCGGTCGCGGGCACGTCCTGGCGGTGCGCCAGCCAGGTCCGGACCGTGTCGAGCAGGGTCGGATCCAGCGGCGCGAGCAGCCCATCGGTCAGCTCCGCGGCCCGCTCGTCACCGATCTCGATCACCATCCGGTCCAGGACGCCGAGGTCCCCGGCCCGGACCGGCCCCCCGCCGGTCAGCGCCGAGCGGCGGGCGGCGAGCCGGGCGTTGCGGTGGCCGGGCCCCAGCGGCGCACCGGCCACGACGACGGCCGATCCCGCCACCGGCAGCGCACCGGAGGGCGTCCCCTCCCCGACGACGGCCACCACCGCGCCGTCGAGCTCGCCGAGCAGGTAGGGCGCGCGCAGACCGTCCAGCGTGCGCTCGGCGTCGGCGAGCACCGCCCCGGTGACCAGCACGAGCACCGTCCGGTCCCGGTCGGCGGCCGGGCCGGTGCGCCCGGCGTCCGCTCCGTCCCCGGCGACCAGCCGGCTCAGCTCGGCGGCCCGGTCCCGGCGCCGGCGGGCCGCGTCGTCGTCCCCGGCCGCGGTGAGCCCGCCGAGCAGCCGCGCCACGAGTGTCACCGCCCGCACGATCAGCGGGACCGGCGCCGCTCCGCGCGACGCCCCCGCCACCAGCCAGGCCCGCAGCTCACCACCCGGCCGGACGGCGGCGGCGAACAGCCCGTCGGCGTCCACCACCTCGACCGGTGGCCCGGTGACGGCGAGCCCGCGGAACCGGGTCCAGCGTTCCGCGGCACCGGCCCGCCCGGACGCCGGATCGGCGGCGAGCACCGACCCGTCCGGCCGGTGCAGCGCGGCCCCGCAGCGCAACGCGCGGGCGAGCCCGTGCACCAGAGCCTCCTGTGGCTCCGGCCCGCCGAGCAGGCCGGTCAGCGTGTCGGTGATCGCGGCCGACCGGCGGAAGGTGTCCCGGTCGCGGTCCAGCACGGCCACGTCGACGGCGCGGACGATCTCCCGGAACGGGGTCGCCTCCGGCACCGCGAACAGCGGCAGGCCCCGGCGGTCCGCCTCGTCGACCAGCTCGGCCGGGATCGCGTCGTGCACGATGCCGATCCCGAAGCCGAGCGCGGCGACGTCACCGTCGGACAGCTCCGCGACCAGCTCCCGGTACTCGGCCGGATCGCCGAGCCGCAGCCCGGTGGTCAGCAGCACCCAGCCCGGCGGCAGCCAGCGGGTCGGCCGGCCGATCTCGACGACGTGCGCGCCGAGCACCGGGCGCCGCCGGCCCGGCACCACCGTGACGAGCCCGAACTCCTCGCGGTCGAGCAGGTCGTCGAGATCCACACCCTTGTGGATAACACAACCGAGCCGTCCACAGGTGTGGATCCACCGGGATCCGGCGGCCGATGTTCGGGGCTAGCGTCGGAGGTGAGTCCCCGCCCCCGCCGAGGAGGTCCGCCGATGTCCGCGTTCTGGCATCCGTTCGCCGCCATGCACTCCGTCCGCGACAACCCGGTGACGATCACCCGCGGCGAGGACGTCTGGGTCTACGACGACGCGGGAACCCGCTACCTCGACGGCACCGCGAGCCTCTGGTACGCCAACGTCGGTCACGGCCGGCGGGAGATCGTCGACGCCGTCGCCGAGCAGCTCGGGCGGCTGGAGGCGTACTCGACGTTCACCGACTTCACTAACGAGCCCGCCGAGCGGCTCGCCGACGAGATCGCCGCCCGCGCCCCGCTCGACGGCGGCAAGGTCTTCTTCACCAGCGGCGGCGGCGACTCGATCGAGACCGCGGCCAAGCTCGCCAGGGAGTACTTCGGCGCGATCGGCGAACCGCAGCGGACGGTGCTGCTGCACCGTGAGCACAGCTACCACGGCACCCACGGCCTGGGCACCTCGCTGGCCGGCATCCCGGGCAACCGGCTGGCCGGGCCGTTCGTGCCGGACGTCGTGCAGACCCCGTGGGACGATGCCGCCGGCCTGGAGAAGGCGATCGTCGATCTCGGCGCGGAGCGGGTCGCGGCGTTCTTCTGCGAGCCGGTGATCGGTGCGGGCGGCGTGCTGCCGCCCCCGGAGGGCTACATCGAGGCCGCCGCCGAGGTCTGCCGCCGGCACGGGGTGCTGTTCGTCGCCGATGCCGTCATCTGCGGGTTCGGCCGGCTCGGCGACTGGTTCGGGGTGGAGCGCTTCGGGGTCCGCCCGGACATCGCCGTGTTCGCCAAGGGCGTGACGTCGGGCTACCAGCCGCTCGGCGGGATCGTGGCGTCCGAGCGGATCGCCGCGCCGTTCTGGGACACCCCTGGCCGGATGTTCCGGCACGGCCAGACCTACGCCGGTCATCCCGCGGCGTGCGCCGCGGGCAGCGCGACGATCGCCCTGATGGAGCGGGACGGCCTGCTCGCCAGGGCGGACGAGCTGGAGCCGCAGCTGCTGGAGCGGCTGCGGGGGATCGCCGACCACCCCCTGGTCGATCACGCGCGCGGGGGCACCGGTGTGCTCGGCGCGCTCGCGTTCGATCCGGAGCGGCTCGCCGGGGCACCGGACCTGCCGCAGCGGGTCTTCCGCGCGGCCCGCGAGCGCGGTGTGCTGATCCGCCCGATGGGCTCGGCCGTCGGCTTCTCCCCGCCGCTGACCACCACGGCCGAGCACCTCGACCTGCTCGCCGAGGTGACCGCGGCCGCCCTGGACGACGTCGCCGCCGGCCGGTAGCCGATCAGTCGCCGCGCCGGTCGCGGCGCATGGTGTGCGCGTCGGCGCCGGAGGGGCGGTAGTAGCGCTTGCGGATGCCGACGATCTCGAAGCCGTGCCGCTCGTACAGCGTGCGGGCCGGCTCGTTGTCGGTCCGCACCTCCAGGAACACGGTGGCGCGCAGCTCGTCGGCGACCTCCAGCAGCTTCGCCAGCAGGGCCCGGCCGATCCCGTGCCGCTGCCAGGCCGGGTCGACGCCGATCGTGTGCACCTCGGCCTCCGCCTGCGGCGGCCCGGCGACGATCGCGAGCCCCGCGTAGCCGACCAGCCCGGCGTCCGTGCGGGCGGCCAGGTAGGCCTGTCCGGAGGTGACGGCGTCCCGGAACGCCTGCGCGCTCCACGGGTCGTCGCCGGCGAACAGCAGCTGCTCCAGCTCCGCACAGCGCTCGGCGTCGGCCCGGTAGAGCGGCCCGATCGTCACGGTCGTGCTCATGCGGTGACGCGCTTGCGGCCGGTGGGCTCGACGGCGTCCGGGCGGCGCAGGTACAGCGGCTCGAGCGGTTCGGGCTCCCGGCCGGCCCGCAGCGCGGCCGCGGCAACCCCGGCCAGGCCGGCCGGCGTGGGAGCGGCGGGACCGGTGATCGCGACGCCGAGCCGGTCGGCGAACGCCGGGTCCCCGACGACCGTCCCGATCGCGAGCTCGCCGAGCCGGTCGGCCAGCCTCTCCGGCGGTTCGACGGCGGGACCGCTGAGCCGGCGGGCCGCCGGGTCGTAGGCCGCCCAGTACACCTCGCGGCGGCGCGCGTCGGTCACCACGAGCAGGTTGCCCGGCCCGCCCTGCGGATGCTCCGCGCCCGGCTCGTCGATCCCGGCCGCGGCGAGCGCGAGCGCGTCGTGCGAGCAGACGCCGTGCACGGCGACGCCGAGCGCGTGCCCGAGCGCGGCGGCCGAGGCGATCCCGACCCGCAGCCCGGTGAAGGGCCCCGGCCCGACGCCGACGACGACGGCGCCGACCTCGGACAGCGTCCGCCCGGTCTCCGCGCACAGCGCGCGGACGGCGGGCATCAGCAGCTCGCCGTGCCTGCGACCGTCGTGCGCGCGGACGGCGAGGGCCCGCGGGCTGTCCGCCAGCGAGACCAGGCCTGCGGTGACGACCGGGGTCGCGGTGTCCAGGGCCAGTACCAGCACGGTCGGCCAGCCTACGGGCGTGCGGTGCGGCGCAGCGTGGCGACCCTGGTCTCGTCGTCCCGGCGTTCCAGCACGACCTCGACGGCGCGCTCGGTGAGCCGGTCGGCGACCCCGATCCCCCACTCGACGGCGACGACCGCCCGGTCCAGCTCGGTGTCCAGGTCGAGATCGTCGAGCTCGGCGGCGACGTCGACGGAGCCGTCGGGGCCGCCCAGCCGGTAGGCGTCGACGTGCACCAGCGCCGGCCCGTCCCCGGACGCCGGGTGCTCGCGGGCGATCACGAAGGTCGGCGAGGCGACCTGCCCGGTCACCCCGAGGCCGCGGGCCAGGCCCCGGACCAGCGCGGTCTTGCCCGCGCCGAGCGGACCGGCCAGCAGCAGCACGTCCCCGGCGACGAGCTCGCGGCCCAGCTCCTCGCCGAAGCACTCGGTGTCGGCGACGGTCGGCAGCTCCCGGCGCACCGCGGCGGCACCCGCCGCGGGGATCATTCGTGCCCCTTCCGCTTCGCCCGGCCGGCCCCCCGCAGGACGCCGGAGCGCCGCCGGGGCCGGGACCCCGCGTCGCCGGCTCCGGGGACCCGGTCCGGGCCGTGCTCGGGACGCCTGCGCCGGAACCCGCCACCACGGGTGCGTTCCAGGCTCCGCCCGATCAACGCGTCCAGCTCGGCGTCGACCTTCTCCGGCTGCTCCAGCATCGGCACGTGCCCGACCCCGGGCAGCCGCACCAGCCGCGCGGTCGGGATCGCGTCGGCGATCACCTCGCTGTGCCGGTAGGGGATGATCCGGTCGCCGTCACCGGCGAGCACCAGCACCTCGGCGCAGCACAGGCCGGGCAGTGCCGCGAGCCGGTCGTGCGTGCCGAGGGTGTCGACGAAGTCGGTGAGCGCACCCACCGCGTTGGAGTCGATCATCGTGTCGACCAGGTCGACCATCCGCGGATCGACCTGCCGGTCGCCGTAGGCGAACCGCTTGGTGATCGCCCAGATGATGTCGCCGAGCGCGCGGCGCCCGGTCTCGACCAGGCCCGGCTGCCAGGCGGCGAGCCCGCCGAGCGTGCGGATCACCGGGTTGCGGCGGGACAGGAACGTGCCCGGCAACCCGGACGCCGCCATCTCCCCCGCCGACGTCGACACCAGCGCCACCGCGGCGACCCGCTCGTGGAACAGCTCCGGATGCTGCTCGGCGAGCGCCATCACCGTCATGCCGCCCATCGAGTGCGACACCAGCACCAGCGGCCCCTCCGGGACCAGCGCGCGGATCACCGCGTCGAGATCACGGCCGAGCTGGTCGATGGTGCAGCTCTCCTGCGGCGCCCGCTCGGAGCGGCCGTGGCTGCGCTGGTCGTAGAGCACCATCCGCACCGACGGATCGGTCATCCCGGCCAGGAACGGGCGCTGCTCCTGCCAGGTCCGCCGGTCCAGCGCGAAGCCGTGTACGAGTACGACGGTCACGGCGGGCTCGGACCCGTCGGCGGGCGCGACCTCCTCGCAGGCGAGGCGGATGCCGTCGTCGGCCATCACCGAGCTCTCCTCGCCGATCCGGCCGGGCGAGGGCGTACCGCCGTGCTCGGCCATCTCGGTGGCCAGGCTGCGCCGCGCCGAGGCGATCTTGCGGCGCTGCGCGGCGACCCCGGCACCGGCGGCGGCACCCGCCGCGCCGACCAGGCCACCGGCGATCCCCGCGACCGTCCAACCCCTGCGGCTCACGCCCCTCCTCCGTCGCGCACCGTCCGCCGTACCCGGCCCTTGATCCCGGTGACGATCTCGTAGTGGATGGTGCCGAGCTCGTCGGCCCACTCGCGGGCGGTCGGCCCGTCGGCGGCGCCGGTACCGAACAGCTCCACCGGGTCCCCGACGGCGACCTCGAGCGCACCGGGCGTCCCGCAGTCGACGACGAACTGGTCCATGCACACCCGCCCGGCGACCGGCCGGATCGTGCCGCCGATCCGCACCCGCATCCGGCCGCGGTCGTTCCCGCGGCGCGGGACGCCGTCGGCGTAGCCGAGCGGGACCAGCGCCAGCACCCGCGGTCCGGTCGACACGAACTCGTGGCCGTAGGACACGCCCTCGCCGGCCGGGACCGTCTTCACCAGCGCGACCCGCCCGCGCAGCGTCATCGCCGGGCGCAGCGGGCTGTCCGCCGGTTGCGCGATCGGGTCCAGGCCGTAGGCGGCGATCCCGGTCCGGACCAGGTCGAGGTGCAGGTCCGGGCGGGTCAGCGTGGCCGCGGAGTTGGCGAGGTGGCGCAGCGGGGCGAAGCCGCGGGCGCGGACGTGCGCGACGGCCTCGTGCAGCCGGGCCGCCTGGGCGTCGATGCTCGGGTCGCCGGGCTCGTCGGCCCGGGCCAGGTGCGACCAGACGGCGGTGAGCTCGGCGGTCCCGTCGGCGGCGGCCACCTCGGCGTCGTCGACCAGGCCGGCCCACTCGCCGGGCGGGCAGCCGTTGCGGCTGAGCCCGGTGTCGGCCTTGAGGTGCAGCCGGACCGGCCGGCCCGCGGCGCGGGCACCGGCGAGCACCGCGGCGAGATGCTCGCGGGAGGACACCGACAGCTCCACCCCGGCCGCGACGGCGGCGGCGAAGTCCTCGTCGGGCAGGTGCAGCCAGCTCAGCAGCGGCGCGTCGATCCCGGCGGAGCGCACCGCGAGTGCCTCGTCGAGGGTCGCCACACCGAGCCGGGTCGCCCCGGCCGAGAGCGCGGCCCGTGCGACGCCGGGTGCGCCGTGGCCGTAGCCGTCGGCCTTCACCACGACCATCGTCTCGGCGCCGGAGCGCGCCGCCGCCCCGGACAGCAGTGCGACGTTGTGCCGCACGGCGTCCAGCTCGATCAGGGCCTCGGCGCGCGGTCCGCCGGCCGGTGGTGTGGCGGTAGCCGCACCGGGCACGGGTTCGGTGGCAGGCAGCACGGTCCGATCATCGCATCCCGCATCGGTCACCCCCGGGAAGCACCCGGGGGTGCCGGGTCCGCGGCCGCCGCGGCGCGCACCCCGCTCAGCGCGGCCGGGATCGCGGCCTGCAACGACGACGCCGGCGCCGGCACCGGCGGCTGACCGTGCCGGCCTGCGGCGAGGGTCGCGGCCCTGGCGTGCACGAGCGTCGCGCAGCCGGCAGCCCACCAGGGGTCCGTCCCGGCCGCCAGCAGGGCACCGATCATGCCGGTCAGCACGTCCCCGGAGCCCGCGGTGGCGGCCCAGGAGTCGGCGGCCGGATCGACCAGCACCCGCCCGTCCGGGGCGGCGACGACGGTCGCGTTCCCCTTCAGCAGCACCGTCACCCCCAGCCAGGACGCCGCGGCCCGGGCCGCCGCGATCCGGTCGCCGCCGTGTTCGTGCCACAGGTCACCGGCGATCCGGGCGAACTCCCCGGCGTGCGGGGTGAGCACCACCGGCTGCCCGTGGATCCGCTCCCGCAGGGTCCGGTCGCCGGCGAGCAGGGTGATCCCGTCGGCGTCGATGCAGACCGGCACCTCCCGGTCCAGCACCGCGTCCAGCACGGCCCGGCCCGGCGTTCCGGTGCCGATACCGGGGCCGACCGACCACGCCTGGGTGCGCCCGGCGTCGGTGATGTCCCCGGTGGCGACGATCTCCGGCCGATGCCGGCGCACCTCGTCGGCCGCCGATCCGGCGAACCGCACCATCCCGGAGGTGGCCAGCGCGGCGGCCCCGGCGGCCAGCACCGCGGCCCCCGGGTAGGTCGCCGAGCCGGCGGCGATCCCGACCACACCCTGGGAGTACTTGTCGTCGTCCGGGCCGGGGACCGGCCAGCACCGTCCGACGTCGGCGTCGCCGAGCACCCACGCGTGCGGCTCCCCCAGGTACGGGCCGAGTCCGAAGTCGACCAGCCGGACCGGCCCGCACAGCGGTGCGGCCAGTGCGTGCACCGGTTTGCGGGTGCCGAAGGTGACGGTGAGATCGGCCCGCACGTGCGGGCCGTCGGTCCGCCCCGTGTCGGTGTCGACCCCGGACGGCAGATCGCAGGCGACGATCGGGACCCCCGCATCCGCCGCGGCGGCGACCAGGGCGGGCGCCGGATCACGCAGCGGGCCGCGCCCGGAGATGCCGACGATCCCGTCGACCACGACGTCGGCGCCGGCCACCAGCTCGCGCGCCGCGTCCAGGGTGCCGTCGTGCACCGGCAGCACCCGTCCGCGGGCCCGCCGCAGCGCTGCGAGCCCGGCGGGATGGGCCCGGTCGGGTGCCAGCAGCAGCGCGGTGACCTGCGCGCCACGGCGGCGCAGTTCGGCCCCGGTCCACAGCGTGTCGCCGCCGTTGTCGCCCGCTCCGACCAGCAGCACCACCCGGCGTCCGTAGGTGGAGCCGAGGAACTCGCGCAGCTGCGCGGCGAGACCGCCGGCGGCGCGGCGCATCAGCACCCCGTCGGCGACCGTCTCCGCCATCGCGCCCTCGGACGCCCTGACCTGATCCGCGGTGTACAGCCCGTACATGGGGCCGGAGATTAGTGCCGGTTCATGATCGACGGTGCCCGCGCGCGCCGGTCATTCGACGGTGACCGACTTCGCCAGGTTCCGCGGCTTGTCCACGTCGTAGCCGCGGGCCCTGGCGATCTCGGCGGCGATGACCTGCAACGGGATCGTCGCCACCAGCGGCTGCAGCAGGGTCGGCACGGCGGGCAGCTCGAAGAGGTGGTCGGCGAACGGCCGCACCGTCTCGTCACCGGTCTCGGCGAGCACCACGGTCCGCGCCCCGCGGGCCTTGATCTCCTGGATGTTGCTCAGCAGCTTGGAGTGCAGCACGGCGCGGCCCTTGGGTGACGGCATCACGACGACGACCGGCAGGCCGTCCTCGATCAGCGCGATCGGTCCGTGCTTGAGCTCGCCCGCGGCGAACGCCTCGGCGTGCATGTAGGCGAGTTCCTTGAGCTTGAGCGCACCTTCGAGGGCCACCGGGTAGCCGACGTGCCTGCCCAGGAACAGCACCGCCTTCGACGGCGCCAGCTCCTGCCCGAGCGCGCGGGCCTCGCCCAGCGACTCGAGCACCTCCGCGACGGCGGCCGGGATGGCCTCCAGCTGCTCGTACTCGCGGACCACCTCGTCCGGGTACTTGGTGCCGCGGGCCTGCGCCAAGGCCAGGCCGACCAGGTAGTTCGCCGCGACCTGGGCGGTGAACGTCTTGGTCGCGGCGACGCCGATCTCCGGCCCGGCGTGGGTGTAGATCACCGCGTCCGACTCGCGCGGGATCTGCGCCCCGTTGGTGTTGCAGATCGCCAGCACCCGGGCCTTCTGGTCCTTGGCGTGCCGCAGCGCCTCCAGGGTGTCCGCGGTCTCGCCGGACTGGGAGATCGCGACGACCAGCGTGGACCGGTCCAGCACCGGGTCCCGGTAGCGGAACTCGCTCGCCAGCTCGATCTCGACCGGGATCCGGGTCCAGTGCTCGATCGCGTACTTCGCGAGCAGCCCGGAGTGGTAGGCGGTGCCGCAGGCGACCACGAAGACCTTGTCGACGTCGCGCAGGTCCTGATCGGTGAGCCGCTGCTCGTCGAGCACGATCCGGCCGTCGACCAGGTGCCCGCGCAGGGTGTCGGCGATCGCGGTCGGCTGCTCCTCGATCTCCTTGAGCATGAAGTAGTCGTGGCCGCCCTTCTCGGCGGCGGCCAGGTCCCAGGTCACCTCGAACGGGCTCGCGGTGACCGGCTCACCGTGGAAGTCGGTGACCTCGTAGCCGTCCCGGGTGATGGTGACGACCTGGTCCTGCCCGAGCTCGACGGCGGAGCGGGTGTACTCGATGAAGGCCGCGACGTCGGAGGCCAGGAACGTCTCGCCGTCGCCGATGCCGAGCACCAGCGGCGAGTTGCGGCGGGCGGCGACGATCCGGTCCGGGTCGTCGGCGTGCGTGACGACCAGGGTGAAGGCTCCGGCCAGCCGGCGGGCGACCGCGCGCACGGTGGCCGGGAGGTCCCCGGCGGTCTCGCCCTCGGCGTAGGCGATGGCGACCAGGTGCGCCGCGGTCTCGGTGTCGGTGTCGGACTCGGCCCAGATCCCACGCGCCTCCAGCTCGGCGCGCAGCTCCATGAAGTTCTCGATGATCCCGTTGTGGACGACCGCGACCTTCCCGTCGCTGCTGCGGTGCGGGTGCGCGTTGCGGTCGGTCGGCGGGCCGTGCGTCGCCCAGCGGGTGTGCCCGATCCCGGACGTGCTGACGAACCCCTCCCGGCCGATCTCGTCGAGCCTGGCCTCCAGGTTCGCGAGCGCGCCCGCTTTCCGTTCCACCAGCAGGTCACCGGCACTCGGTAGGGCGACACCGGCGGAGTCGTACCCGCGGTACTCCAGGCGGCGCAGACCGCCGAGAACCACGTCGAGTGCGACCTGATGACCGACGTAACCGACGATGCCACACATACGACTGAGCGTATCGACGCCCGATCGGCGATCTTCCGGCGCCGGGTACGAACGACGCCACGCCCGGTGGGGCGGCACGGCGGGCAGCTCGTGACCTGCACCGGTACGGTGCCGTCCGTGGCCCGGACCAGCATGACCCGTCCCCCGTCCATGAAGGGGGCCAAGGACGCCCTCGGCGTGCTCTCCCGGCCGGGGCCGAACCCGGTCCGGTTCGGCGATCTCGGCCTGATCGGGCTGCCGGGGATCGTCTACACCCCCGCCGAGGGTTATCAGCTGCCCGCCGTCGTGCTCGGGCACGCCTGGATGCAGCCGGTCCGCCGCTATCACGAGCTGCTGCGCCACCTCGCGACCTGGGGTTTCGTCGCCGCGGCACCGAACACCCAGCGCGGCCCGATCCCGAGCGTGTCCCGGTTCTCGGCGGACCTGAACACCGTCCTGGACGTCTGTGTCGGCGTCCGGCTCGGCGACGGCCACATCAGTGTGGACGCCCGCCGCACCGCCCTGATCGGGCACGGTATCGGCGGGGGCGCGGCGATCCTGGCCGCGGCGGGCCGGGAGCGGCTCGGTGCGCTGGTGACGCTCGCCCCGGCCGAGACGGCGCCGTCCGCGATCGAGGCCGCGAGCCGGGTGACCGCGCCGGCCCTGCACCTGGCCGCCGCGATCGACTCGCTGGCCCCGTCCGCCGGGCACGCCGAGCCGATCGGCAGGGCGGCCGGTGGTGAGGTCACCGTGCGCAGCATCGAGAAGGCCGGCCACCTCGGCTTCTGCGAGGGCAGGCACTGGTCGAGCCTGCTGCTGCAGAACCGCCCCCAGCACCGCACCCGCAAGATCACCCGTGCGCTGGTCACCGCGTTCCTGATGCAGGAGCTGATCGGCGAGAAGCGGGTGTCCGCTCTGACCTCGGGGGACGTCCCGGGAGCTCCGCTGGTCGATCTCACCCCGCCCGAGGACGAGCAGCAGGAGTCGTCCGGCGGGCTGCTGGGCATCGGACGCTGACCGGGCTCCCGCGCGCCTGATCACGAATCGGGAACCAGGACGCTCGCCGGGCGAACGATCCGGTTCCCGATTCGTGATCAGCGGTCGGGATCGAGCGGCGGCAGCAGGGGCGCGACGACGCCGCGGCGGTCGGTGGTGCGGGTTCCGATGGGGCCGGGTGCCGTGGGGGGCCGTTCCGGGTCGGGTGCCAACGCGTCGAGGCGCAGCCGTTCGGCCGCGGCGTCGGCGGCCAGCCGGTCGGTCGCCCGGCGCACCAGATCGAGCCGGTCACTCCACTCCCGGCCCGCGGCGTCGTCCCAGGCGGCGGCGAGGGCCCCGCGCACCGCGGCGAGCGCACCGGCGGTGTCGTCCAGCCGCTCCACGAGCCGCCGCAGCGCGGCGCTCTGCTCCTCCGCCCCGGTCACCGGGGGTCCAGCTCGGTGCGCACCGTCGGCGGCCCGGCCGGAACCGGCCCTGCCGGGTGCCCCGGCACCGCCCGGAACGCCGCCGCCGATGCCGCGTCGGCGGCACGGGCCGTGCCCGCGCAGTAGCGGGCCGTCCCGGCGAGCGACTCGAGCTCGTCGGCGATCCGCAGCGCGTCGATGCCGTGCTCGCCGGCCGGACCGGCGCCGACGGCCGCCCGCAGATCGGCCACGAGGTCGTCCAGGCGGGCCGCTACCCGGTCCAGTGCATCGGGGTCCCGCCGCAGCTCCGGTCGCATCCCGGCACCCTGGCCGATCCGGCCGTCGGGCACCTCGATGCATTCACGATCGCGAACGACGGCCGGGCGGGCCGTGCGGGACGCCCGCCGGCCCGACGCTGCGGCACAACGGCCGGCCCGACGTCACGGCACGACAGCCGGCCCGACGCTGCGGCACAACGACCGGCCCGACGTCACGGCACGACGGCCGGCCCGACGCTGCGGCACGACAGCCGGCCGGGCGTCGCAGCACGACAGCGCCGACCTGCACGCAACGCTCGACCGGAGGCGGCTCAGCTCGCAGCGGCGACGACGTCGGCCAGCCGGGCGGCGACGGAGTCGGCCTCCTCGGAGGTCGGCGCCTCCACCATCACCCGGACCAGCAGCTCGGTGCCCGAGGGGCGCAGCAGCACCCGCCCGGTGTCCCCGAGCTCGGCCTCGGCCTTCGCGACGGCCTCGGCGACCCGGTCGGACGCGGCGACCGCGTCCCGGTCGCCGACCACGACGTTGCGCAGCACCTGCGGCAGCGGCGTCATGACCGACGCCAGCTCGGCCAGCGAGGACCCGGTCGAGGCCATCCGGCTCATCAGCCGCAGCGCGGTGAGCAGGCCGTCACCGGTGGTGGCGTGGCCCGGCAGCACCACGTGCCCGGACTGCTCACCACCGAGCGAGAAACCGCCCTCGCGCAGCCGCTCCAGCACGTACCGGTCACCGACCTTGGTGGTGTCCAGGGTGATCCCGGCCTCGCGCATGGCGATGTGCAGGCCCAGGTTGCTCATCACGGTGGCGACCAGCGTGTCGTGGACGAGCTCACCGGCATCGCGCATGGCGAGTGCGAGCACCGCCATGATCCGGTCGCCGTCGACGACGTCCCCGGCACCGTCCACCGCGAGGCAGCGGTCCGCGTCGCCGTCGTGCGCGATCCCGAGATCGGCCCCGTGCTCGACGACGGCGTGCTGCAGCAGCTTCAGGTGGGTCGATCCGACGCCGTCGTTGATGTTCAGGCCGTCCGGCTCGGCGTGCAGCGCGATCACGTCCGCACCGGCCTGGCGGTAGGCCTCCGGCGCGGCGACCGATGCGGCACCGTGCGCGCAGTCGACGACCACCTTCAGGCCGTTCAGCGAGCCGGGGGCGGCCGACAGCAGGTGGTCGACGTAGACGGTGGTCGCGTCCGGGGCGTCCCAGACCCGTCCGATGGCATCACCGGTGGGGCGGTCCGCGGTGGAGCCGAGCCCGCGTTCGATCTCGGCCTCGACGTCGTCGGGCAACTTGTGGCCGCCGGCGGCGAACAGCTTGATGCCGTTGTCGGGCATCGGGTTGTGTGACGCGGAGATCATCACGCCGAGATCGGCGCCCGCCTCGGCGACCAGGTGCGCGACGCCGGGGGTGGGCAGCACGCCGACCCGGATCGCGTCGGCACCGGCCGAGGTCAGGCCCGCGACGACGGCGGCTTCCAGCATCTCCCCGCTCGCACGCGGGTCCCGGCCCACGACCGCGACGGGCCGGCGACCGGCTCCGTTCGACAGGGTGCGCGCGGCCGAGGCACAGACACCAACGGCGAACTCCGGAGTGAGGAGTTCGCCGTTGGCCAGGCCCCGGACGCCGTCTGTCCCGAAAAGGCGACGCATCCGGTCTGCGATCAGCGCTTGGAGTACTGGGGCGCCTTGCGGGCCTTCTTGAGGCCGTACTTCTTGCGCTCGACGGCGCGGGCGTCCCGGGTCAGCCAGCCGGCCTTCTTCAGCGGCGGGCGGTCCTCGGAGTCCAGCTCGACCAGCGCACGGGCGATGGCCAGGCGCAGCGCGCCGGCCTGACCCGCGGTGCCGCCACCCTTGAGGTTGGCGAAGATGTCGAAGCGCTCGGTCTTCTCGACGAGGACCAGCGGCTCCTTCACGATCTGCTGGTGCAGCTTGTTCGGGAAGTAGGTCTCGAGCGGCTTCCCGTTCAGGGTGAACCCACCGGTGCCGGGCAGCAGCCGGACGCGGACCACGGCCTCCTTGCGGCGGCCGACGGTCTGCACCGGACGGTCACCCTGCAGCGGCGCCTCGGCGGCGAACGCGTCGGCGTCGAAGTCGGCGTTGTCGTCGATCGAGTAGTCGACCTCGTCGACGCCTTCGACCGCGTCGTCCGCGGCCTCGACGTCACCGACGGCCTCGCCGACGGTCTCGGTCAACTCGGTCTCGGTCGCCTCGGCGGCCGCACCCTCGGTCTCGACCGCGTCGACGACCTCGTCGGGTCCGTTCTCGGGGCTGGTCACGGGCTGTCCCTCTTCGTTGCTCGGGGTGGTCACTGGCTGACCTGGGTGATCTCGAACGGCTGCGGCTGCTGCGCCTCGTGCGGGTGCTCCGGACCGGCGTAGACCTTCAGCTTCTTGGCCATCGCACGCCCGAGACGGTTCTTCGGCAGCATGCCCTTGATCGCCTTCTCGACGAGGCGGTCGGGCTGGCTGTCGATCATCTCGCCGACCGAGCGCTGGCGGAGGCCACCCGGGAAGCCGGAGTGGCGGTAGACGAACTTGTCGGTCCGCTTGTTGCCGGACACCGAGATCTTCTCCGCGTTCACGATCACCACGAAGTCGCCGTTGTCGACGTGCGGCGCGTAGGTCGGCTTGTGCTTGCCACGCAGCAGCGTGGCGGCATGCGTGGCGAGCCGACCGAGGCGCACGTCGTCGGCATCGATCACGTGCCAGGCGCGGGTGATGTCGCCGGGCTTGGGGCTGTACGTGGGCACGGATCTACCTCGTCGTCGTTCTCGGCTGCGGTGGGCGGGGCCGGCGGAGTCGTCCGCTCGGATCCGACCCACACTGGTGTGGTTCCTAGCGTGCCGCTGGTGGACGCCGGAGGGACGCTCGCCCGCCGGAGTTCGCTGCCTCGTACCTGCTCGAGGAACGACGGTCGGCGCCCGCGGGTCTCCACCGCTGCACAACGAGTGTCAAGAGTACCCGGCGGCCCCGGGAGCGGGCGCGAGGGGGGTCCGTCGCCCGCTCCCGGGATGGTCAGACGCCGAATCGGCCCGCGTTCATCCGCTCCACGTCCTGGTAGCCCTGACCCGCCGCGGACACCAGCGCCCGGATCCGCTGCAGCGTCCCGGTGAGGTCGGTGGCGGAGCGGTCCCAGCGCTGCTGCGCCTCGTTGTACCGGCTCGCCGCGTCACCGGTCCAGCCCGCCACCACCGGGGCGAGATGACTCTGCAGGTCCCCCAGCTGCGCGGTGATCCTCGCCCTGGCGCCGTCGATGTCCGCCGCCGCCTGGTCGATCGCGGCGAACGTGACCCTGATCTCCGATCCCATGCCTGCTCCCCTCAGCCCAGCGCCGATGTGATCGCGGAGACGTTCCGCGCGTTCTCGTCCTCGACCCGCTGGTAGGCCGTGGCCGTCCCGCCGAGCTGCTCGGCGATGTCGGCGAGTGCGACGTTGAGCCGCTTCGCCTCGGCGTCCCACTCCGCCATCAGCGCGGTGAACGCCGTGGCGGCCGCACCCGCCCACTGCCCGCGTGTCGCCTCGAGCCGGGAGCGGAGCCCGCCCAGTTCACCGTTGACGGCCTCGCTCACCTCCCGCACCCGGCCCGCCGCGCGGGCCATCTCGTCGGTCGTCGTGCCGAATCCCTGGGCCATCCGCCCACCCCGTCCCGTTCCGGCCGGGCGGCTGCCCGACCGGCGCACCGTGCCAGGGGCGCCGGCCCGCCACTCCCCGTTCCCGGACCGGTGTTCGCGACCGGGAACGGATCACCGCACCAGGCGCAACGATCCGGCGACCTCGGCGCAGGCGGCGGGCGCCTCGGCCGCCATCGGTCTGCGGCAGCCGACGACGAGCTGATCGGTGCCGGTGAACAGCACGAGCCAGTCGACGACGGTGCCGTCCCCGGGTTCCTGGCGGTAGCGGTGCGTCCCGGGGGCCGCACCCGCCTGCGGCCGGGTCACCCCCCTGGCTCCGGCCAGTCCTGCGGCCAGCTCGCGACGGGCGCGGTCCGGCTCCCGCCCGGCGTCGTAGGCGAGCGGGCTGCGCTCGACGACGACGAGCTCCGCGCCGTCCGGGCGCCCCACCGGGCTGAGCAGGATGCGCCGGCGGATCGGGTCGCCGCCGGTGTGCTCCCAGCCCGCGGGCAGCGCCGCCGCGTACCCGTACTGGACGACGATCCCCTCGGCGGGCGGTCCGGGCCGCCGGCCGGGCCCCGGATCGCCGGCCAGCAGTCCGGCCCCGAGCAGCACCGTCCCGAGCAGGACGGCGGCGGGGAGCGCGGCCCGGCGGAGCGCGCGGGGCAGGCGGGGCCGGTGGGGCCGGTGGGGCCGGTGGGGCCGGTCGCCCACGGTGCACGGCCCCGGCCGCACGACCCCGGCTTCCGGCTCAGCCGTTGCCAGCAACCCGGCCCCCAGCAGCGCCGCCCCCAGCACCGCGGCGGTGTCCGGTCCGGCCCCGGCGACCGCGGCCGGATCGTCGGGGTCGTCCGGGTCCACCGGTCCGGCCGGTCGCACCGGGCAGGGCGCGGAGGCGACCGACTCCGGCTCCCCCAGCAGCACGATCTCGACCGCCCCTGCCGCCAGCGCCGTCGCGCCGAGCGACTGTGCCCGTGCCACCGGCTCGACGGCGCCGTCCCGGACGACGACCACCCCGGTCCGGCCCGACCAGGTCTCGGCCACCACTACCGGGCCGGCCCGCGGTGCCGGTCCCACCGCGAGTGCCGCCACCGCGACCGGCACCGCCTCCACCCGCGGAGATCCGGGGAACGCGCCGCCGGGGGTCGCCCCGACCCGCACGACGACCGCGGGCGGACGGTCACCGAAGAAGTCCGCGACCGCGGTCGCCGGATCGGTGCCGCCCGGTGCGGCGGCGAGCAGCCTGATCCCGTCCGGGCCGGCCGCGGCGAGCAGCACCCGGTCCGGACGGGCGTGCACCGCGACCGCGAACCCGCTCATCCCGGTTCGGTCCAGGCGAGCTGCATCCGGCGGGCGCCGTGCCTGCGGTCGACCAGGACCGTCCGTCCCGGGGGTCCGGGCTGCGGCTTGACCTTCTCCAGCAGCGCGCCCTCGTCCGGGCTCCCCGACCCGACCAGGCCCGGTGCACCGAGCTCGCGCAGCCTGCCGAGCACCGGATCGAACAGTGCCCTGGCCGCGCCGCCGGTCCGCCGGGCCAGCACCACGTGCAACCCGACGTCACGGGCCTGCGGCAGGTACTCGGCCAGCGGCAGCAGCGGATGCGGCGCCGACCCGCCGGAGGGGACGACGAGGTCGTAGTCGTCCACCAGCAGCCACAGCTCCGGCCCGCTCCACCAGGACCGGTCACGCAGCTGCTGCGGGGAGACACCGGGCCCCGGCAGCCGCCGCCCCAGCGAGTCCGCGATGTCCGCGCAGGCCTCCGCCGTGGCCTGCGCGGTCGAGGTGTGCGCGAGCAGATGGGAGGCGTCGATCCCGCCGAGCAGTGTCCGCCGGTGGTCGATCGCGACGATCCGGGCCTGCTCGGGCGTCCACCGGCGGGCGATGTCACGGGCCAGCAACCGCAGCAGGTTCGTCTTGCCGCCGCCGGAGTCGGCGAAGCAGAGCAGGTGCGGCTCGTCCGGCGCGAGCTCGACGGTCGCGAGCCGGTCCTCGTCGACCCCGATGGCGGGCCCGCGCCCGTCCCCGGCGGGCAGCTCCTCGACCGTGATCCGCTCAGGGAGCAGCCGGACCTCCGGCATCGACGGCCCGTCCCAGGCGGCCGCGATCGCGGGTGCGGGATCGGTGCCGGGCTCGGTCCACGGGGCGGCGAGCACCGCGGGGGCGCCGTCCGGGGCCAGCCCGTGCCCGGGCCGGACCGGCACGGTCGCGGCCCGGCGCCGGTCCACCTCGGACTCACCGGGATCGCCCAGCCGCAGCTCGATCCGGCTGCCCAGCTGGTCCTTGAGTGCGGGCCGGAACTCGGCCCAGCGGGCGGCGGTGACCGCGATGTGCACGCCGTAGGCGAGGCCCCCGGAGGCGAGCGCGGTGAGCCGTTCGTCGAGGTCCTCGAAACCGGACCGCAGCGCGCTCCAGCCGTCGACGACCAGGAGCAGGTCGGTGCACGGCTCGTCCGGCAGGTCCCCGGCGGCGCGCCGGGCCCGGAACTCCTCGATCCCGGTGATCCCGTGCGCGGCGAACAGCTGCTCGCGCCGGTCGACGGTCGCGACGACCTCGGCGACGACCCGCCGCACGAGATCGCTCCGGCGCCGGTCGGCGACCGTCCCGACGTGCGGCAGCCCGGCCAGCGGCCCGAGGCCACCCCCGCCCAGGTCGAGCAGATGCACGCCGAGCTCGTGGGGGGTGCGGGTGAGCGCGAGCGCCGTGACGATCGTGCGCAGCGTCGTCGACTTGCCCGAGCGGGGCCCGCCGACCACGGCGAGATGCCCGGCCGCACCGGACAGGTCTGGGACCAAGCTAGAGGGGACCTCATATACAGCGGTCCCGGCCGGTGCTACCAACACCGGGCCCCGGGACCTTGAGCGGAAGTAGGTCCGCCCCGTGAGCACTGTATCGCCCGTCTTAGACGTCGCCCAGCGTCAGCGCGCCGCCCGCGCTCTGCGGATCGAGCTGCGTCGCACGCTCCCCGACTACCTCGCCGACGTCGTCTGCGCTCTGCTGGTCGCCCTCGACGTGCTCGCTGACGCCTTCGCCGACGACGCGCGACCTCGCGACGACCTCGCAGCCGCTGATCGCTACCTCGCGGCCTCAGCCCTTGCCGCGGTCACGGCCTACGACGAGCGCCTCGTGACGTTCGTCGGGGAGCAACTTGAGGACCTCGCCGCTGCGTATCCGGACGAGCCGTCCCTGTCTCGACTCGCCGAGTCCCTCCTCGCGCAGCCGGAGTGACCTGCGCCGTTCTCCTCGTCGCCGTGGGCACGCTCTGCGTCCTGCTCGGCTTGGCCGTCGGCGCCCTCGCCGGTCACGCCGTCTCACGTCGTCGCTGCGCCGCCCGGCATCACCGGCACGACCGGCTCACCCTGCGCCGTCCCCGGCGCTGATCCACCCCTGCCGCCACCTGCGGCCCTCACCTGTCCCGCACCGCTACCGGTCCGGGTCGTCACCCATCGCCACCCGCACAGAACCGGAGATCACCATGCGCCGAATCCCCGTCGACACTGCCCGCGTCGCATTCGTCGGCACGGGCAAGACCGCCGCCCGCGCCAAGTACGCCGAGCTGGCCGACGGCTCCCGTCGCCGCGTCCCGGACGCCCAGGACACCAACGACGAGGGCGTTCCGATGTGGACGGTCGACGTCTTGGTCGACGACGACGAGGCCGACCGCGCCGAGGTCGTCAGCGTCAAGGTCGCCTCGTACGACGAGCCGCGCACCGAGAAGTGGCAGCCCGTGGCGTTCCGCAACCTCGTCGCCTTCGGCTACGTCGCGCAGGGCAGCAATCGCGTCGCCTACAGCTTCACCGCCGACGCCATCGAGGGCCCGGTGAGCGGCCGCAAGGGCGCTCAGAACCACGGCGAGCAGAACGCCGCCTGACCGACTCCTCGCCATCCCCTCGACGGCCCCGTCCCGCATCCCCGGGGCGGGGCCGTCCCCACGTCAGGAGAACCCGTCATGTTCGGTCGTCACCGCCACGACCGTGAGGGCGAGGCCCTCGTCGAGCAGCTCGTCACGATGTGGGTCCGGGCCTGCGAGGGCGCGAGCCTCGTCCGCGTCGTCGACACCGTCAGCGGGCCGACGATCATCCCGCCCAAGATCGTCGACATCACCCTCGGCCCGCCGACGATCCTCGTCGTCGAACTACAGCCCGGGATGCTGCCTGCGGACGTCGTCGACCTCGCCCCGCGCATCGCGCCGCACATGGACGCGTGGGGCCTGCACGTCGAGCCGATCGGCCATCGGCACGTCCGTGTCGCTCTGCTCGACAGCGACCCCCTCACTGGCACTGTCCCGCTGCTCGCCGGGGCCGGCCTGCACCTCGGCCGCGACGAGTCCGGCGCAGACCTGCGCATTGCCCCCGCGGACCTGCCGCACGCGGTCTGCCAGGGCGTCACCCGCTCCGGCAAGAGCGTCTGGACGTACTCGCTACTCGCCCAGCTCGCCCACCGCCCCGACGCGCTCATCGCCGGGTGCGACCCGACCGGCCTGCTGTGGCGTCCGCTCGCCGGGTCCCGGCACGCCGACCGGCTCGCCTCCGGGCTGGTCGATCCCGGCGCCCACGAGAAGGTGCTCGCCGCCGTGGTCGCCGAGATGGACGACCGCATCCGGGACCTGCCCGCCGACCGCGACACAATCGCCGTCAGCCTCGGCCGGCCGCTGCTGTTCGTGATCTTGGAGGAGTATCCCGGCCTGCTGCGCGTCCTCGACGCGGCCAAGACCCGCGGCGACGACCCCGGGGCCCGCGTCCGTGCGCTGGTGTCCCGCCTGTTGGCCGAGGGCGCCAAGGCCGGCGTCCGCGTCGTCATCCTCGCCCAGCGCGCGGAGGCATCCGTGGTGGGTGCGTTCGAGAGGGCGATGTGTTCGCTGCGGATCTCGTTCCGGTGCGACAACAGGGCCTCGGTCGAGCTACTCCACCCCGGCGCCCCGCCCGCGCTTGCCGACGCGCACACGGCCGCCCTGCCCGGCATCGCCCTCGTCAGCCGCCCCGGACACCCCGTGGCCCGCATCCGCGCCCCGTACATCGGCGGGTACCCGGAGTTCGCCGCGGCGGTCGCCGCATGACCCGGCCCCTGCTGGTCCCCTCGTCGCAGCGCGTCGGCGGGCATCGCCCTGCACGGCCCCGGCGCGGGTCGCAACCCGCCGCCATCACCGCCGGCCGACCGACCAGGCTTGCGGCCCGCGCCGGGGCCGTGCTGCCGTCAGGCGCCGTCGTGCTGTGGCGAGGGGACCAGCAGCCCACCCCCCTCGGAGCCGTGTGGAGGCCCGCCGGAGGCCGCGGTGGCACCCAGTGAGCCGGGTCGCCGAGCATGCGCCGCGCCGCGCGCCGGCCGGAGGTCGAGCGCGCGGCGGCGCGAGCGCAGCGAGCGCGCCGGGGCGCCTGGGTACTACTGCGGTACTACTGCGGACAACTCTTCCGCCGCCGGTCAGGACGTGGTGCCCGGTCGGGAGGAACGTCGTCGCACCCGCCGCCGTGAGGCTCTGACCGCCCGCGCCCGGCTGTGGCGGTGGACGAGCCTGCCGCGCCTGCGCAACTGCGGCCGGGTCACGACCTCGACCGTGGGGGGTCCGGTCCTGCGGGTGTCGACCGATGGGGAGGGGAACCGTCGAGCGGGCGTCGCGGGACTGCAGTCCTGCGGTTCACCGTGGGCGTGCCCGGTGTGCGCGCGGAAGATCGCCGCGCAGCGCTCGGACGAACTGCGCGACGTGCTGGCCGCCGTCGCAGAGGCCGGTGGATCGGTGCACATGCTGACCCTGACGATGCGCCACCACCGCGGCCAGACCCTCGGCGAGCTGTGGCGGGCGTTGTCCAAGGCGTGGCGCGCAGTCACGTCTGGACGGGCGGTCGAGCGGGAGCGGGAGCGGTTCGGCGTGCTCGGCATGGTCCGGGTGATCGAGGCGACGCACGGCGAGCACGGGTGGCACCTGCACGTGCACGCCCTGGTGGCGTTCGACGGCCCCGTGTCGCGGGAGCTGGCCGAGGTGCTCGGATCGGACATGTTCGGCCGGTGGGAACGAGCGTTGCTCCGCGCGGGACTCGCTGCGCCCCTTGAGGATCGAGGTGGGCTCGACGTCCGGCCGGTCGACCTCGGTGCCGGTTCGATCGACGCCGTCGCCGAGTACCTCTCGAAGATCACGATCGAGATCACCGGCGGCACGTTGAAGGAGGGCCGTCGCGGGAACCGGCCGCCGTTCGCCCTGCTCGCCGACGCCCTGGCCGACGGCAATGCCGACGACTGCGAGCGCTGGCTCGAATGGGAGCAGGCGTCCCGCGGACGACGTCAGGTCGCCTGGTCACAGGGCTTCCGGGAGTGGGCCGGCATGCGCCGCGAGCAGACCGACGAGGAGATCGCCGCCGAGGACCAGGGCGGCACGGACACCATCGCCGTCGAGCCGGAGGACTGGCCGGAGCTGCGCCCGCAGCTCGCCGAGTGGCTGGACGTCGCGGAGCGTGACGGCGTCGAGGCTGCTTCCGCGTGGCTCACCGTCCGCCGGATCGGGTGGGCGCGGGTCGATCGACCGCCGCGGCGATAGCGTCCAGTGTGGACGTATTGGGCGCCTCGCTCGTTCTGTAGCACGGCCCAGCCATGCTACTTTTCGCAGGTCAGAGCGACGCGCCGTAGGCCTGAGGTCGGGACAGAACACCGATCCGGGACGTACGTTTCTTCCGTGACCAACACCGCGCCGCAGACCGTCCCGCTTAGCGTGCAACTGGTGGCAAAGACCGAGTTCGATCTCACTACGGGTGATCTCGCTCGACACTTCGGTGTCGCTCCGCTGACCATCGCCCGTTGGGCCGATGCTGGCTTGATCCCGTGCCAGCGACTCCCGGCCCGCGGACACCGCCGGTTCCGGCCCGCCGACGTAGAGGCCCTCGCGCGCTCGATGGCTGAGGGCCCGGTGGCAGCGTGACCGACGCCCGCCCGGAGCCGCAGAGTATCGACGACTACATCCGTGAGTTGGTCGACACGTTCCCACCGCTCACCGAGGTGCAACGGAGCGCGATCGCAGCGCTACTGCGCCCGGAGGCGTCCCCCGCGCCCCGGACGGCCCGCGCCCCGGGCGAGATCCCGGCGCCGCGGCGCTCGGCCGCGTAGACCCCCCGAAACGCGCGAACGGCCGGGCGTCCACTCCCGGCCGTTCGCAAGGTCCCGCGGACTCGCCATCCGCACGCCCATCACACACCCCCAGGATAGCCGATGCCAGCTCCCCGAACGACTCCCCGACACGACGTCACCCCTGCCGTCGTCAACGGCGAGCGTGCCCTCGTCGTCGCCCCTGAGATCGCCGAGCACTACCCGCCGGCCGTCCGCGAGGGCCTCGCCCGGCGCCGCCTCGTCCAGGCCGGCGGCCGGTGCCCCTGCGGCGCGCGGATGGTGCTGCCGAACCGGGCCGAGCGTCGGAAGGCCGCCCGCACCGGCGAGATGCTGCGCGCTACCGCCGCACACGACGACGAAAGGGCGTCCACGGCCGTGGACACCCCTGGTGGGCGCCAGGCGATGGCGGGTCACCGGTGACGGCGCTCGATGCCGGGTGGGTGGTTCGGTACGTCGCCGAGGTTCGCCCTGATCTCAAGGCCACTGCGCGACTGGTGTTCGCGGCGATGACGACACCGGTCGGCACCGGCGACGACCCGACGTGCTTCCTGTCCCAGGACACCATCGCGGCGCGGGTCGGGTGCAGCCCGCGAGCGGTCCGAGACGCGCTCGCCCAGCTCGAGCGCAGCGGCGCGATCGTCCGGGACGGCTGGTCGGGACCACGGTTGCACCGGGTCGTCCGGTGGCGCCTCCCGCTGCTCGTCCCGATCCGGGATCTCGGCCGCCGGCACGGTGACGCGTTGTCGGCGAAATCTGCCGACAAGGGGCTCCCGGCAGATTCTGCCGACAAGCACCCGGCAGATTCTGCCGACAAGCACCCGGCAGATTCTGCCGAGAATCCTCTCGACTCCTCCCGACCCCTAGGGAGGGGGAGAGGAGAGAGATCGGACGCCGCTACCGCGGCCGCCTCCGCTGGGGCTACGGCGACCGCTGCGGCGCCCTCGACCGGCGATGCACTCGTCACCGAGGTCGTCGAGCGGTTGGGCAAGAGCCCGGCCGCTGCCGAGCAGTGGATCGCCCGCAAGCTCGCCGGGGGCGGGGTCAAGAACGAGCCGGCGTGGATCCGGAAGTGCATCGCGAACGAGCTTGAGCAGCAGGCCGCTCCGGCGAAGGCGTCCACCGCTCGGCCCGCGGCGAAGAATCGCACGGCCCCGGCGAAGTCGAGCACGGGCGCGGCCCCGGCGAAGAAGCGACTCAAGGGCGGAGTGCCAAGCGCTGCCGACCGGGCTGCCATCGTCGCGGCGTCGCGCGCCGGCGAGTCGTCCACACAGATCGGGGCTCGATTCAACCGCTCGGCGAGGCAGGTTGAAACGGTCCGCGGCGAGGTCGATAGGCAGGAAGCCGTGGCGGCCCTCGGCCGAGGTGAAGCGCACGACGAGATCGCCTCCGCCCTGGCGATGGACATCGCCCAGGTCACCAAGATCGCCGACGACCTGAACCTGCGCGCAGTCCAGGGCGCCGCCGTCACGCGGCTGACTCGCGGCGACGCCTGGGCCGACGTCATCGCCGAGGCATCGGAGCGCCTCGGCGACTCGGTGTCTGACGCGATGCAGACCCGATGGCGCGGGTGGGCCGACCGCGAGCGTCGCCGGAAGGGCCTCGGCCCGGTGCTCGTGCCCGCCCCGACGGTCCCTGAGCCGCCCGCTGCCCCGACCGGCCCCGCGACCACCCCGGAGCCCGGTTCGACCGCCCACGAGGCCGTGAGGGTTCGGAAACAGCCGCTTTCGCCGGAGTCGCGCCGGCTGTGGGGCCTCGACCCCGAGCCGCCGGCCGAGACGCGCCCGGCGCCCGCCCGGTTCCGGTGGGAGGACATCCCCCCGTCGCGAGCTGCGTCGTGATCGCACAGCCCTCGCCGCATCGCCGATGCGCAGGAACCCCGCGCGCGCGACCCGCGCGGACCACCACCCGCCCAACCCCCCGAACGGAGCACTCCATGGTCAACCCCGCTGCAGCCCGCGTCGCCGCCCGCGCGGCGTTCGTCCGGGCCACCACCGAGGCCAGTCCGGTCCGGCGCCGGCCCACCCCGGTTCGCGAGCGGCGAGACAGCATCCCGCCCGGCTTGGCCGCCTTCGCCGGCCCGCCGGCCCCGCCACGGTGCGAGGCCCCGCGCCGGTGGTGCCCGGCTGGCGCAGAGGTCTGCCCGTGCGCCCGTCGCCGAGGCGTCCCCGCCCCGGCCGAGGACCAGGCGGTGGCTGCGTGACCGCCCCGGACGGCGACGCCGTGCTGCCGGGCGCCCCGGACAGCCCTCGCGCGCGTGCGTACGTGCGCCCCGGCGCGCGCGGGACCAAGCTCGCCCATGTCCCCGCCGCCGAGCTGGCCGACCACGACGCCGACAGGACCGAGCTGCAGACGGCATACAACGGTCTCAGGACCGCGCTGGCGCGTCTCCGGCGAGCGAGGGACCCGAAGGCCCGGGCCACGGCCCGCGCGCTCACAGCGGCGACGGTGGAGACGCTCGGCGCCCTCACCGAGCGTGCCCGCGAGGCCGACCCGCGCCCTCCGCGGAAGGTTCGACTCCGTCAGGAGGGCAACGCCCTCATCGAAAAGGCCAACGCTGCACGTGCCCGGCGCGGGATGGGGCCGCTCGATGCCGACTGAGGACCGCCGGGAGCGACGCACCGGCGACCGCGACGTCGCCCGGGCACACGGACTGCTGCAGCGCCGATTTCGGCGCCTGCGCGACTGCTGGGACGAGGACGTCGAGCAGGACACCAACCGCCTCGCCGACGAGGCCGTCGCCGCCCTTGAACGGCTCGGCGCCAGGGCCGCGCTGATCGAGCAGCGCGCTTACCGCCAGACCACCGGTGCGACCCGGGCGCCGGCCATCCCCACCACCAAGGAGATCCCATGACCAAGCACAACCCCCGCGTCCTCGACGCCCTCGACCGCCTCGGCGTCGAGCGTGAGCGCGCCGCCGACCAGCGCCGCCGCACCACCGACCGTCAGACCCTCGACGGCGTGCCCGCCCGCCTCGCCGAGGCCCGCGAGACCTACCTCGCCGCCCTCCGCAAGGCGTACGACGTCGCCGCGGACGTCGAGGAGGTCGGCGCCGAGGCCGTCCGCCGTGCGTTCACCACCGCCGAGGGGGGCGCCCGTCAGGCTCTCGATGCTGCCCGCGCCGACGTCGAGCGGATCGTGACCGCCGAGCGCGAGCAGCAGGCCGCCGCGACCGACCGGCGCGGCACCGACGAGCGTCTCCTCGCCGAGCTGCAGGAATCGCGCGCCTGGTCGCGGGTGACCGCCCAGCTCGACGGCGGCCGCACCCTCGATGAGGTGCTCGCCGACGCCCGCGAGGCCGGCGACGCCGCCACCCTGCGCGCGATTCGGGCCGAGCTGCCCGCCCACGCCCGGGCGGTCCTCGGCACGAGCGACGGGGTGAGCGCCGGCGTCCCGGACCCGCGCTACCTCGGCGAGACCCTCGGCCAGGTCGACGACGCGCTCGTCGCTGTCCTGCCGGCTGCCGAGGCCAAGCCGATCCGCGACCGCCAGGCCCTCGACGCCGCCGAGGCCGCCGCCACCCGCGCGACGGAGTCGTTCAGCCGGGACCTCGGCCGATTCCGGGTCGAGCCGTCGCAGGCCGCCGCGGGCGCCGACGCCCCGACGGTGCTGCGCCGCGAGTGGAGCACCACCGAGATCGGAGGCAAGGCCCGGGTGCGCTCGTTCGGCGAGGATGGCGCGCTCGTCGACTCCGCGGCCGAGGCCGGCCCCGACACGGCCGCCTGACCGATCCCACCGGGGCCCGCCCGCGACACGCTCCGCGGGCGGGCCCCCTTCCTTCATCCCTGGCGAGGAACCCGCATCATGGCGGACACCCCCGACAACTCCCGGCGCGAGACCGTATCTCCTATTCACTGCTCAAGCGTCACGGAGCGTGAGATTCGGGCGATAATCGATCTTGAATAGTGCATAACGCTCTGACCTGCGAGAACGCGCGGAGCGGAAGCCTATAATCGATGTTATGTAAGATCCGCAGGTCAGAACGGCGTCATCGACGCATGACTATGCAAGTGCGTGAATGACCGGGCGGTCGCCGCCTACACCCGCGGTTCGATCTTGACGCCGCGCGGGTCGAAGTAGCCATCCTCGCTGTCGGCCGTCCACCCCCGCGGCCGGCCCTTCGGCGCGGGCAGGACCACCACCCGGAGCAGGTGGCGAACGATGGCCTTCCGGCGCGAGACCGGAGCCGCGGTCCATGCAGCCTGGACGTCGTCGGCGTCGGCCACCCCTGCGAGCGGAGAGACGCCCTCCGCGGCCGCAACGGCAAGGTCCAGCCGATCACCCTCGGCGCGTAGCTTCCGTGTCGCCTCGGCGAGCTGGGGGCCCGTGATCGCGCCGTCGGCGAACAGGGCGGCCAGCTCGCCGAGGCGCCCCTCGACGTCCGCCCGCTCGGCGAGCAGTTCGCCGAGATCAAGGCGAGCTGACTCGGGCGCGACCAGGACGCGAGCGTCCGGCCGCGACAACCGCCCGAGGACGACCTTGCTCACGAACCTGTCGAGTGAGGCGATGCGCCGCCCGAGGTGCCACCCGTTGCGACACACGTACGTCGGTCGCCGCTCGCCATCCCGAGCCTTCCCGCTCGCAGCCCGCATCGTCGTGCCGTCGTCGCAGACCCCGCACTCGAAGATCCCGGTGCCGAGGTAGAGCTCGTTCTTCGTCCACGGGGGACGACGCCCCTCCGCCGTGACGACCCGGACCGCGTTGCGCCACTGCGCCGGCTCGACGATGGCTCGCCACTCGGCGGAACCGACGACCTCGCCGTTGTGCTCGACGAGCCCTGCGTTGCGCGCCCGCATCACCAGCTTGCGGACTGCGCGGGCGTCCCACCGCCTGCCGGTAGAGGTGGTCACGCCCTCGGAGTTGAGTTCTCGCGCCAGCGAGTTGAGGGTCTCCCCTGCCGCCACGCGCACGGTCAGGTCGGCGATGATGCGCGCTTCCTTCGGTCGGACGGTCAGCCCATCCGGCTCGAACCCGAACGGACGTTGCCCGCCGCGGTACCGGCCCGCCGAGGCAGCCTGCGCCTTCGCTGACTTCTGCCGTTCGATCATGTGCTCGACCTCGTATCGGGCGACCGCGCCGAGTTGCCGGGCGACCATCCTCCCCGACGGCGTCGCAAGGTCGAGAGGGCCGGCCTTCACCGTGTGAACCTCGACGCCGTGCGGATCACATGCCGCGATCCATTCCTCCAACTCGGCCGGTGACCGGTGCAGCCGGTCGGTGTGCCAGCACAGCACGACGTCGACTCGACCGGCGCGCACATCGTCGAGCAGCGCGAGATAGCCCGGCCTGGCCTTGCCGCTGTAGGCGCTCAGATCGTTGTCGGTGTGGACCGCGGCGATGCTGACACCGACGGACTCGGCGAGTTCCCGGCAGTCCTGTTCCTGCCGTTCGACCCCTAGACCTGCGCCAACACGGTCGCGAGAGATGCGGACGTATACGGCTGCACGGCGGGAGGTCACACCACGATTATGTCCCCTCTACTTGACACCGTGCTAGATCGAGCGTGAGCAGGTCCCGGCTCTGCAGGTAGGGCCGGTCGACGAGGCCGACCGGTACCGGTGCCCGGCCCGCCGGGACGGGCGCCTGCAGCCCGCGCCCCGGCCGGACGACCGGTTCGCCGAGCACCGCGGTCAGCGGCGGCGGCTCCTCCAGCGGTGGCAACCACACCCGGTGTGCCCGCGGGCCGGGGCCGCTCACCGCGGCGACCACCCGGTCGAGCACGCTCGGTGCCCCGGCCCCGCGCCCGCGCCCGGCAGGTTCGGCAGGTTCGGCCGGCCCGGCAGGTCCGGCCGGGTCCGGCAGCACCACCGGCGCCACCGCGAACGGCAACGCGCGGCGTGGCCCGCAGGGCCCCCGGTAGCGCCCCGGCGGATCGTCCTGCGGGCCGGACACGTAGGCGGCCCGGAAGCGGACCAGCTCGTCGGTGCCCGCGGACAGATACGCCGAGCCGGGGGTCGGCGGGAGCAGGTGCGCGTCGGGCACACCGAGCACGGCGCGGGACTCGGCGGCGGAGAACGTCCGCAGCGCGATCCGGTAGGACAGGTGCGATTCCAGGCCGCGCAGCCGCCCCTCCTCCAGCCGCTGCGAGGCGAGCAGCAGGTGGATCCCGAGCGACCGGCCGAGCCTGCCGATCGTGACCATCAGGTCGATCATCTCGGGGCGCTGGGCGAGCAGCTCGGAGAACTCGTCGACCACCACCAGCAGCGACGGCAGCGGATCCAACGCCGCCCCGCCGCGCCGGGCCGCGTCGTGCTCGGCCAGCGAGGAGAGGTTCCCGGCGGCCCGCAGCAGCTCCTGGCGGCGGGTGATCTCACCGGCGAGCGCGTCGGCCATCCGGTCGACCAGCGTCAGCTCCTCGGCCAGGTTCGTGATCACCGCCGAGACGTGCGGCAGCCCGGCCAGCCCGAGGAACGTCGCGCCGCCCTTGAAGTCGACCAGCACCAGGTTCAGCTCGTCCGCGCCGGTGGTCGCGGCCAGGCCGAGCACCAGCGTCCGCAGCAGCTCGGATTTGCCGGAGCCGGTCGCGCCGATGCAGAGCCCGTGCGGCCCGGCGCCGCCCTGCGCCGACTCCTTCAGGTCGAGCAGCACCGGCCTGCCGGCGGCGTCGGTGCCCAGCGGCACCCGCAGCCGTTCGGTGGGGCCGCGGCGTCCGCGCAGCGCCGCGATCGCGCCCGGCTCCACCGGTCCGAGTCCGAGCAGCGGCCCCAGCCCGGGAGCCCGGACGTCCACCGGTCCACCCGGGCCGCCGGGATCGGCCGGGCCGTCCGGCCGGTAGCGCGCGAGCCGCCGGGCGAGCGCGCGGGCCTCCGCCCCGGTGACCGCGTCCGGGACCCCGACGAGTGACCCGCCGGGGCCGCCACGGCGCAGCGTGCGGACGCCGGTGGGCTCGGCGCCGACGGCGAGCCGCAGCACCGACACCGCGGGACGCCGTCCGCGGGCCGGGCCGATCCGCAGCACGGTGACCCCGGGTACCCCGGCCCATGCGCCGGGGGTGTCGGCGGCGCCGTCGAGCACCACCAGCAGGTGCCGGTCGCCCGACGACGGCTCGTCCACCCACCAGCGCCGGACCCGGTCCGGATCGTCGGTGACCATCCGGAGCGGGCCGATCGCGTCGGACCGGCTCGGATGCCCGGTGTGCGGCAACCACTTCACCCAGTCCCAGCGCCCGGCGGCCGCCCCCGGTGCGACGACGGCCAGCCGCGCGTCGTCCGGCCCGTGCCACAGCACGTACTGGACGACGAGGGCGCGGGCCAGATCGAGTGCCGCGTCGAGCCCGGCATCGGGGGCCGTATCGAGTGTCGCGCCGGGGTCGGGTTCGACCCAGATCGTCGCCGATGCCCTGGCATCCACCGCGACTGGCAGATCGTCCACCGTGGAGTGTCGCCGCAGGAAGCGGCGCAGCGCGAGCGCCGAGAGCGGTTCCAGGCTCTCCAGCGGACCGGTGTGCGGTGCGCTGAGCCGGGCGGCGAGCCGCTGGGTGCCGCGGCCCACCCGCAGCCGGCAGAAGTCGTCGTCGGCGGGGCGGCGCTCCCAGAGCCGGCCCGCGGCCAGCACGTCCGGCCAGGCACCCGGATCGGGGTGCACGGTCTCCAGCGCACGGCGCTGCTGCGCCGCGGTCTCCCGGGCCCGGCCGCCGAGCACCTCGAGATAACGCAGGTAGTCACGGCGGTCCTCGTCCATCGTCGCGGTGCGCGCCCCGGCGCCGCGCCCGCCGCCGGTGAGCAGCATTCCGAGTGCCGAGAGCGCGAACATCCCGCCGAACAGCCACGTCCCGGCCTCGCCCCGGCCGAGCACCACGAACAGCACCGCGCCACCGACCATCATCAGCGGCAGCAGCCGCTGGGCGAGCCCGCCGGGGACCGGCCGCTCCGGCTCCGGCGGCGGCTCCGGCACCAGCTCCCCGCCGGGCATCTCCGGCACCGACCGGCGTGGTCGCCGCAACCCGATCGTCCCGCCCACCGCAGACCTCCTCTGTGGACACGAGTTGTCCCGAACGCCCACGGCCGGGGCCGGGACCGGCGAATACTCGCAGCGCTCGGCCCGCTGCACGGCCGTTTCCGACAACTCCCCCGGGAGCCTGACCGTGACCCTCGTCCTGCCCCCACCCGTGGGCTCCACCACCGGACCGACCGGCCGCTGGGTGCGGCTGTCCGTGCTCACCCCGCGCGGACGGGCGGATCTGGCGCTACCCGCCGACGTGCCGGTCGCCGAGCTGGTGCCGATGGTGCGCGAGCTCGTCGGTGGCCCCGTGCACACCGGAGTTCCGGAGGTCTGGCGGTTCACCGGCCCGGCCGGCGGGCCGCTGCCGGCCGACGCGACACTCGACGAGCTCCGGGTCCGTGACGGCGAGCTGCTCCATCTCGGACCCGCGCGCCCGGCGCCCGCTCCCCCGGTGTTCGACGACGCCGCCGAGGCCGTCGCGCACGCCGTCGGCGAGGCCCGTGACCGGTCGGCCCCGGGCCGCCGGGGCGGGCTCTGCGCCGCGCTGCTCAGCACCGTCGCCGGCTGCGCGGTGCTGTCCACGGTCGCCGGGCCGGTGCGCCCGCTGGCCGCCGCCGCAGCGGCCGTCATGGCTGTCGCGGCGCTCGCGGTGGCCCACCGCTGCGCCCGGTCCGAGCCGGGCACCGGGGCGGCCGCGGCGCTGTGTGCCGTCCCGGCGGCGGCGACCGCGGGACTGTTGCTCGCACCCGGCCCGCCCGGAGCCGGTGCGCTGCTGCTCGCCGCCGCCGGCGCGGTGATCACCGCGGCCGTCGCTCAGGTGATCGCCCGGGCGGTGTCCCCGGTGCTGCTCGCGATCGCGGTCGCCGGGACCGGTACCGCGCTCGCCGCACTCGCCCGGTTGCTGCTCGACGCACCCGCCGGAGCCGTCGCCGCCGGCTTGGCCGCACCGGCGCTCGCGCTGGGGCCGCTGCTGCCGCGGCTGGCGCTGCGGCTCGCCGGTATGCCCGCGCCACCGGTCCCGGCCGACGCCGGGGAGCTCGCGGCCGCCGAGCGGATGCCGCCCGGCGACACGCTCGCCGTCCGTGCGGGACTGGCCCGCGGGCTGTACGCCGGGGTGCTCGCCGGGACCGCGGTGCCGGCCGCAGGTGCCGCGGTGGTGGCCACCGTGACCGGCGGCGTGGCCGGCTGTGTGCTGCTCGCGGTCACCGCGGCGGTGCTGCTGATGCGGGCCAGGGCGCTCGCCGAACCGGTCCCGGCCCAGGTGCTCGCGGGCACCGCGGTGCTGGCCGTCGCGGTGGCCGCCGTCCCGGCGGCCCTCGCGTTCGGCCCGGTGCCGCGGCTCGTCGCCGGGGCCGCCCTGCTGCTGGCGACGGCGATCGGCGCGATGGCGCTGCGGACGACGCCGTCACCGCCCGCCCGCCGCGCGCTCGACATCGCCGAGCTGGTGCTGACGGCCGCGGCGATCCCGGCGTCGCTCGCCGCGATGGGCCTGTTCAGCCTGGTCCGCGGGCTGTGAGGGGGACGCGGGCGGCCGCCGCGCGCACCGTCGGCGCGGTACTCGTCGGCGCCGCGACGGTGCTGGCCACGGCGGGTCCGGCGGCCGCGGATCCGGGCCCGCCGGGGCCCGCCGACGGGCTCCGGCAGACCGTCGAATGCACGCCGACCGGTCCCGGCGGCCCCGGTGCCGCGCCACCACCGTCACCGCCACCGGCCGGTCTGGCCACCGGCGCAGGCCAGCTGGTCGCGGTGATCGACACCGGGGTGGCGCCGCTGCCGCGGCTCGCGGGCCGGGTGCGCGGCGGCGGGGACTACCTGACCGGTGGCGACGGGCTGACCGACTGCGACGGCCACGGGACCGGCGTCGCGCTGATACTCGCCGGAGCGGCCGATCCGGTGACCGGGGGCGGTGCCGGGATCGCACCGGCAACGGAGCTGCTGTCGCTGCGCCAGTCGTCCACCCGGTTCGTGGTGGACGACACCGACGGGGCCGAACGGCCGGCGGGTGAGATCGCGACCCTGGCCTCGGCGATCGAGCGGGCCGTCGCACTCGGCGCGTCGGTGATCAACGTCTCGCAGGTGGTGTGCGTGCCCGCCGAGGTGGCCGACGACGCCGGCAGCGTCCTGCACGCGGCCGTCACCGAGGCCGTCGCCGCCGACGTACTCCTGGTCGCGGCGGCAGGCAACACCGACCCGTCGGGGACCTGTACCGGCGCCCCGGGCCTGCGGCCGCTGCCGGCGTCCTACGACGAGGTGCTGGCGGTCGGAGCGGTGGACGCCCTCGACGAGCCGGCCGGGTTCTCGATCGCCGGACCGTGGGTCGACGTCGCCGCGCCGGGCGTCGACCTGCCCGCTCCGGCCGGGCCGGAGGGCAGCGTGGTGAGCGGCACGTCGTACGCGGCGCCGGTGGTCGCCGGGACGGCCGCGCTGCTGCGCGAACGGTTCCCGATGCTCACCGCCGACCAGGTCGCCGGCCGGATCCTGGCGACCGCACGCCGCCCGGCCGCCGGTCGCGACGACCGGGTCGGTAGCGGGGTCGTCGATCCGGCGGCGGCCCTCACCGCGGAGCCGCTGCTGCTGGCCCCGCGGCATCGTGGCGGCCCGGCCGGTACCGCCCGGGTCCCGCTGCCCGTCGCGGCGCCGCAGCCGCCGGAGCTCCCCGCCGCGGCCGGGGTGGGCGCCGTCGCGGCGGCCGGGGGTGCGCTCGCACTGGCGCTCACCGCCGTGCGCCGCCGCCCCGCACACCGGGGCGGCGTCCCGGCACCCGGGTGGCCGGCTGCCTCAGCCGGGGACGTCGGTCGTGTCGCGGGCGTCCGCCAGGTCCAGCGATCCGGCCCTCGGCAGTAGCCGCACCAGCTCGGCCGGGGCGGCGCCCGGATCGGCGGTCCCGAGCGCGGCGGCCGTCGGATCGTCCGCGATGCCGAACACCGCCCCGGAGGACGCCAGCAGCCACCGGGTCCCGCCGCCGCCCCCGGCCGGGGCGGCGCGCAGCGGACCGGGGCCGGTCCGGGGCAGCACCACCTCGTCGAGCCGCTCACCGGGGCCGTCGGCCCCGGTGAGTGCCACCGGCACCGCACCGTCCGCGACCGGGGTCCGGTCGCCGAGGAACAACCCGCCCCGGCCGTCCCGCCAGGTCCGGCACAGCACCGGCGCATCGCTCACCCGCACCCGGGCGACGGGCCAGGCATCGGCGCCGGGCAGGCTCGCCGCGGGGGCCGACGCGAGCTCACCGGACGGGAGTTCCGCGGGGGCGTCCTGCCCGGTCCGGGCGAGCACGGCGCCGGCCAGGGTGACCGGGATCGGGGCCACGCCGTCGGCGGTCCGCAGGTGGTACCCGGCCGGTCCGCCGAGCGGACGATCGACCAGCACCTCCCCGGGATCCTCCGGCAGCCGCAGCGGCGGGCCCTCCGGGATCGCCGACAGCAGGCCGTCACCGACCCGGCGGATCCCGGCGCCGAGCAGGCCGAGGCCGTCGAGGGCGGCCCGGTCCTCCGGGTCGAGCCGGTGCCTGCGGTCATCGTGCACCAGGTAGGTCGCACCGCCGTCGACGCTCAGCAGCACCGCGGACGGCGGGCCGTCGGGTACCGCGCCGAGCGACCCGGCGAGCACGGTCGCGGTCCCCGGCCCGGGGCCGCCCGGTGCGCTGTCGCAGACCGCCCAGGCCGGCGGCACCGCGACCCCGTCCAAGGCCGCGCCGAGCGCTGCGGGCACCGCCGCCGGTGGGGTGCGGGGCGCACCGGCGAGCGCGGCGTCGGGCACCGCGACCGGTACCGCGTCCGCCCCGTCCGTGCGCCCGAGCGCGGCGAGCACCAGCCGTCCGCCGACCGCGTCCGGGACCGGGACCAGCCGCGGCGGGTCCGGGGTGACGGCATAGAGCACCCCGGACCGTTCCCCGCGGACCAGCGCGAGCCGCTGCCAGTCCGGCGCCGGATCGTTCCGGGCCAGCAGCGCGGTCACCCCGAGCGCCAGCAGCCCGAGGAGCACGCCGGCGAACACGGCGCGGCGCTGCGAGCGGAGCTGCTCGTGCAGCGGCACCGGATCGGCCCTGACCAGCGCGGCCTCCATCCGGCGCAGGCCGAATCGGTAGGCGTCCACCTGGTCGCGGGTGGTCGCCGGGGCCCGCTGCACGCGTGCCGCCGGACCGCCGCGGTCGGGATCGGAGCTCATCGCCCGGACGGTAGGCGGGCCTCCACCCGGCCGTGGCCGTTCGGCACACGCTGCGTGGAACCACTCCCCTGACCGGACGGTCCGTGGTCGTTGCCAGATCAACGTAGTTGCCCATAATGTGCCACAGCGTGATCACGCTGCGGAACATCGCGGTCCCGTTGCTGGCAGGCCTGGTCCTCGCGGGCTGTGCCGCACCGACGCCCGGGCCGGGCGAGGCGGCCCCCGGGGGCGACGGCACCACCATGACGCTCGCCGACGGCTACGAGCCCGACGACCTCAACCCACTGCTCGGGTACGGCTCGGAGGGGGCGAGCAAGTTCTACGACGGCCTGTTCGCCAGGGACGCCGAGCGGACACTGCAGCCGGCACTGGCCGCGGCCGCGCCGACCCCGTCGGCGGATCAGCGGTCCTGGACCGTCCCGCTGCGCCGGGGCGTCACCTTCCACGACGGCTCGGCGTTCGATCCCCAGGACGTGGTCGCGACCTACTCCGCGGTGCTCGATCCGGACCGGGCGGCGGCCATCCGGTCGAGCGTCCCGATGCTCGAGGGCGTCGAGGCCGTCGGTGACGACGCCGTCCGGTTCGACCTCGCCTACCCCTACGGCGCGTTCCCCGAGCGCCTGACCTCCGGGATCCTGCCGTCCGAGGTGCTCGACGGCGGCGGTCCGGTCGCCGATCTGCCGGTGAACACCGAGGCACTCGGGACCGGCCCGTACCGGCTCGTCGAGTGGCGCCGCGGCGACACGATGATCATGGAGGCGAACCGGGACTACTGGGGCGGGGCGCCCACGGTGAACCGGGTGACGGTCGTCTTCGCCACCGACGACAACACCCGCGCCCAGCGCACCGCCGCCGGCGAGTTCGACGGGACGGTGCTGCCGCCCGCGCTGGCCCGCCCGGTCGCCGAGCAGAGCGGCCTGGCGCTGCGCGAGCACGCCTCCGCGGACTACCGCACCATCGCGCTGCCGTTCGCCAACCCGGTCACCGCGGACCCGGCGATCCGGGCCGCGCTGAACCGCTCGGTCAACCGCGAGGGCATGATCGACGCACTGCTCGCGGGCCAGGGCGAACCCGCCTACCACCCGATCCCCGGCGTGCTCCCGGAGCTGGTCGAGCCGTCGGCGACGTTCACCCACGACCCGGCCGAGGCCGCCCGGATCCTGGACGAGGCGGGCTGGGTCACCGGGCCGGACGGGATCCGTGCCCGGGACGGGCAGCAGGCGAGCTTCAGCCTGATGTACCCGGCGACCGACACCGTCCGGCGCGATCTCGCGCAGGCGTTCGCCTCGGACGTGCGCGCCGCCGGAGTCGAGGTCCGGCTGGAGGGGCTCGGCTGGGAGGCGATCGAGCCGCGGATGGGGAGCGACGCCGTCGTGCTCGGCGGTGGGGACCCGTTCGATCCCGGGTTCAAGGCATGGCAGCTGCTGCACTCCGCGAACGCCGCGGACGGCTTCAACAACCCGGGCTCCTACGCCGACTCGCAGGTGGACGCGGCCCTGGACGCGGCACTGCGTGCCCCCGACGAGGCCACCCGGGTCGAACGGATCAAGGACTTCCAGCGGGCCTACGTGGCCGATCCCGGCATGGTGTTCCTGGCCTTCCTCGGTCACAGCTACGTCTCCCGGGACGCCTGGGACGGCTACGTCGAGGTCGTCGAGCCGCACACCCACGGCGTCACCTGGGGGCCGTGGTGGAACCTCGAGGACTGGACACCCCGGCGGTGACCGCACCGGTGGCCGCGGCCGCGCACCGCGGGCGCGGACGGGCCGTCGCCCGGCTCGTCGGGCTCCGGGTACTGCTCGGCGTGCCCACCGTGCTGGTGGTGGCGGTCGGGGTGTTCCTGCTGGCCGCGGCGTCCCCGTTCCGGCCGGTGTACCAGTACTTCGGGGTCGGGATCTTCTCGGCGAGCGACGCCGACATCGCGGCCGCCGAGCGGGCGCTCGGCCTGGACGGCGGGGTCTGGGTCCAGCTCGGCCGGTGGCTCGGCGGTCTGCTCTCCGGTGACCTGGGGCAGAGCCTGTCGATGCGCCAGCCGGTGGCCCAGGTGATCGCCGAGCGGCTCCCCTGGACGCTGCTCCTCGTCACCTGCGCGCTGCTGATCTCGCTGGTACTGGCGCTGGTCGCGGGGACCGTCGCGGCCTGGCGGCAGGGCGGCTGGTTCGACCGGGCGGTCACCGCCGTCGGGCACACCCTGGAGGGGCTGCCGCCGTTCGTGCTGGCGCTGGGTGCGATCGCGGTGTTCGCCGTGGCGTGGCCGGTGCTGCCGGTCGCCGGGCTCACCGATGCCGGGGCGGCGCCGACCGTTGCGCAGGTGGGCCGCCATCTGGTGCTGCCCGCGCTGGTGCTGGGGGTGTCCCAGACACCGTGGCTGGTGCTGCACGTCCGGTCGTCGCTGATCTCCTCACTGGACGACGACCACGTCACCGGGGCCCGCGCGCGCGGGCTGCCGGAGCGGGTCGTGGTGCTGCGGCACGCGCTGCCGACGGCACTGCTGCCGTTCGTGACGGTGCTGGGCAACCGGTTGCCCGAGCTGGTCACCGGGGCCGTGCTGGTGGAGACGGTGTTCTCCTGGCCGGGGATCGCCGCCGCCGTCGTGACGGCCGCGCTGGCGGTGGACTTCCCGCTGCTCGCCGCGCTGACCCTGCTCTCCGCGGTGGCGGTGCTGGCCGGTTCGCTGGTGGCCGACCTGACGGTGCTGATGCTCGATCCCCGGGTGGACGCCGATGTCTGAGCAGACGGGTCTCACCCTGCACACCGAGGCGCCGCGCCCGGCCGGCGAGTGGCGACCGGCCGGCCGGCCGCGGCCGGGATCGCCGCGCGGGCGCCGCGGGTCCGGCCGGAACCGGCTGATCGCCGGGGCGTCCGGGCTGAGCGTGCTGGTGCTGGGTGCGCTGCTCGTGCCCTGGCTGGGCGGGCTCGACCAAGGCGCCGTCGACTACGACGCGATCCGCCTGCCGCCGTCGGCCGAGCACCCGTTCGGCACCGACTCGGTCGGGCGTGACGTGCTGCTGCGCTCGTTCGCGGGGCTGTGGGTGTCGTTGCAGGTGGCGGCGGCCTGCGCGGTGCTGTCGACGGTGATCGGGACACTGTTCGGCGCGCTGTCCGGGCTGCTCGGCGGCTGGTACGACCGGCTGCTGATGCGGGTCGTGGACGCCGTGAACGCCGTCCCGCACCTGCTGCTCGGCATCGTGATCGTCGCGCTCTACCGGGGCAGTGTGCTCGCCGTGATCGCCTCGATCGGGCTGACCCACTGGACGACGGTGGCCCGGGTGGTGCGCGCGGAGATCCTGTCGCTGCGCGGTCGCCCGTTCGTCGACGCCGCGATCTCCGGTGGGGCCTGCAGGTGGCGGGTGCTGCGCAGGCACCTGCTGCCCGCGGTGCTGCCGCAGGCGGTGCTGTCCGCGGTACTGATCCTGCCGCACGCGGTCTGGCACGAGACCGCGTTGAGCTTCCTCGGACTCGGCCTGCCACCACATCTGGCGAGCCTGGGCACGATCCTCGGTGAGGGGCGCCAGGCGGTGCTGCTCGGGTCCTGGTGGATCGTGGTGTTCCCGAGCGTGCTGCTGGCCGCGACGACGCTCTCGGTGGCCGGGATCGCCGCCTGGTGGCGGGACCGCTCGCTGCCCCGCCGTCGTTCGGAGCAGGCGCTGTGAGCGGCCGGCCGGTGCTCGCCGTCCGCGGGCTCGACGTCGCGTTCCGGGTGGGCCGCGGCCCTCGGGCCCGCACGGTGCGCGCGGTGACCGACGCCGATCTGGACCTGTGCCCGGGACGGCTGACCGCGCTGGTCGGCGAGTCGGGCTGCGGCAAGTCGGTGCTCACCGAGGCGTTGACCGGGCTGCTGCCCGGCACCGCCTCGGTCCGCGGCCGGGCGACGCTGTCCACACCGGACGGGCCGCTGGAGCTTCTCGGCGCCCCCGAGCCGGCCCTGCGCGACCGGGTCCGCGGCCGGTTGCTGGGGCTGGTCCCGCAGTCGGCGGCCACCCATCTCACCCCCACCCGCACCGTCGGGGCGCAGCTGCGCGAGGCCGTCACCCGGCTCGGCACGCCCACCTCCGCCGCGGAGCTGCTGGCGCGGGCCGCGCTGCCGGCCGACGTCGCGACGCGCTACCCGCACGAGCTGTCCGGCGGGCAGGCCCAGCGGGCCGGCCTCGCGATGGCGCTGGCCGGGGACCCGCCGGTGCTGCTCGCCGACGAGCCGACCGCCGGGCTGGACCGGCCGCTGGTGGAGCACGTCACCGGGCTGCTCGCCGGGCTGGCGGCGGAGGGCCGGGCCGTCCTGCTGATCACCCACGACCTGCGTGCGGCACGTGCCGTCGCCGACGACGTCGCCGTCATGTACGCGTCGCGGCTGGTCGAGACCGGCCCCGCGGACGGCGTGTTCACCGACCCGTGGCATCCGTACACGGCCGGTCTGCTCGGGGCGCTGCCGGACGCCGGGTTCACCCCGGTCCCGGGGCATCCACCGGAGCTCTCCGCGCTGCCCGAGGGCTGCGCGTTCGCCCCGCGCTGCCCGGCCCGCGACGACTGCTCCGGCGATCCGGTGCCGGTCCGCCGCGGCGACCGGACGGTCTCCTGTCACCGGCCGGTGGGGTGGGCGTCGTGAGCCTGCGCGCCGAGGCGGTGACCGCGGGCTGGCGGCCCGGGCAGCCGGTCGTCGACCGGGTCGACCTGACTGTGGAACCGGGCACGGTGCTCGGGCTGGCCGGGCCGTCGGGCTGCGGGAAGTCCACCCTGACCAGGGTGCTGGCGCTGCTGCACGCCCCGTGGTCGGGCACCGTGTCGGTGGACTCCGAACCGGTACGCCGTTTCCGGTTCGATGCTCCGGCGGCGCTGCGCCGGCGGATCGGGGTGGTCTTCCAGTCGCCGCGTGCCGCGGCCGATCCGCGGCTCACCCTGGACCGGATCGTCGCCGAGCCGCTGCGCGCCGCCGGCCTGCCCGGCTCCGAGGTCGACGACCGGGTCGCCGAGGTCGCCCGGCTGGTCGGGCTCACCACCGAGCTGCGCTCGCGCCGCCCGCACGAGGTGTCCGACGGACAGCTGCAGCGCGCCTGTCTCGCCAGGGCGCTGGCGCCCCGGCCGGACTACCTGCTCTGCGACGAGATGACCGCGATGCTGGACGCCTCCACCACCGCGGCCCTGGTCTCGGTGGTATCGGCCGAGGTGTCGGACCGCGGACTGGGGGTGCTGGCCGTCAGCCACGACGAGCCGCTGCTCGCCGCCTGGGCCGGCCGGGTGCTGCGCCCCTGGTCCTGATCGGCTCCGGGCGAGCCTCAGGCCTTGTCGTTCAGCGCCGATGCCACCGGGCCGAGCGGCGGGGCCCACTCGCGGATCTGCACGTCGGAGATCACGCCGGCCGCGTTGTAGGGGTCGCCGTCCACGATGGTCTGCACCGCGGCCCGGTCGTCGGCCCGGAAGATCAGCAGGCCGCCCGCGGGCTCGTCCGGCGCCCAGGCCCCGGCGACCAGCATGCCGGGCTGTGCCTCCAGGTAGGCCCGGTGCTCCGGGCGGACGGCGAGCCGCCGGTCGTGGTCGTCGGTGTAGGTGTAGAGCACGGCGAAAGTCGTCACGGTCCCCACCCTAGGTCACTCACCCGACGATCCCGATGTCCTCGTTCCACAGCTCCGGGTGCTCCCCGACGAAGGCGGTCATCAGCGCCACGCAGCGTTCGTCGTCGAGCACCCGCACCCGGACACCGTGCTCGGCCAGCCAGTCGTGCCCGCCGTGGAACGTCCGGGCCTCGCCGACGAGTACCGCGCCGATCCCGAACTGGCGGACCAGCCCGCAACAGTACCAACACGGCGCCAGCGTGGTGACCATCGTGGTCGCCCGGTAGTCGCGTTGCCGCCCGGCGTTCCGGAACGCGGCGGTCTCACCGTGCGCAGACGGGTCGTCGTCCTGGACCCGGCGGTTGTGCCCGCGGCCGAGCACCTCGCCGTCCGGCCCGATGAGGGCGGCGCCGATCGGGATCCCGCCGGACGCCAGCCCGGCCCGGGCCTCGGCGATCGCGACGTCCAGCCAGCTCGGATCCATCGGGCGAACCTACTGCCCTGGCGGATCCACCGCTCTGCCGATCCGGGTAGTCATACGGAAACCCGACAATGAGAACGAACGGCATCATCCGACCATGTCACCGACGTGGAACGTCCTACTCCAGGTCACCGCCCTTCTCGCCGCCGCTGTCGTGCGCTTCAGCGCGGACGGATTCCTGCTGCTCGCCTTCCTCATGCTGCTGGTCGGGCCGCTGCTGCTGCTCGTCCCGCCCGTGCTCGCAACGCTGTACCTGCGCCACCGCTCGCTGCCCGCGGGACTGACCGTGCCGTTCGTCGCCCTGGTGCCGTTCCTGCTGGTGGCAGCCCTGTTCACGACCGACAACCGTGGATACGGACGGGTGGCCGGGATCCTCGAGATCAGCGGCCGCGGCGGCGAGCCGGTCCCGGACTGGTTCCGGCTGCTGGGCAACGCCGCAGCGATCGCCTACCTGGTCTGTCTGGTGTGGCTGGTGGTCGCGGCCGTGCGTGCCCGCCGTGTCTGACCGGCCGCTGCTACGCCCCGGCGACCCGGATCTGCCGGGTCGTCTCAGCACGTGCGGCGAGCTCATCGTCGGCCGGGTAGTCGACGCCGGTCAGCGACAGCCCGTGCGGCGGCGCCACCAGCACCTCCGACGCCCGCGCCGTCCGGGTGAGCAGTGCGGCGGGCCAGTCGACTCCGCGATGCCCGCGGCCGACCTCCAGCAGCGCGCCGACCAGGCTGCGCACCATCGAATGGCAGAACGCGTCCGCGGACACCGACGCGACGAGCACCTCCGGCTCGCCGTCGGCGGTCGCCCACTCCAGGCGCTGCAGCGCCCGCACGGTCGTGGCCCCCTCGCGGCGCTTGCAGAACGCGGCGAAGTCGTGCTCGCCGAGCAGCAGCGCCGACGCGGCGTTCATCGCGCCGGGATCGAGGGCGTGCGGCCAGGCCACGGTGTCGCGCGCGCGCAGCGGCTCGGCCCCGTACGGCGCGGTGCCGACCCGGTAGCGGTAGTGCCTGCGCAGCGCCGAGAACCGGGCGTCGAAGGCGTCCGGTACCCGGGTGATCCCGTGGACCCGGACGTCGGCGGGCAACAGCCGGTTGAGCCGCCGGAGCAGCCCGTCGACCTGCGGATCGAGCTCGCCGGGCAGGTCGACGTGGGCGACCTGGCCGGACGCGTGCACCCCGGCGTCGGTGCGTCCGGCCACGGTCAGCCGCAGCGGCACCCGCAGCACGGTGGACAGCGCATCGGTGAGCACCCCCTGCACCGTGCGCCGGTCGGGCTGCGCGGCCCAGCCGGAGAAGTCGGTGCCGTCGTAGGCGATGTCCAGCCGGACCCGGAACGGGTCGGCAACGCCGACGGGCCCGCCGTCCGGCTGGACGGCGGGCCCGTGGGCGTGGTGCGACCGACTCAGGAGTCGGACCCCTGCTGCGACGGCGGCTTCGCGAAGCCGGCGGCCTCGGCGGCCTCCTCGCTGGCGAACCAGACCTCGGCCACGGTCCGGTCGTAGTGCGACGAACCGGGGACGTGGTAGAGCATCGAGTCGGCGTTGCCCTTGATCTCGAAGCCCTCCGGGGCCTGCGCCGGGTCGTCCAGCGGGGCGTGGCTGCCCTCGCCGTACGGAGCCTCGGTGCTCTCCTCGGCAACCGTCTCCGCGGAGGTGTTCTCCTCGGTGACGGTCTCCTCGGCCGTGACCTCGTCCGCCGGAGCGGAGGTGGCCTCGTCCGCCGGGGCGGTGGCCTCGGCCTGCGAGGCGGCCGCGCGACGAGCGCGGTTCGCCTCGTCGGTGACCGTCTTCTGCTGGACGAGCTCGATGACCGCCATCGGGGCGTTGTCGCCCTTGCGCGGCATCGTCTTGGTGATCCGGGTGTAGCCACCGTTGCGGTCCGCGAAGAACGGGCCGATCTCGGTGACGAGGCGGTGCACGACCGACTTGTCGCGGATCACCTTCATGATCTGGCGACGGTTGTGCAGGTCGCCGGCCTTGGCCTTGGTGATCAGCCGCTCCGCGTACGGACGCAGCCGCCGGGCCTTGGCCTCGGTGGTGGTGATCCGGCCGTGCTCGAACAGCGAGGTCGCCAGGTTGGCCAGGATCAGCCGCTGGTGCGCGGGCGACCCGCCGAGGCGGGCCCCCTTGGTGGGCTGGGGCATGGCTACAACTGCTCCGTTTCTGCGTAGTCCTGACCGTCGTCACCGAAGGTGCCGGGGTCGAACCCGCTGTCACCGTCGGCACCGTAGTCGCTCGCCGCCGCCGACGGGTCGAACCCGGGCGGGCTGTCCTTGAGTGCCAGGCCGAGACCGACGAGCTTCATCTTGACCTCGTCGATCGACTTGGCGCCGAAGTTGCGGATGTCGAGCAGGTCCGCCTCGCTGCGGCCGACGAGCTCGCCGACCGTGTGGATGCCCTCGCGCTTGAGGCAGTTGTAGGAGCGGACCGTGAGGTCCAGCTCCTCGATCGGCATCGCGAACGCCGCGATGGTGTCCGCCTCCTGCGGGGAGGGGCCGATCTCGATGCCCTCGGCGTCCACGTTCAGCTCGCGGGCCAGGCCGAACAGCTCGACCAGGGTCTTGCCGGACGACGCCAGCGCGTCCCGCGGGGTGATGGACGGCTTCGACTCGACGTCGAGAACGAGCTTGTCGAAGTCGGTCCGCTGCTCGACTCGGGTCGCCTCGACCTTGTAGGTCACCTTCAGCACCGGCGAGTAGATCGAGTCGACCGGGATCCGGCCGATCTCGGCGCCGGTGGCCTTGTTCTGCATCGCCGGGACGTACCCGCGGCCCCGCTCGACGACGAGCTCGACCTCGAGCCGGCCCTTGTCGTTCAGCGAGGCGATGTGCAGGTCCGGGTTGTGCACGGTGACACCGGCGGGCGGCACGATGTCGCCCGCGGTGACCGCTCCCGGGCCCTGCTTGCGCAGGTACATGGTCACCGGCTCGTCCTCCTCGGAGCTCACGACGAGCTCCTTGAGGTTCAGGATGATGTCGGTGACATCCTCCTTGACCCCCGGCACGGTGGTGAACTCGTGCAGGACGCCGTCGATCCGGATGGACGTGACGGCGGCGCCGGGGATGGACGAGAGCAGCGTCCGGCGCAGGGAGTTGCCGAGGGTGTAACCGAAGCCCGGCTCCAGCGGCTCGATGACGAACCGGGACCGGGTCTCGGTGACGACGTCCTCGGTGAGGGCGGGTCGCTGAGAGATCAGCATGGGGATGTGCCTCCTTCGCACCTGCGACAACCGCTATTTGATGTCGCAGTGAAGACCGCCGCCCCTCCCTGCGGGGCGGCGGGATGTCGAGCTACTTCGAGTAGAACTCGACGATGAGCTGCTCGGTGACCTGGGTGTCGATCTGAGCGCGCTCGGGCAGCTGGTGGACCAGGATGCGCAGCGTCGACGGAACGACCTGCAGCCACGCCGGAACCGGCCGCTCGCCCTGGGTCTCCCGGGCGATCACGATCGGGTCCGTGTTCCGCGACTTCTCGCGGACGTCGATGATGTCGTAGCGCGAGACCCGGTAGCTGGGGATGTCGACGCGCTTCCCGTTGACCAGGAAGTGGCCGTGGTTCACCAGCTGGCGGGCCATCCGCCGGGTACGGGCGAGACCCGCCCGGTACACGACGTTGTCGAGGCGCGACTCGAGGATCTTCAGCAGCTCATCGCCGGTCTTGCCCTCCCGGCGGTGCGCCTCCTCGTAGTAGCCGCGGAGCTGCTTCTCCTGCAGGCCGTAGCCGAAGCGCGCCTTCTGCTTCTCCTGCAGCTGCAGCAGGTACTCGGTCTCCTTGATCCGGATCCGGCCGTGCTGGCCGGGCGGGTAGGGACGACGCTCGAACGCCTGGTCGCCGCCGACGAGGTCGGTCTTCAGTCGGCGCGACTTGCGGGTCATGGGGCCGGTGTAGCGAGCCATGGTTGTAGTCCCCTTCCCCTAGACCCGGCGCCGCTTGGGCGGACGGCAGCCGTTGTGCGGCTGCGGGGTGACATCGGAAATGGTGCCGACCTCGAGGCCGGCGGCCTGCAGCGAGCGGATCGCGGTCTCGCGACCCGAACCCGGGCCCTTCACGAAGACGTCGACCTTCTTCATGCCGTGCTCGGCGGCCTTGCGGGCCGCGTTCTCGGCAGCCAGCTGGGCGGCGAACGGCGTCGACTTGCGCGAGCCCTTGAGGCCGACGTTGCCGGACGAGGCCCAGGCGATGACGGCACCGTTCGGGTCGGTGATCGACACGATCGTGTTGTTGAACGTGCTCTTGATGTGGGCGTGCCCGTGCGCGATGTTCTTCTTCTCGCGACGGCGGACCTTCTTGGGTCCGGTGCCCTGACGTGCGCGGGGCGGCATTACTTCTTACCTGCCTTCTTCTTACCGGCAACGGTCTTCTTCGGGCCCTTGCGGCCGCGCGCGTTGGTCTTCGTGCGCTGGCCGCGGACCGGGAGACCGCGACGGTGGCGGATGCCCTGGTACGAGCCGATCTCGATCTTGCGGCGGATGTCCGCCTGCACCTCGCGGCGCAGGTCACCCTCGACCCGCAGGTGCTCCTCGATGTAGTCGCGGAGCTTCGTGACGTCCTCGTCGGTCAGATCCTTCGACCGGAGGTCCGGGCTGATCGCCGTTCCCTCGAGGATCTCCTTGGACCGGGCTCGTCCGACCCCGAAAATGTAGGTGAGCGCGATCTCCATCCGCTTGTCGCGGGGGAGGTCGACGCCGGCAACACGTGCCATGCGGCGTTGTCTCCATTCGGTTCTCGTTCCAGGTCTTCCCGACGTCCGTCCCGTTCCGCCGCTGCGATACGGGCCCCGGCCTGGTTCCGGGGGTGCTATCGGGCCCTCGTGGCCCGGTAGGTACGTCGGGGGCTTCTGCTGAAGCGATCAGAGGATCGCGACGCGTGGCTCGCCGTGACCGGCGGTGATCAGCCCTGACGCTGCTTGTGGCGCAGGTTCGAGCAGATCACGATGATCCGGCCGTTACGGCGAATCACCTGGCACTTGTCGCAGATCTTCTTGACGCTCGGCTTGACCTTCACGTCGTCTGCCTCTGTCCGTTGTTCTTCTGGGGCATGCGACCGACCGTGACGAGCACGGCAGTCACTTGTAGCGGTAGACGATGCGGCCGCGGCTGAGGTCGTAGGGCGACAGCTCGACCACCACCCGGTCCTCCGGGAGAATCCGGATGTAGTGCTGGCGCATCTTCCCGCTGATGTGCGCGAGTACCCGGTGGCCGTTCTCCAGCTCCACCCGGAACATCGCGTTCGGCAGGGGTTCGACGACCCGGCCCTCGACCTCGATCGCCCCGTCCTTCTTGGCCATGTCCTCCGCTATCCGTGACAGGTGTCGGTTGCTCCGCACTGCCGGACTGACGACCGGCGGGGCGGTGGATGCGCACGAACGGGCCCGGGCCGGGCGTGTGAACACGACGGACCGGCGCCACAGAGCGCACCAGCTGTCAAGTGTACGGAGGTCCGGCGGGGCGACTGCACGCGGGGGTGACCCACGGGGCCGGCACCGGCAACGGTACCGGCCCCCGCCGGCGCTGCGAGTCCGCGCAGGTCCCCGCGGCCGCGGCGACTACAGCGCCTTCAGCTCCTCGCTGACCTGGCTCACGCTCTGCTTCGCGTCGCCGAACAGCATCGAGGTGTTGTCCATGAAGAACAACGGATTGTCGATGCCGGCGAAGCCCGATCCCATCGAGCGCTTGAGCACGATGACGTTGCGCGACTCGTCGACGTTCAGGATCGGCATCCCGTAGATCGGGCTCGACGGGTCGTTGCGGGCGGCCGGGTTGGTGACGTCGTTCGCCCCGATCACCAGCGTCACGTCGGTGCGGGAGAACTCGTCGTTGATGTCGTCCATCTCCTTGAGCGCGTCGTAGGAGACGTCGGCCTCGGCGAGCAGGACGTTCATGTGCCCGGGCATCCGGCCGGCCACCGGGTGGATCGCGTACTTGACCTCGACACCCTTGCTCTCCAGCAGCTTGGCCATGTCCTTGACCGCGTGCTGGGCCTGCGCCACCGCCATGCCGTAGCCGGGGACCACGATCACCTGCGACGCGTAGGCCATCTGGATCGCCGCGTCGGCCGCCGAGGTGGACGTGACGGTCCGTTCCACGCCGTCGTCGGCCGCCGCCGCCTGCGTCCCCCCGAAGCCGCCGGCCACGATCGCCGGGATGGTCCGGTTCATCGCGACGGCCATCTGGTTGGTCAGGATCGAGCCGGAGGCACCGACGATCATGCCGGCGACGATCATCGCGGTGTTGTTCAGCGCGAGCCCGGCGGCCGCCGCCGAGAGGCCGGTCATCGCGTTCAGCAGCGAGATGACGACCGGCATGTCGGCGCCGCCGATCGGCAGCACGACCAGCACGCCGACCACCGCGGCCAGCACCAGCACGGCGATCACCCAGATCTCACCGGCCCCGCCGAGCCCGGCGACGACCGCCGCCACCACCGCGAGGACCAGCAACAGCAGGTTCAGCGGCTGCTGCACGCGGCCCAGGCCGATCGGGCGACCCGGCAGGATCTCCTGCAGCTTGCCGAACGCGATCAGCGAGCCCCAGAACGAGATCGAGCCGACGATGGCCGCGAACATGGTGGCGATGACGATGTAGACCGCGGTGTCGACGAAGCCGTCGGTGTTGCGGAACTCGGCCCACGCGATCAGCGCCACGGCGCCACCGCCGACGCCGTTGAACAGCGCGACCATCTGCGGCATCTGCGTCATCTTGACGTTGCGCGCGGACGGGACGCCGAGGATGGTGCCGACCACCAGGCCGAGGATGATCAGCAGCCAGTTCGCCTGGACCAGCAGCAGCGTCGCACCGACCGCGATCGCCATACCGACCGCGGCGATCCAGTTGCCGCGCACCGCGGTCTTCGGGCCGGTCAGCCCGGACAGGCCGTAGATGAACAGCGCGAACGCGATGATGTAGAGCACCGGGACGATCACGGCCAGCGGGCCGGTCCCCAGGGTGTCGGTGGCGGCGAGGATCTCCGCGTGGCCGCTCACGAGCCGCTCCCGTTCTTCTCGGCGCCGGTGCCGGCGCCCGCCTTACCCGGCTGCTTGCCCTTGAACATGCCGAGCATCCGGTCGGTGACCAGGAAGCCACCGACCACGTTGATCACCCCGAACACGATCGCGACGACCAGGATGATCGCGTCGGCGACGCCGACCTCCTCGCGCCCGAGCACCACGATCGCGCCGAGCAGCACGATGCCGTGGATGGCGTTGGTGCCCGACATCAGCGGGGTGTGCAGGGTGTTGGGGACCTTCGAGATCACCGCGAAGCCGACGAAGCCGGCCAGTACCAGGATGGCGATGTTCGCCAGCAGTCCGGAGTCCATCAGGAACCCTCCTCCTCACGCGTCACGCAGGACTTCGCCAGTACCTCGTCGGAGAGGTCCGGGGACAGATCGCCGTCGGTGACCATCAGTTCCAGCAGCGCGGTGACGTTGCGCGCGTAGAGCTCGGAGGCGTGCTCGGGCATTCCGGACGGGAGGTTCAGCGGGGACAGGATGGTCACGTCGTGCCGGACCACCGTCTCGCCGGGCTCGGTGAGCTCGCAGTTGCCGCCCGCCTCCCCCGCCATGTCCACGATCACGCTGCCCGGCCGCATGCCCTGTACGGCCGCGGCGCTGACCAGCCGCGGCGCGGCCCGGCCCGGCACCAGCGCCGTGGTGATCACGACGTCGAACCCGGTGATCGCGTCTTCCAGGGCCTGCTGCTGCTTCGCCCGTTCCTCGTCGGTGAGTTCGCGCGCGTAGCCGCCCTCGCCGGCCGCGTCGATGCCGAGATCGAGCCACTGCGCACCCAGCGAGCGGACCTGGTCGGCGACCTCGGGCCGGACGTCGTAGCCGGTGGTCCGAGCCCCGAGCCGTTTCGCGGTGGCCAGTGCCTGCAGCCCGGCGACACCCACCCCGAGCACCAGCGCGGTGGCCGGCTTCACGGTGCCCGCCGCGGTCGTCAGCATCGGGAAGAAGCGGGTGGAGTGCTCGGCCGCGGCCAACACCGCCTTGTAGCCCGCGACGTTCGCCTGCGACGACAGCGCGTCCATCCCCTGTGCCCGGGAGATCCGCGGGATCGACTCCATCGCGAACGCGGTCACGCCGGCGTCCCGCAGCTGCGCCACCGTGTCCGGGTGGGTCAGCGGCGACAGGAACCCGATCAGCACCTGGTCCCTGCGGAGCTTCCCGATCTGCTCCGTGGTCGGCGGGTTCACCACCGCGACCACGTCGCACGCCCAGGGATCGCCGATCGTGGCGCCCGCCTGTGTGAACTCCTCGTCCGGGATCAGCGCACCCGCGCCGGCACCCGCCTCGACCACGACGGTCGCTCCACGCCCACCGAGTTTCCCGATCACCTTCGGCACCAGCGCCACCCGGCGCTCGCCTGCCCGGATCTCCTTCGGCACACCGACAGTGACCGTCTTCTGCGGGTCGTCCCGCCCGGCCTCTTCGCCCATGCCGGGAACCTAGTCCACCCGCAATGGTCAGCGGCCCCACGACGTGACCGGGACTACCCCGTGGGGGAGCTTCCGGCCGTCGATCCCGGCGGAGCTGTATCGATCCGACGGCGCGCTACCGGCCCGGCAGCACTGAACCGATCCAGCCGCACCGGGTCCGATTCGGCCGCGCCCGGTCGATCCCGCGGCGCCGGATCGATCCGGCGCCGCAGCGCGATCAGGCGCCGGGGCGGTCCGGCGCTCCGGCCGGCGCGGTCAGCAGCCACGGGCCGTCCTCGGTGACGGCGACGGTGTGCTCCCAGTGCACGGCGCGGCCGCCCTCGGCGGTGACGACGGTCCAGCCGTCGTCCAGCTCCAGGGTCTCCGGGTCACCCGCGACGAGCATCGGCTCGACCGCGAGGGCCATCCCGGGACGCAGCCGCGGGCCACGCCCCGGCTCGCCGTGGTTGGGCAGGAACGGGTCCATGTGCATCGAGGTCCCGATGCCGTGCCCGCCGTACTCGGCGACGATCCCGTAGTCGGCACCGTCCGCCTCGGCGGCCGCACGGCAGGCCTCCTGCACCGCGTAGGAGACGTCGGTGAGCCGAGCGCCCGGCTGCACCGCGAGGATGCCGGCGTCGAGTGCGGACCGGCAGGCCGCCGACAGCGCGAGATCCGCGGGCGCCACCTCACCGACCGCGATGGTCACCGCGGAGTCACCGTGCCAGCCGTCCAGGATCGCGCCGCAGTCGACCGAGAGCAGGTCACCATCGGCCAGCACCTGCGTCGACGACGGGATGCCGTGCACGATCTGGGCGTTCACCGACGCGCAGATGCTCGCCGGGAAGCCGTGGTAGCCGAGGAACGACGGAACGGCGCCGCCGTCCCTGATGGTCTGCTCGGCCAGCGCGTCGAGCTCGGCCGTGCTCACACCCGGCTTCGCCTGCTCGGTGACGGCGGCGAGGGTGGCGGCCACCAGCGCGCCCGCCTCCCGCATCGCCTCGAGCTGGCGCAGGGTCTTGAGCTCGATGTCCCGACCCCGGTAGCGGGCGATGGCGCCGCGCAGGCCGCCCCGTCCGTTCATGCGTTCCCTCGGTTCCTCGCGGTGCCGGCCGGCGGCCTGCGCCGGGTCTCAGGCGCCGTGCTTCTTCAGCGCCTCGAAGACCCGGTCGGTGATCTCGCCGACCTCACCGACCGCGTCGATGGTGACCAGCTGGTCACGGTAGTGGTCCAGCAGCGGCGCGGTCTCCTCGCGGTACACACGCTGCCGGTTACGGATGGTGTCCTCGTTGTCGTCGCTGCGCCCGCGGCCGAGCAGCCGCTGCACGACCACCTCGTCCTCGACGTCGAACTGCACGACCGCGTCGAGCTCGAGGCCCTTGTCCTTCAGGATCTCGCCGAGCGACGCCGCCTGGGCGGTGTTGCGCGGGAAACCGTCGAGGATGAACCCCTTCGTGGTGTCGGCGTCGCCGAGACGGTCACGGACCATCCCCACCGTCACCTCGTCGGGGACCAGGTCCCCCGCGTCCATGTACCGCTTCGCCTCGCGACCGAGTTCGGTCTCGTCGCGGAGATTGGCGCGGAACAGGTCGCCCGTCGAGATGTGCGGGACGTCCAGCCGCTCGGCCATCCGCTCGGCCTGCGTCCCCTTGCCCGCACCAGGCGGTCCCACCAGAACGAGTCGCACGCGAACCCGACCTCCTGAAGTCTCATCTACCCGACACCGGCATCGCCGCCGGCGCCACGGTGCCGCAACACCCGATCCGAGGCCGGGGCCCCGACCGGGGTCCCGCACGGCCACGCTTCGGCGAGCCTAACGCAGGAAACCCTCGTAGTTCCGCTGCATGAGCTGGCTCTCGATCTGCTTCAGGGTGTCGAGGCCCACTGTGACCATGATCAGAACCGCAGTGCCGCCGAACGGGAAGTTCTGGTTCTGACCGGTACCGGTGATGCCGAGGAAGAAGTTCGGGAGCACCGCGATGATGCCCAGGTAGAGCGAGCCCGGCAGTGTGATGCGGCTGAGCACGAAGTTCAGGTACTCGGCCGTCGGGCGGCCCGGCCGGATGCCCGGGATGAAGCCGCCGTACTTCTTCATGTCCTCGGCGCGGTCGTCCGGGTTGAACGTGATCCCGACGTAGAAGTACGTGAAGAAGATGATCAGCGCCATGTACATGATGATGTGCACAGGACTGGACTGATCGACCAGATAGGTCTGTACGAACGTCTGGAACCAGCCGCCCTCGTTCCCGGCGAGCCGGGCGACCAGGTCGGGCAGGTACAGCAGCGAGCTACCGAAGATCACCGGCACGACGCCGGCCTGGTTGACCTTCAGCGGCAGGTACGTCGAGGTGCCGCCGTACATCCGGCGCCCGACCATCCGCTTGGCGTACTGGACCGGGATCCGGCGCTGGCCGTTCTCGACGAAGACGACGCTCGCGATGATGGCCAGACCGAACACGCAGACACCGGCGAAGACCAGACCGCCGGAGTTCTCCAGGATGAGCCGGCCCTCGGCCGGGATCCGGTGCGCGATGGAGGCGAAGATGAGCAGCGACATGCCGTTGCCGACACCGCGCTCGGTGACCTGCTCGCCGAGCCACATCACCAGCGTCGTGCCGGCGACCATCGTGGTCACGATGACGACCAGGGTGAAGACCGACGAGTCCGGGATGATCGGGAGCGCACAGCCCTGGAACAGCTGTCCGCGTTCGGCGAGCGCCACGAACCCGGTCGCCTGCAGGATCGCGATACCGATCGTCAGGTAACGGGTGTACTGCGTGAGCTTCGCCTGGCCGGACTGGCCTTCCTTCTTCAACTGCTCGAACCGCGGGATGACGACCTGCAGCAGCTGCACGATGATGCTCGCGGTGATGTAGGGCATGATGCCCAGCGCGAAGATCGACAGCTGGAGCAGTGCCCCGCCGGAGAACAGGTTGATCAGCGAGTAGACGCTCGCATTGTCGCCGCCCTCGACCTGGCGGACACATTCCTGGATGTTCGGGTAGGACACCCCCGGCGAGGGGATGTTCGCCCCGAGCCGGTACACCGCCACGATCGCCAGCGTGAAGAGGATCTTCTTGCGGAGATCCGGCGTGGTCAGGGCCGACCGGACTGCGCTGAGCACTCGGTGATCCTCCTACGACGTCGGCGGCCCGACACCGCCTGCGCCGGCCCCGGACGGGGTCGGCCGGCTGGGCGGCGCATTCCGCGCCTCCCGGGCCGGGTGGGGACCGAACGGTCCCTCCCTGCGGGGGCGCCATGACTGCGCCGGTCCCGCTGCACGTGGGCCCGAGGGCCGATCGTGACTCTAACAGCGGCTCGGAAACACCTCGGCGCCGCCCACGGGCCCCGCCCGCCGGAGCGGATCAGGGGCACCGTGGACGGCGCCGTGGCGACGTTCTGCCCTCGGGTCCGGCTCGTCAGAGCTCGGACACCGAGCCACCCGCCGCGGAGATCTTCTCCCGGGCGGAGGCGGAGAACTTGTGTGCCTTGACGGTGAGGGCGACGCCCGAGAGCTCACCCTCGCCGAGCACCTTCACCAGCTGGTTCTTGCGCACCGCGCCGGCCTCGACGAGCTCGGCCGGGCCGACCTCGCCACCCTGCGGGAACAGACCGGCGAGGTCGCCGACGTTCACCACCTGGTACTCGACCTTGAAGCGGTTCTTGAAGCCCTTGAGCTTCGGCAGCCGCATGTGCAGCGGCATCTGCCCGCCCTCGAAGCGCGGCGACACCGTCTTGCGGGCCTTGGTGCCCTTGGTGCCGCGGCCCGCGGTCTTGCCCTTCGAGCCCTCACCGCGACCCACCCGGGTCTTGGCGGTCTTCGAACCCGGGGCCGGACGCAGGTCGTGCAGCTTGATCACGGAGTTGTCGTTCTCGCTCACTGCGCCACCTCCTCCACGGTCACGAGGTGGCGCACCGTGTGGACGTACCCGCGGTTCTGCGGGGTGTCCGGGCGCTCCACCGTCTGCCGGATCTTGCGCAGGCCGAGCGAACGCAGCGTGTCGCGCTGGTTCTGCTTGGCCCCGATCCGGCTCTTCACCTGGGTGATCTTCAACGTGGCCATGTCGCTCACACCCTCGCCGCGTCGGCCTCGGCGCGCTGACGCATCATGCTGGCCGGCGCGACGTCCTCGAGCGGCAGGCCGCGGCGGGCCGCGACCTCCTCCGGACGCTGCACCGCCTTCAGCGCCGCCACCGTGGCGTGCACGATGTTGATGGCGTTGTCGGAGCCGAGGGACTTGGACAGGATGTCCGAGATCCCCGCGCACTCCAGCACCGCGCGGACCGGGCCGCCGGCGATGACACCGGTACCGGGCGAGGCCGGGCGCAGCATGACGACGCCCGCGGCGGCCTCACCCTGCACGCGGTGCACGATCGTGCCGCCGATGCGCGGGACGCGGAAGAAGTTCTTCTTCGCCTCCTCGACGCCCTTGGCGATCGCCGCCGGCACCTCCTTGGCCTTGCCGTAGCCGACGCCGACCAGTCCGTCACCGTCGCCGACGATCATCAGCGCGGTGAAGCTGAACCGGCGGCCGCCCTTGACGACCTTGGCCACGCGGTTGATCGTGACCAGCCGCTCGATGTACGGGGTCTTGTCCTGGGCCGCCCCGCCACGGCCACCGTCGCGGCGGTCCCGGCTGTTGCGGTTGTCGTTGCTACCGCCGCCAGGCCCTCCGCCGTCACGCCGCGTACGTCCCGGCATCAGACGATCCCTTCAGTCTTCTCGGTCTGGTCCATCAGAACTCCAGGCCTCCCTCGCGGGCGGCGTCGGCCAGTGCGGCGATCCGCCCGTGGTAGCGCAGCCCACCGCGGTCGAACACGACCGAGGAGATGCCGGCTTCCTTGGCGCGGCTGGCGATCAGCTCGCCGACCTTGGCCGCCTTGGCCTTCTTGTCGCCCTCCACACCGCGGACCTCGGTGTCCAGCGTCGACGCGTGCGCCAGGGTGTGCCCGGCGAGGTCGTCGATCAGCTGCACCGTGATGTGCCGCGACGAGCGGTTGACCGCCAGGCGCGGACGCACCGGCGTTCCGGAGATCTTCTTGCGGAGCCGGGCGTGCCGACGGATGCGCGAGTCGCGGCGCACCCGCGACACCTGCGACGCCATCCGCCGCCGGGCGGCACCCGACACGGTGTCGTTCGTCTCGGCCATCACTTACCCGTCTTTCCGACCTTGCGGCGGACCTGCTCGCCGGCGTACCGCACACCCTTGCCCTTGTACGGGTCCGGGCGGCGCAGCTTCCGGATGTTGGCGGCGATCTCGCCGACCACCTGCTTGTCGATTCCGGAGACCGAGAACCGGGTCGGGGACTCCACCGCGAAGGTGATCCCCTCCGGCGGCTCGATCACGACCGGGTGCGAGAAGCCCAGGGCGAACTCGAGGTTCGAGCCCTTGAGCGCGACCCGGTAGCCGACGCCGTGGATCTCCAGCTTCTTCTCGTAGCCGGCGCTCACGCCGACCACGATGTTGTTGACGAGTGAGCGGGACAGGCCGTGGAAGGCCCGGACCTCGCGCTCCTCGTTCGGGCGCTTCACCAGCACCGCACCGTCATCGTCGCGCTCGACCGAGATCGGCTCGACGACGGTGTGCGACAGGGTGCCCTTGGGGCCCTTCGCGGTGACCGTACGGCCGTCGATGGTGATCTCCACGCCGGACGGAACGGTGACGGGCAGCTTTCCGATGCGAGACATCGTTCGTTACCCCTCTCTCACCAGGCGTAGGCGAGGACTTCGCCGCCCACGCCACTCCGGTAGGCCTGCTGGTCGGTCATCAGACCCCGCGAGGTCGAGATGATCGCCACGCCGAGGCCCCCGAGGACCCGCGGCAGGTTCGTCGACTTCGCGTAGACCCGCAGACCGGGCTTGGAGACCCGGCGCAGGCCGGCGATGCTCCGCTCACGGTTGCGGCCGTACTTCAGCTCGACGACCAGGGACTTGCCGACCTCGGCGTCCTCGGTGTGATGGGCGGCGATGTAGCCCTCCTTCTGCAGGATCTCCGCGATGGAGACCTTCAGCTTGGAGTGCGGCATCACCACGCGGTCGTGGTAGGCCGAGTTCGCGTTCCGCAGACGGGTCAGCATGTCTGCGATCGGATCGGTCATCGTCATGGTGTCTGTCTCTTTCCCACCGTGGTTCCGCGTACCCGGCGCGGCGCCCCTGTCCGGGGCGCCGTACCGGTGCGGCCTTCGGCGATCGGGTCGACCCGGGCCCCGCGGCGCGGGGCCTCTCGGATCACCAGCTGGACTTGCTCACACCCGGCAGCTCGCCGGCGTGCGCCATGTCGCGCAGGCACACGCGGCAGAGGCCGAACTTACGGAAGACCGCACGCGGCCGGCCGCACTTCTGGCAGCGGGTGTAACCGCGAACCGCGAACTTGGGCGTCGCGTTCGCCTTGTTGATGAGCGCCTTCTTCGCCATTCGCTCAGTTCTCCTTGAACGGGAAGCCCAGGTGACGCAGCAGCGCCCGGCCCTCGGCGTTCGTGGTCGCGGTGGTCACCACGGTGATGTCCATGCCACGCGGGCGGTCGATGTTGTCCGGATCGATCTCGTGGAACATCGACTGCTCGGTCAGGCCGAACGTGTAGTTGCCGCGACCGTCGAACTGGTCGCCGGAGAGGCCCCGGAAGTCCCGGATACGCGGCAGCGCGATGGTCAGCAGCCGGTCCAGGAACTCCCACATGCGGTCGTTCCGCAGGGTCACCTTGGCGCCGATCGGCATCCCCTCGCGCAGCTTGAACTGCGCGATCGACTTGGTCGCGCGGCGCAGCTGCGGCTTCTGGCCGGTGATGATGGCCAGGTCGCGCAGCGCGCCGTCGATCAGCTTCGAGTCCCGGGCGGCGTCGCCGACACCCATGTTCACCACGACCTTGGTCAGGCCGGGGATCTGCATGACGTTGGTGTAGCCGAAGTCCTCACGGAGCTTGTCGAGGATCTCGTCGCGATAGCGCTGCTTGAGACGCGGGAGGGTCTTCTCTGCGGTGGTCATCTCAGATCTCCTTCCCGTTGCGCTTGGAGATCCGGACCCGGCGGGACGTGCCGTCCTCGCCCTCCACCTTCGACTTGCCGATCCGGGTCGGCTTGCCGTCGGAGTCGACGACCATCACGTTCGAGACGTGGATGGCCGCCTCCTGGGTGACGATCCCACCGCTCTCGGCTCCACGCTGGTTCTGGCTGATCCGGGTGTGCTTCTTGATCCGGTTCACGCCTTCGACCAGCACGCGCTGACGCTCCGGGTAGGCCGCGATGACCTTGCCCTTGGCGCCCTTGTCCTTACCGGCGATCACCAGAACGGTGTCGCCCTTCTTCACCTTCATCTTCGCCTTCATGAAATCAGAGCACCTCCGGAGCGAGGGAGATGATCCTCATGAACTTGCGGTCGCGCAGCTCGCGCCCGACCGGGCCGAAGATTCGGGTCCCCCGAGGTCCGTTGTCCGGCTTGATCAGGACAGCGGCGTTCTCGTCGAATCGGATGTAGCTGCCGTCGGGACGGCGCTTCTCCTTCTTGGTGCGCACGATGACCGCCTTGACGACGTCACCACGCTTCACGCCGGCGCCGGGGATGGCCTCCTTGACCGTGGCGACGATGACGTCGCCGATCCCGGCGTAGCGCCGCGCGGAGCCGCCCAGCACCCGGATGCACAGGATCTCCTTGGCACCGGTGTTGTCGGCGACGCGCAGCCGCGACTCCTGCTGGATCACGTGACTCTCCTACTTGGCCTTCTCGAGGATCTCCACCAGCCGCCAGCGCTTGGTCGCCGACAGCGGACGGGTCTCCATGAGGCGGACACGGTCGCCGATGCCGGCGGTGTTCTCCTCGTCGTGCGCCTTGACCTTGCTGGTCCGGCGGATGACCTTGCCGTACAGGGGGTGCTTGACGCGGTCCTCGAGGGACACCGTCACGGTCTTGTCCATCTTGTCGGACACGACCAGGCCCTCGCGGACCTTGCGCTCCCCGCGCTGCTCGTTCTGCTCGGTGCTGCTGTCAGTGCTCACGCCGCGCCCTCGCTCTCGGTCGGGGCGGCGGACAGGCCGAGCTCACGCTCGCGCATCACCGTGTAGCAGCGCGCAATGTCGTGGCGGACGGCCCGCAGCCGCCGGTTGTTGTCCAGCTGCCCGGTAGCCATCTGGAAGCGGAGGTTGAACAGCTCCTCCTTGGCCTCCCGGACGCGCACGACCAGCTCCTCGTCGGAGAGCTCGCGCAGCTCGGCGGCCTTGGTGTTGCCAGTGCTCGCCATCAGATGTCACCACCCTCACGGGACACGATCCGGCACTTCATGGGCAGCTTGTGGATGGCCCGGCGGAGCGCCTCGTGGGCGGTCTCCTTGTTCGGGAAGGTCATCTCGAACAGCACCCGTCCCGGCTTGACGTTCGTGACCCACTTCTCCGGCGAACCCTTACCGGAACCCATCCGGGTCTCGGCGGGCTTCTTCGTCATCGGGATGTCCGGGAAGACGTTGATCCAGATCTTCCCGCCACGACGGATGTGCCGGTTGATCGCGATACGCGCCGACTCGATCTGCCGGTTGGTCACGTAGGCCGGCTCCAGCGCCTGGATGCCCCAGTCGCCGAAGGTGACCGCCGTGCCGCCGCTGGCCATGCCCTTACGCTTCGGCCGGTGCTGCTTGCGGTGCTTGACCTTGCGTGGGATCAGCATCTCTAGCTCTCCCCACCGTTGCTCTGGTTGTCACCGGACGCGGGGGCCTCGACGGTCGCGGTGGCCGCGCCGCCCTGGCTGCTCTGCGCGGCGCGCCCCGCCTCGGTGCTGGTCGCGGTGGTGCCCGAGGCACCCGAACGGCGACGGGCCGGACGCTCGCGGCGCGGGCCGCGACCGGGGGCCTCGGCGGCGGGCGCGCCCTCACGGCGGCCTCCGACGACGTCACCCTTGTAGATCCAGACCTTCACGCCGATCCGGCCGAAGGAGGTCCGCGCCTCGAACAGGCCGTAGTCGATGTCCGCGCGCAGCGTGTGCAGCGGGACCCGACCCTCGCGGTAGAACTCCGACCGGGACATCTCGGCACCGCCGAGGCGGCCCGAGCACTGGACCCGGATGCCCTTGACCTGCGGGCTGCGCATGGCCGACTGGATGGCCTTACGCATCGCACGCCGGAAGGCGACCCGGTTCGACAGCTGCTCGGCGACGCCCTGGGCGACGAGCTGCGCGTCCGACTCCGAGTTCTTGACCTCGAGGATGTTCAGCTGGACCTGCTTCTTGGTCAGCTTCTCGAGGTTGCCCCGGATCCGGTCGGCCTCGGCGCCACGCCGGCCGATCACGATGCCCGGACGGGCGGTGTGGATGTCCACCCGCACCCGGTCCCGGGTCCGCTCGATCTCGACCTTGGAGATGCCGGCCCGCTCCATGCCCTTGGAGAGCATGCGGCGGATCTCGACGTCCTCCTTGACGTACTCGGAGTACTGCTTGTCCGCGTACCAGCGGGACTTCCAGTCCGTGGTGATGCCCAGGCGGAAGCCGTGCGGGTTGATTTTCTGCCCCATCAGCGGGCCCTCCCCTTCGCACCACGACGGCCGGCCTTGCTCGGCACGGACTCGACCTCGATGGTGATGTGGCTCGTCCGCTTGCGGATCCGGTACGCACGCCCCTGGGCGCGCGGCCGGATGCGCTTGAGCGTCGGGCCCTCGTCGACCATCGCCACGGCCACCACCAGGGTGTCCGGGTTCAGGTCCAGGTTGTTCTGGGCGTTGGCCGCGGCGCTCGCCACGACCTTCGCCACCGGCTCGGCCGCCGCCTGCGGCGAGAACCGCAGGATCGCGAGCGCCTCGTCGACCGGCAGGCCGCGGACCAGGTCCACGACACGACGGGTCTTCATCGGCGAACTACGGACGAACCGAGCCACGGCGCGCGCACGAGTCGGCTCGAGCGCAGCGCCGGTGGTGTCGGCTGCTGTGTTCACAGCGTCAGCCATCTCTCTCCACCTCTCCTAGTCGCTACTCGGGCCGGCTTCTAGCGCCGACGCGCCTTGCGGTCGTCCTTGATGTGTCCCCGGAAGGTCCGGGTCGGGGCGAACTCGCCCAGCTTGTGCCCGACCATCGAGTCGGACACGAACACCGGCACGTGCTTGCGGCCGTCGTGCACCGCAATGGTGTGACCGATCATGTCCGGAATGATCGTGGACCGACGGGACCACGTACGGATGACGGTCTTCTTGCCGGACTCGTTGAGGGCGTCCACCTTCTTGAGCAGGTGGTCGTCCACGAAGGGGCCCTTCTTCAGGCTGCGCGGCATCTTTACCTCCCTGCTCAGCGCTTCTTGCCGGTACGGCGCCGGCGGACGATCAACTTGTCGGAGGGCTTGTTCTTGCGAGTGCGGCCCTCGGGGGTACCCGCCGGGTTGACCGGGTGACGGCCACCGGAGGTCTTGCCCTCACCACCACCGTGCGGGTGGTCAACCGGGTTCATGGCGACACCACGGACGGTCGGGCGCTTGCCCTTCCACCGCATCCGGCCCGCCTTGCCCCAGTTGATGTTGGCGTGCTCCGCGTTGCCGACCGCACCGATCGTCGCCCGGCAGCGGACGTCGACGTTGCGGATCTCACCGGAGGGCATCCGCAGCTGCGCGTAGGGCCCGTCCTTGGCGACCAGCTGGACGCCGGAGCCCGCCGAGCGCGCGATCTTGGCGCCGCCACCGGGGCGGAGCTCGATCGCGTGCACCACGGTGCCCGTCGGGATGTTGCGCAGCGGCAGGTTGTTGCCCACCTTGATGTCGGCCCGCGGACCGTTCTCGATCGGGTCGCCCTGCTTCAGCTTGGCCGGCGCGATGATGTAGCGCTTCTCGCCGTCGGCGTAGTGCAGCAGTGCGATCCGCGAGGTGCGGTTCGGGTCGTACTCGATGTGCGCGACCTTGGCCGGGATTCCGTCCTTGTCGTTACGACGGAAGTCGATCAGCCGGTAGGCGCGCTTGTGGCCGCCGCCCTGGTGCCGCGCGGTGACCCGCCCGTGCACGTTGCGACCGCCGCGGTTGTGCAGCGGACGCAGCAGCGACTTCTCCGGGTGGTCCCGGGTGATCTCGGCGAAGTCCGCGACGCTCGAGCCACGGCGGCCCGAGGTCGTCGGCTTGTACTTACGAATGGCCATCGGTCTGCTCGCTCCCTCAGCTCGCCGGGCCACCGAAGACGTCGATCGCCTTGCTCTCCGGGGAGAGCGTGACGATCGCGCGCTTGGTGTCCTTGCGCTTGCCGTAGCCGGTGCGGGAGCGCTTGCGCTTGCCCGGGCGGTTCAGCGTGTTGACGCTGGTCACCTTGACCCCGAACACCTTCTCCACGGCGATCTTGATCTGGGTCTTGTTCGCGTCCGGTGCGACGACGAAGGTGTACTGGCGCTCGTCGAGCAGCCCGTAGCTCTTCTCCGAGACGACCGGCGCGCGCAGCACGTCCCGCGGGTCCGTGATCACTTGTCGGCCTCCTCAGCGGTGCCTGCACGCCGGCCGGCAGCCTTCGGCTTCGCGATCGGGCCGGCGAGGAACTCGTCCAGCGCCGCCTGCGTGAACAGCACGACGTCGTTGATCAGCACGTCGTGGGTGTTCAGCTGATCCGGCGCGATCAGGTGGACCTGCGGCAGGTTCCGCAGGCTCAGCAGGGTGGTCTCGGCGCCACGCTCGACGACGGCCAGCACCCGGCTGCTCTCGGCGCCCGGCAGCACGGTCCCGAGGACCTTGCGGGCGGCCTTCGTCGAGGGCGTGCCCTCGGCCAGGAACTCGGACACGACGTGCACGCGGCCGGCGCGGGCCCGGTCGGAGAGGGCACCGCGCAGGGCGGCGGCCTTCATCTTCTTCGGGGTCCGCTGCGAGTAGTCCCGCGGAGTCGGGCCGTGCACGATGCCACCGCCGGCGAACTGCGGCGCGCGGACCGAGCCCTGACGGGCGCGACCGGTGCCCTTCTGCCGGTACGGCTTGCGGCCACCACCGCGGACCTCGGCCCGGGTCTTGGTGTCGTGCGAACCCTGGCGGGCCGCGTTCAGCTGCGCGGTCACCACCTGGTGCATCAGCGCGATGTTCGCCGTCGTGTCGAAGACGTGCTCGGGCAGCTCGACGCTGCCGCTCGCGGTGCCCTCGGGGGTCTTGATCTGCACGGTGCTCACTTGCCATCACCCTTCGCGGGGGTCTTCACCACGACGAGCCCACCGCGGGGACCGGGGACCGCGCCCTTGATGAGCAGCAGGCCGCGCTCGGCGTCCACCCGGTGAACCTTCAGGTTCTGCGTGGTCTGGCGGTTCGAGCCCATCCGGCCGGCCATCCGCACACCCTTGAACACGCGGCCAGGGGTGGCGCAGCCGCCGATGGAGCCCGGCGAACGGTGCTTGCGCTGGGTGCCGTGCGAGGCGCCCAGGCCGTGGAAGCCGTGACGCTTCATGACACCGGCGAAGCCCTTGCCCTTGGTCACGCCGACCACGTCGACCTCGGCCACCTCGGCGAATGCCTCGACGGTGACCTCCTGGCCCGGCGTGTAGTCGGCGGCGTCGGAGGTGCGCAGCTCCAGCAGGTGGCGGCGCGGCGTGACGCCGGCCTTGCTGAAGTGGCCGGTCTCCGGCTTGTTCACCTTGCGCGGGTCGATGGCGCCGTAGGCCAGCTGGACGGCGGTGTAGCCGTCGGCCTCCTCGGAGCGCACCTGGGTCACGACGTTCGGCTCGGCCTGAACGACGGTGACCGGCACCACGTGGTTGTTCTCGTCGAACACCTGGGTCATCCCGAGCTTGGTGCCCAGGATCCCGGTGACCTTCTTCGTCTGCTTGGTTGCAGTCGTCTTCATCGTCTTCGCCCCCACGCCTACTGGATGTTGACGTCGACGCTCGCCGGGAGGTCGATGCGCATGAGCGCGTCGACGGTCTTCGGCGTCGGGTCGAGGATGTCGATCAGCCGCTTGTGCGTGCGCATCTCGAAGTGCTCCCGCGAGTCCTTGTACTTGTGCGGTGAGCGGATCACGCAGTACACGTTCTTCTCGGTCGGCAGCGGCACGGGGCCGACGACCCGGGCACCGGTACGCGTCACCGTCTCCACGATCTTGCGAGCAGACGCGTCGATTGCCTCGTGGTCATAGGCCTTGAGCCTGATGCGGATCTTCTGTCCCGCCATGGTCGTCGGTCGTCCTCTTCTTCCTGCCGCGGGGGTTGCGCGGTGTCGGCCCCGATCGAGACAGCACGGCGCGAGCTCCACCGTCTGCGGCCGCCTGCGGCCCGTGCTCTGTTCAGGTCTGTCGGCCTGGAGGAGTTCCGGTATCCGGAACTGGTCTCCTGCCGGGGCTCTCCGGTCCACGAGGTCGGGCGTGTCGCGCTCGATCCCCATGGTCGTGCCCGGGTCACCGCGTCCCACCCCCTTGGGGCGGGCATGTCGCTCGGTTATCCCGGCCTCGCGGCCGGGGCTCACAACGAACATGGCGCGTGGTGCGCAACTCCTGAACTACCGGAGGTCCGGGAACAGGGGTGGCGCTTCCGCGCGCCATGCTCATCGTGCAACCCGTCAAGGATGCCACACGGTCGTGCAGCTCCCTCTACGGGGGGGGTGGTTACGGGGCGGCCGGCCGGATCGAGCCGACCGGCCGCCCCGCCACCTCAGGAGTTGATCTTGGTGACCTGTCCGGCACCCACGGTCCGGCCACCCTCACGGATGGCGAACTGCAGGCCCTCCTCCATGGCGATCGGCTGGATCAGCTGAACGCTCATGGTGGTGTTGTCACCCGGCATGACCATCTCGGTGCCCTGCGGGAGGGTCACCACACCGGTCACGTCGGTCGTCCGGAAGTAGAACTGCGGACGGTAGTTGTTGAAGAACGGGGTGTGACGGCCGCCCTCGTCCTTGCCCAGGATGTAGACCTGGCCCTCGAACTCGGTGTGCGGGGTGATCGAACCCGGCTTCACGACGACCTGGCCGCGCTCGACGTCGTCCCGCTTGATGCCGCGCAGGAGCAGACCGACGTTCTCGCCGGCACGCCCCTCGTCGAGGATCTTGCGGAACATCTCGACACCGGTGACCGTGGTGGTGGTCTTGTTCGGGCGGATGCCGACGATGTCGACGGTCTCGTTCACCTTCACGATGCCGCGCTCGATGCGGCCGGTGACGACGGTGCCGCGACCGGTGATCGTGAAGACGTCCTCGACCGGCATGAGGAACGGCTTCTCGATGTCCCGCTCGGGCTCCGGGATGGCCTCGTCGACCGCGTCCATCAGCTGGACGATGGCCTCGCCCCAGGTCGCGTCGCCCTCGAGCGCCTTCAGCGCCGAGACGCGGACGATCGGGAGGTCGTCGCCCGGGTAGTCCTGAGCCGACAGCAGCTCACGGACCTCCATCTCGACGAGCTCCATGATCTCCTCGTCGTCGACCATGTCGGCCTTGTTCAGGGCGACGACGATGTACGGCACGCCGACCTGACGCGCGAGCAGCACGTGCTCGCGGGTCTGGGGCATCGGGCCGTCGGTCGCGGCGACCACCAGGATCGCGCCGTCCATCTGGGCGGCACCGGTGATCATGTTCTTCACGTAGTCGGCGTGCCCGGGGCAGTCGACGTGCGCGTAGTGCCGCTTCTCGGTCTGGTACTCGACGTGCGCGATCGAGATCGTGATACCGCGCTGGCGCTCTTCCGGCGCCTTGTCGATCATGTCGAACGCCGAAGCCTCGTTGAGGTTCGGGTACTTGTCGTGCAGAACCTTGGTGATGGCCGCCGTCAGCGTGGTCTTGCCGTGGTCGATGTGACCGATGGTGCCGATGTTGACGTGCGGCTTGGTCCGCTCGAACTTCGCCTTCGCCACTGCTGGGTCCTCCTGGACTGTCTTTGTTCTCCGCCGAGCTGACGGCAGGTCTGGTGTGTGTGGGGTGCGGGCCGCGGACCTTACCGATCCGCGGCCCGCCCCCTACGAGCAGGTCGGGCCGGAGCCCTCCCGGGGGGAGCTTCTACTCGCCCGTCGCCTTCGCAGTACCGACTGCTCGGCTCCGGCGTCGCTCCGCTCCTCGCTCGCTGGCGCTCACTGCGATGCTTACTCGCCCGTCGCCTTCGCGATGATCTCCTTCGCCACGTTCTGCGGCACCTCCGCGTAGGAGTCGAAGACCATCGTGTAGTTCGCCCGGCCCTGGGTCCGCGACCGCAGGTCGCCGACGTAGCCGAACATCTCGGACAGCGGCACGGTCGCCTTCACGACTCGGGCACCGGCCCGCTCCTCCATGGCCTGGATCTGGCCGCGGCGGGAGTTGAGGTCGCCGATGACGTCACCCATGTAGTCCTCGGGCGTCATCACCTCGACGGCCATCATCGGCTCGAGGATCGCGGGGCTCGCCTTGCGGGCCGCCTCCTTGAACGCCATCGAACCGGCGACCTTGAAGGCCATCTCCGAGGAGTCGACCTCGTGGTACTGCCCGTCCAGCAGCGTCAGCTTCACACCGACCACCGGGTAGCCGGCCTGGATGCCGTACTGCATGGCGTCCTGGACACCCTGGTCGACCGACGGGATGTACTCCCGCGGGATGCGACCACCGGTGACCTTGTTCTCGAACTCGTACAGCGCACCGTCGCCGCCGGTGAGCGGCTCGACGCTGATGATGACGCGGGCGAACTGGCCCGAACCACCGGTCTGCTTCTTGTGCGTGTACTCGTACTTCGAGACCGCCTGCCGGATGGTCTCCCGGTAGGCGACCTGCGGCTTACCGATGTTCGCCTCGACCTTGAAGTCGGACTTCATCCGGTTGACCAGCACCTCGAGGTGCAGCTCGCCCATACCGGCGATGATCGTCTGGCCGGTCTCGTCGTCCAGGGAGACCTGGAACGTCGGGTCCTCCTCGGCCAGCTTCTGGATCGCCAGGGAGAGCTTCTCCTGGTCGGCCTTGGACTTCGGCTCGACGGCCACCTGGATGACCGGGTCCGGGAAGGTCATCGACTCGAGGACGATCGGGTTCTGCGGGTCGCAGAGCGTGTCGCCCGTCGTCGTGTCCTTCAGACCGATCACCGCGTAGATGTGGCCGGCGATGGCCTCGTCGACCGGGTTCTCCTTGTTGGAGTGCATCTGGAACAGCTTCCCGATGCGCTCCTTACGGTCCTTGGTCGAGTTGATGATCTGCGCGCCGGACGCGACCCGGCCCGAGTACACCCGGACGTAGGTCAGCTTGCCGAAGAACGGGTGCGCGGCGATCTTGAACGCGAGCGCCGCGAACGGCTCGTCCTTCGACGGCTTGCGGCTCGCCGGGGTCTCACCGTCGGTGAGGAAGCCCTCGACCGGCGGCACGTCGTACGGCGACGGCAGGTAGTCGATGACCGCGTCCAGCATCGGCTGGACACCCTTGTTCTTGAACGCCGAGCCGCACAGCACCGGGTACGCGGCGCGGTTGGTCACCAGCGCGCGGATCCCGGTCTTGATCTGCTCGGTGGTCAGCTCCTCGCCGCCGAGGTAGAGCTCCATGAGCTCGTCATCGGTCTCGGCGACGGCCTCGACCAGCATCGTGCGGTACTCGTTCGCACGCTCCTGCAGGTCGGCCGGGATCTCCTCGACCGCGTAGTCCTCGCCCTTGGCGACCTCGCCACGCCACGTGAGCGCGCGCATCTCGACCAGGTCGACGACACCGATGAACTCGTGCTCCGACCCGATCGGGATCTGCAGCGGCAGCGGGGTCGCGTTCAGCCGATCCTTGATGGTGCGGACGGTGAAGTAGAAGTCCGCGCCCAGCTTGTCCATCTTGTTGACGAAGCAGATGCGGGGGACGTCGTACTTGGTCGCCTGGCGCCAGACCTGCTCGGACTGGGGCTCGACGCCCTCCTTGCCGTCGAAGACCGCGACGGCGCCGTCGAGCACCCGCAGGGACCGCTCCACCTCGACGGTGAAGTCGACGTGCCCGGGGGTGTCGATGATGTTGATCTGGTGGTTGTTCCAGAAGCAGGTCGTCGCGGCCGACGTGATCGTGATGCCGCGCTTCTGCTCCTCCTCCATCCAGTCCATGGTGGCGGCGCCGTCGTGCACCTCACCGAGCTTGTAGTTGATCCCGGTGTAATACAGGATCCGCTCGGTGGTGGTGGTCTTACCGGCGTCGATGTGGGCCATGATGCCGATGTTGCGGACCTTCGTGAGGTCCGTCAGCACATCCTGTGCTGCCACTAGCTCAGCTCTCCCTCGATCGCGAGTTGGCGCCCGACGCCTCGCCGGTCACCAGCGGTAGTGGGCGAAGGCCCGGTTCGACTCCGCCATCTTGTGCATGTCCTCGCGCCGCTTGACGCTCGCACCGAGGCCGTTGCTCGCGTCGAGCAGCTCGTTCATGAGGCGCTCGATCATGGTCTTCTCGCGGCGCTGGCCGGAGTAGGTGACCAGCCAGCGCAGGCCCAGCGTGGTCTGCCGGACGGCACGGACCTCGACGGGGACCTGATAGGTCGCGCCACCGACACGGCGGCTGCGGACCTCGAGGGCCGGCTTCACGTTGTCCAGAGCGCGCTTCAGCGTGACGACCGGGTCGGTGCCGGTCTTGTCACGGGTGCCCTCGAGGGCGGCGTAGACGATGCGCTCGGCCAGCGAACGCTTGCCGTCCTTGAGCACCTTGTTCACCAGCTGGGTGACCAGCGGCGAGCCGTAGACCGGGTCCGAGACCAGCGGACGCTTCGGGGCGGGGCCCTTGCGGGGCATCAGCTCTTCTCCTTCTTCGCGCCGTAGCGGCTGCGGGACTGCTTGCGGTTCTTGACGCCCTGGGTGTCCAGCGATCCGCGGATCACCTTGTAACGCACACCCGGGAGGTCCTTCACTCGCCCGCCGCGCACCAGCACGATCGAGTGCTCCTGCAGGTTGTGGCCCTCACCGGGGATGTAGGCGGTGACCTCGATGCCGCTCGACAGGCGCACGCGGGCGACCTTGCGCAGCGCGGAGTTCGGCTTCTTCGGCGTGGTCGTGTAGACGCGCGTGCAGACGCCGCGGCGCTGGGGGCTCCCCTTCAGCGCGGCCGTCTTGGTCTTCGCGACCTTGTCCTCACGGCCCTTTCGGACCAGCTGCTGGATCGTGGGCATGAACCGTCTACTTCTTCCCGTCGGTGGCTCGACTGTCTCGCTCGTCGCTGTTCTGTGTTCGCACTGCTGCCCTGCCGGTGCCGCGGGAGGCGGGCGCCGGAGCGGCCTCGGCGAGTCGCTGCTCGCGGGCCGCCCGTCGCTCCGATCCCCGAGGTCGGGCGTGTCGCCCCGGGCACGCTCGGAGCCGGAAAGGCCCCGCGGAGGCTGTCGGGACGTCCACCGTGCCCGTCACCGGGACGCAGTGCCGGTCCGGCCGGGATGTAACCGCTCGGACCTGTACGCCACGGGGCACGCGGACTCGCTCGACCGGAGCCGAGCGCAAGACATGAGGGTACTCGGCCCTCTTGGAGGCGGTCAAAGCGGGTCCCTCTCGGACTCCGCTCCGGGTCCTCCGGGGGCTTCGGAAGACCTCTGATCCACCGGAGATGAGCTCCGGAGGAGACCTGCTGACCCGGACCATGCCGTAGACGACGGCCGCTGGCAAGCGGACTCACCCGCTCGTCGCAGACCGTCGGCCGCTCAGCGCGTCCGGGTCGGAGATGGGCGATCGGTGTGCCGCACCGGATGCGGGCAACCTCTCGGCAGCCCGCGATTCCGGTTACCGTCCGGTATGCACCTGCCGACGGCTGTCAACCGATTCGCCACGCGTGCGCTCGTCGCGCCGCTCCTGTCGCCCACTCTACCCGTTGGCCTCCGCCGCCGCGGTCTCGACCTCGTCGGTGCGTCGATCCCGCTCCCCCGCGGCACCCGTCGCGCGCACGGCGAACTCGGCGGGGTCCCCACCGAGGTGGTCGCGCCGGCCGGCGCGTTCGGCCCGCACCGGGTGATCTACCTGCACGGGGGCGGCTATCTCGTCGGTTCGGCCGTCTCGCACCGGCCGCTGGTCGCCGGCCTGGCCCGCGCGACCGGGACTCCGGTGCACGTGCCCGCGTACCGGCTCGCGCCGGAGCACCCGTTCCCGGCCGCCCTGGACGACGCGCTGGCCGTCTGGCATGCGCTGCGCGCCGCCGGGCACCCGGCCGAACGCATCGCGGTCGCCGGTGACTCCGCGGGTGGTGGCCTCGCGATGGCGCTGCTGCTGCGGTTGCGCGCCGACGGCGAGGAGCTGCCCGGTGCACTGGGGCTGATCTCCCCGTGGCTCGACCTGACCTGCACCGCGGACGCGATGTCGCGCAACGCCCCGACCGACGCGATGCTCGATCCGGGCTGGCTGCCCTCGGCGGCCTCGGACTACGCGGGCAGGCACACCGGCGCACCCGAGCTCCGCCCGCTGGACGCCGATCTGGCCGGACTCCCGCCGCTGCACGTCGTGGCGGGCGCCGACGAGATCCTGGTGGACGACTCCGACACCCTCGTCGAGCGGGCGCGGGCCGCGGGCACCCCGGTCGGCTACTCCAGGGTGGACGGGATGTGGCACGCCTTCCCAGTGCTCGCCGGGCTGCTCGCCGAAGCCGACGAGGCGCTGCGCACCCTCGGCCTCGCGCTGCGCGCCGACTGCTCCCGCTGACCGACCACGGCGCCCTCCCCGCGCCGCACGGTGCTACGCCACACGGCGCAGCGCCGAGTCAGGCCGCACAGCGCTGCGCCGAGCCGGGCTGTCCCGCCCGTGCCCGGGCGCCCGCAGGCCGAGCGGTCCGCTCGGCGGTTCGGGCCCCGCACCGCACATCCCTTCGCCCGGCCGCACATCCTCTCGCCCCGCCGCACACCTGTTGCAGAGGGTGTGCGGCGGGGCAAAGGGATGTGCGGGGCGGGTGCCGGCTGCGGCGGCCGAGCCGGGCCCGGACGCACGAACGGGGCCGGACACCACCACGGGAGAGCGGTGTCCGGCCCCGTCCGGGACCTCTCCGGTGCCCCGGGTCCGCCGTCGCGGGCCCGGGGCGTGCGATCACCTAGCGGTAGTCGCGCCCGAAGTCGTAGTCGTCCAGCGGCACCGCGGCACCGGTGCCCGTGCCGAACACGTCGGGGCTGTAGAAGCCGTCGTCGTAGCTCGGCAGCGCGTAGGCGGCCGCGCGGGCCTCCTCCGTGGGCTGGACCTGGATGTTGCGGTACCGGTTGATGCCGGTACCCGCCGGGATCAGCTTTCCGATGATCACGTTCTCCTTGAGCCCGACGAGCTTGTCGCGCTTTCCGTTGATCGCGGCATCGGTGAGGATCCGGGTCGTCTCCTGGAACGACGCCGCGGACAGCCACGACTCCGTCGCCAGCGACGCCTTGGTGATCCCCATGAGCACCGGACGGCCGGAGGCCGGCTCGTTGCCCTCGGCCACCACGCGCCGGTTCTCCGACTCGAACTCGCCCCGCTCGGCGAGCGCGCCGGGCAGGAACTCGGTCGCACCGGAGTCGATGATCGTCACCCGGCGCAGCATCTGCCGGACGATGACCTCGATGTGCTTGTCATGGATGTCCACGCTCTGCGTGCGGTACACCTTCTGCACCTCACGCACCAGGTGCAGCTGCACCTCACGCGGGCCCATGACACGCAGCACCTCGTGCGGGTCCGCCGTGCCCTCGAGGAGCAGCTGACCGACCGTGACGTGGTCGCCGTCGGCCAGCGGCCGCTCGGCACCGTCGACCGAGGTCATCCCGAGCCACTGCCGCTTGGACAGCTTCTCGTAGACGATCTCCTCGCTGCCGTCGTCCGGGATCAGCGTGATCTTCCAGAAGCGGTCGCCGTCCTCGATGCGGATGCGGCCGTCGACGTCGGCGATCGGCGCCTTACCGCGCGGGACCCGGGCCTCGAACAGCTCGGTGACACGCGGCAGACCGGTCGTGATGTCGTCACCGGCCACACCACCGATGTGGAAGGTACGCATCGTCAGCTGCGTGCCCGGCTCACCGATGGACTGCGCGGCGACGATGCCGACGGCCTCGCCGACGTCGACCAGCTTGCCGGTCGCCATCGAGCGGCCGTAGCAACGGCCGCAGATGCCGGTGGCCGACGCGCAGGTCAGCGCGGACCGCACCCGGACCGTCTTCACGCCGGCCTCGACCAGCGCGTCCAGCGCCGGGTCACCGAGGTCGTCGCCCTTGCGGACGATGACCGTGCCGTCGGGCGCGGTGACCTCCTCGCCGGAGGTACGGGCGTACACCGAGGTGCGCAGGTAACGGTGCGGGATGAGCCGCCCGTCGCTGGTCTCCTCGGTGACCGCCATCGGGATGGCGCGCTCGGTGCCGCAGTCGACCTCGCGGACGATGACGTCCTGCGACACGTCGACCAGACGACGGGTCAGGTAACCCGAGTCGGCGGTCCGCAGCGCGGTGTCCGCCAGACCCTTCCGGGTGCCGTGCGTGGAGATGAAGTACTCCAGCACGGACAGGCCCTCGCGGAAGTTCGACTTGATCGGCCGCGGGATGTACTCACCCTTGGGGTTCGCCACCAGGCCCTTCATGCCCGCCAGCTGGCGGACCTGGGCCATGTTGCCCGCGGCACCGGACTGCACGATCGTCGGGATCGGGTTGTCCTGGGGGAAGTTCTCCTCCATCGCCCGCGCGACCTCTTCCGAGGCCTGCGACCAGATCTTGACCATCTCGTCGTTGCGCTCCTGGTGCGACAGGGCACCGCGCTGGTAGCGCTTGTTGATCTGGTCGGCCTTCGTCTCGTACGAGTCGAGGATCTCCTGCTTGCGCGGGGGAACCACGACGTCGTCGATGGCGAGGGTGACGCCGGAGCGGGTCGCCCAGAAGAAGCCCGCGTCCTTCAGCCGGTCCAGGACCTGCGCGACCTCGGTCATCGAGTAGCGCTCGGCCAGGTCGTTGATGATCGCGGCCTGGCGCTTCTTGGGCAGCGGCTCGTTGACGTACGGGTAGTCCGCGGGCAGGAGCTCGTTGAACAGCACCCGGCCCAGCGTCGTGTCGGCCGTCCAGACACCGTCCTCGGTGACCGCCTCGGCAGCGACACCCGCCGTCGGCGCCACCTGCGGGAGCCGGATCTTGATCGGCGCCTGGAGGTGGAGCACCTTGCGGTCGTAGGCCATGATCGCCTCGGCCGACGAGCCGTAGTGCTTGCCGGCACCCTGCGCGTCGTCGCGCTGGCGGGTCAGGTGGAACAGACCCGTCACCATGTCCAGACGCGGCATCGCCAGCGGGCGGCCGGACGCCGGGGACAGGATGTTGTTCGACGACAGCATCAGCACGCGGGCCTCGGACTGTGCCTCGGCCGACAGCGGCAGGTGCACCGCCATCTGGTCACCGTCGAAGTCCGCGTTGAACGCCTCGCAGACCAGCGGGTGCAGCTGGATGGCCTTGCCCTCCACCAGCTGCGGCTCGAAGGCCTGGATGCCGAGGCGGTGCAGCGTGGGCGCCCGGTTCAGCAGCACCGGGTGCTCGGAGATGACCTCTTCGAGGACGTCCCACACCTGCGAGCGGCCGCGCTCGACCATCCGCTTGGCGGACTTGATGTTCTGCGCGTGGTTGAGGTCCACCAGCCGCTTCATCACGAACGGCTTGAACAGCTCCAGCGCCATCTGCTTGGGCAGACCGCACTGGTGCAGCTTCAGCTGCGGGCCGACGACGATGACCGAACGGCCGGAGTAGTCGACGCGCTTGCCGAGCAGGTTCTGGCGGAACCGGCCCTGCTTGCCCTTGAGCAGGTCGGACAGCGACTTGAGCGGGCGGTTGCCCGGCCCGGTCACCGGCCGGCCGCGGCGGCCGTTGTCGAACAGCGCGTCGACGGCCTCCTGCAGCATCCGCTTCTCGTTGTTGACGATGATCTCGGGCGCGCCGAGGTCGATCAGTCGCTTGAGGCGGTTGTTCCGGTTGATGACCCGGCGGTACAGGTCGTTCAGGTCCGAGGTCGCGAACCGGCCACCGTCGAGCTGCACCATCGGGCGCAGGTCCGGCGGGATGACCGGCACGCAGTCGAGCACCATGCCCATCGGCGAGTTGCCGGTGGTCTGGAACGCCGCGACGACCTTGAGCCGCTTGAGCGCACGCAGCTTCTTCTGGCCCTTGCCGGACCGGATGATCTCGCGCAGCTTCTCGGCCTCGGCCGGGATGTCGAAGTTCTTCAGCAGCGTCTGGATCGCCTCGGCGCCCATGGCGCCGGTGAAGTAGTCGCCGTAGCGGTCGTACAGCTCGCGGTAGATCGACTCGTCCGCGATGAGCTGCTGGACGTCCAGCTTGGTGAAGCTGCTCCAGATCTCCTCGAGCCGGTCCAGCTCACGCTGGGCGCGGTCGCGGAGCTGGCGCATCTCCCGCTCGCCACCGTCCTTGACCTTGCGTCGCACGTCGCCCTTGGCGCCCTCGGCCTCGAGCTCGGCGATGTCGGCCTCGAGCTTCTGGGCCCGTGCCTCCAGGTCGGCGTCGCGGGTCTGCTCGATCCGCCGGCGCTCCACGCTCATCTCGTTCTCGAGCGTGGACATGTCGTTGTGCCGCAGCTCGGTGTTCACCGAGGTGATCACGTAGGCCGCGAAGTAGATGATCTTCTCGAGGTCCTTGGGAGCCAGGTCGAGCAGGTAGCCCAGCCGGCTCGGGACGCCCTTGAAGTACCAGATGTGCGTAACCGGGGCGGCCAGCTCGATGTGGCCCATCCGCTCACGACGAACCTTGGCGCGGGTCACCTCGACGCCGCAGCGCTCGCAGATGATGCCCTTGAACCGGACGCGCTTGTACTTACCGCAGTAGCACTCCCAGTCCCGGGTCGGACCGAAGATCTTCTCGCAGAAGAGCCCGTCCTTCTCCGGCTTCAGGGTGCGGTAGTTGATGGTCTCCGGCTTCTTGACCTCGCCGTGCGACCACTGGCGGATGCCTTCGGCGGTGGCCAGGCCGATACGCAGTTCGTCGAAGAAGTTGACGTCGAGCACGTATGTCCTCTGTTTCTTCGCTAATAGCTAGCTAGTCGGACAGTGTCTACAGCGGCAGGGTCAGTTGACGACGTCGTCGACGGTCATCGACTCCGAGCCGGGGCGGCTGGACAGGTTGATGCCCAGGTTCGCCGCTGCGCGCTCGAGGTCTTCGTCGTCGGCGTCCCGCATCTCGATCGCCGCTCCGTCGCTGGAGAGCACCTCGACGTTCAGGCAGAGCGACTGAAGTTCCTTCAGCAGCACCTTGAACGACTCGGGGATCCCCGGCTCCGGGATGTTCTCGCCCTTGACGATCGCCTCGTAGACCTTGACCCGGCCCACCACGTCGTCGGACTTGATCGTCAGCAGCTCCTGCAGGGTGTATGCGGCGCCGTACGCCTGCATCGCCCAGCACTCCATCTCACCGAAGCGCTGGCCACCGAACTGCGCCTTACCGCCCAGCGGCTGCTGGGTGATCATCGAGTACGGCCCGGTCGACCGGGCGTGGATCTTGTCGTCCACCAGGTGGGCCAGCTTCAGGATGTACATGTAGCCGACCGCGACCGGGAACGGGTACGGCTCACCGGAGCGCCCGTCCAGCAGGTTCGCCTTGCCGTCCGAACCGACCATCCGCTCACCGTCCCGGTTGGGCAGCGTGCTGCCCAGCAGGCCGGTGATCTCGTTCTCGCGGGCACCGTCGAAGACCGGGGTCGCGGTCTTCGTGTCGGCCGGCACCGAGTACAGCTCCTCCGGCATCCGGGAAGCCCACTCGGGCGTGCCGTCGATCTCCCAGCCGGTCTTGGCGATCCACCCGAGGTGGGTCTCCAGGATCTGGCCGATGTTCATCCGTCGCGGGACACCGTGCGTGTTCAGGATGATGTCGAGCGGCGTGCCGTCCTCGAGGAACGGCATGTCCTCCACCGGGAGGATCTTGCCGATGACGCCCTTGTTGCCGTGCCGGCCGGCGAGCTTGTCACCGTCGGAGATCTTGCGCTTCTGGGCCACGTAGACGCGGACCAGCTCGTTCACGCCGGGGGCCAGCTCGTCGTCGTCGTCGCGGGAGAAGACCCGGATGCCGATGACCTTGCCGTTCTCACCGTGCGGAACCTTCAGCGAGGTGTCGCGCACCTCGCGCGCCTTCTCACCGAAGATCGCGCGCAGCAGCCGCTCCTCCGGGGTCAGCTCGGTCTCGCCCTTCGGCGTCACCTTGCCGACCAGGATGTCGCCGGGCTGGACCTCGGCACCGATCCGGATGATGCCGCGCTCGTCGAGGTCGGCGAGCACGTCCTCGGAGACGTTCGGGATGTCCCGGGTGATCTCCTCGGCGCCCAGCTTGGTGTCCCGGGCGTCGACCTCGTGCTCCTCGATGTGGATCGACGTCAGCACGTCGTCCTGCACCAGGCGCTGCGAGAGGATGATCGCGTCCTCGTAGTTGTGGCCCTCCCACGGCATGATCCCGACCAGCAGGTTCTTGCCGAGCGCCATCTCGCCGTTCTCGGTGCACGGCCCGTCGGCGAGCACCTGGCCCACCTCGACCCGGGCGCCCTCGTCGACGATCGGCTTCTGGTTGTTGCAGGTGCCCTGGTTCGACCGGCGGAACTTGTTGAGGCGGTAGGTCTCGCGCTGCCCCTCGTCGTCCATCACGGTGATGTAGTCGGCGCACAGCTCCTCGACCACACCGGCCTGCCGGGCGACGACCACGTCGCCGGCGTCGACCGCGGCGCGCAGCTCCATGCCCGTGCCGACCAGCGGCGACTCCGAGCGGAGCAGCGGCACCGACTGACGCTGCATGTTCGCACCCATCAGGGCGCGGTTCGCGTCGTCGTGCTCGAGGAACGGGATCATCGCGGTCGCGACCGACACCATCTGGCGCGGCGAGACGTCGATGTAGTCGACGCCGGCGGGCGAGATCAGGTCGACCTCGCCGCCCTTGCGGCGGACCAGCACCCGGTCCTCGGCGAACGAACCGTCCTCGTTGAGCCGGGCGTTGGCCTGGGCGACGACGAAGCGGTCCTCCTCGTCGGCCGTCAGGTAGTCGATCTGGGTCGTGACGACACCCTCGACGACCTTGCGGTACGGGGTCTCGATGAACCCGAACGGGTTGACCCGCGCGAACGAGGACAGCGACCCGATCAGGCCGATGTTCGGGCCCTCCGGGGTCTCGATCGGGCACATCCGGCCGTAGTGCGACGGGTGGACGTCGCGGACCTCCATGCCGGCACGCTCACGGGACAGACCACCCGGGCCGAGCGCCGACAGGCGGCGCTTGTGGGTCAGGCCCGCGAGCGGGTTGTGCTGGTCCATGAACTGCGACAGCTGCGAGGTGCCGAAGAACTCCCGGATCGCGGCCGTGATCGGCCGGGTGTTGATCAGGGTCTGCGGGGTGATCGCCTCGACGTCCTGCGTGGTCATCCGCTCACGGACGACGCGCTCGGTCCGGGAGAGCCCGACCCGCACCTGGTTCTGGATCAGCTCGCCGACGGTGCGCAGGCGCCGGTTGCCGAAGTGGTCGATGTCGTCGGTCTCGACCGGGATCTCGTTGCCGTTGATCGTCATCGAGGTCTCGCCGGCGTGCAGCCGGACGAGGTACTCGATGGTCGTGGCGACGTCTTCCTCGGTCAGCGTGCCGATCGACTTGTCGATGCCGACGCCGAGCTTCTTGTTGGCCTTGTACCGCCCGACCTTGGCCATGTCGTAGCGCTTGTCCTTGAAGAACAGGTTCTCCAGCAGCGCCTGCGCCGACTCGCGGGTCGGCGGCTCGCCGGGGCGCAGCTTGCGGTAGATGTCGAGCAGCGCCTCGTCCTGACCCGCGGTGTTGTCCTTCTCCAGCGTGGTCATGATCGTCTCGGAGAACCCGAAGCGCTCGCCGATCTGCTCGGCGCTCCAGCCCAGCGCCTTGAGCAGCACGGTGACCGGCTGGCGGCGCTTGCGGTCGATCCGGACGCCGACGGTGTCCCGCTTGTCGACGTCGAACTCCAGCCACGCACCCCGGCTCGGGATGATCTTGACGGAGTAGACGTCCTTCTCGGTCGTCTTGTCGATCGCGTGGTCGAAGTAGACACCGGGCGACCGGACGAGCTGGGACACCACGACACGCTCGGTGCCGTTGATGATGAAGGTGCCCTTGTCGGTCATCACCGGGAACTCGCCCATGAAGACCGTCTGGGACTTGATCTCACCGGTGGTGTTGTTGGTGAACTCCGCCGTGACGAACAGCGGGGCACCGTAGGTCATGTCCTTGTCCCGGCACTCCTCGACGGAGGCCTTGACCTCGTCGAAGCGCGGGTCGGAGAAGGACAGCGACATCGACCCGGAGAAGTCCTCGATCGGGGAGATCTCGGTGAGGATCTCCTCGAGACCACTCACCGGAAGCTCGTCACCGGCCTCGATCCGGCGCTGGAACCAGGCCTCGCTGCCCACCAGCCATTCGTAGGACTGGATCTGCAGGTCGAGCAGATCCGGGACCTCCAGCGGCTCGGCGATCTTCGCGAAGGTGACCCGGGTGGGTGCGCCGGGGTAGTTCGGGTTCGCCGTGGCGGAGAGGGTCGAGGTGGTCGCGGCGGCGCGGGAGACAGCCAAGATGCGTCCTTCCGAGAACTGCGCTTCTCGTCTGGCGTACGCCGGTGGCGAGCGCTACCGTCTCCCTCGATCCGATCGGGTCTCCCCCGGATCCAGGTGTCGGCAGCCGGCCCACGTCGCACGCCGTCTGTTGTCTAGGCACTGCCGAGCGCGGTTCGACCCAACACGCGCTCCGCCGGACCCTCTCCGGCGGTCGGCCTGGCAGAACCAGTCCCGGCCCGGATACTTCCCGGTAGCAAGCGCGCAGAGCCTGGCCGCAGGCAGCGCAAAGAATGACTATAGCTGCTCAGAACGCAGCTGTCGAGACAGGTCACCGATTCCAGCATTCAGGCAACCACCGCGACCCAAGAGTGACCTGCCCGGCGCACCGAGTCAAGTCCCGATCCGTCGATGAGCGGTCGGATGCCCGGGACGACCGGTAGTCACCTAGCCCGTTCCGGGCAATTTACATGATCGTCGCCACTCTCCGGCCGCCCACCGGGCCAGCGGCCACCGGAACGACGACGGGGCGGGACCCGGTCCGGGTCCCGCCCCGTCGGGCGAGTGGGCGTGCGAGGCACGCCCGGCTCAGCGTGAGGTCACTTGAGGGAGACCTTCGCGCCGGCCTCCTCGAGCTTGGCCTTGGCAGCCTCGGCGGCGTCCTTGCCCACGGCCTCCAGCAGCGACTTCGGGGCGGACTCGACGAGGTCCTTGGCCTCCTTCAGGCCCAGCCCGGAGACGACCTCGCGGACGACCTTGATGACCTGGATCTTCTTGTCACCGGCGCTCTCGAGGACGACGTCGAACTCGTCCTTCTCCTCCTCGACCGGAGCAGCGGCACCGCCGGCCGGGCCCGCGGCCGCGACGGCGACCGGAGCGGCGGCGGTGACGTCGAAGGTCTCCTCGAACTTCTTCACGAAGTCCGAAAGCTCGATGAGGGTGAGCTCCTTGAAGGCGTCGAGCAGCTCGTCGGTGGACAGCTTCGCCATGATGGCGTCCTTTCTCTACAGCAGACAGGGGGTGGTGGAGATCAGCTCTCGGCGGAGTCGCCGTCGGCCGCGGCCGGGGCGGGCTCGCCCTCGGCCTTCTTGTCGGCCAGCGCCTGCCCGAGCCGGGCGACCTGGGAGGCCGGCTGGCTGAACAGCGTCGCGGCCTTCGACAGGTTGGCCTTCATCGCGCCGGCGAGCTTGCCGAGCAGCACCTCGCGGGACTCGAGGTCCGCGAGCTGCTCCACCTCGGCGACGGACAGGGCGCGCCCGTCCATGTACCCGCCCTTGATGGACAGGCCCGGGTTGTCCTTGGCGAAGGTCTTGATCGCCTTGGCTGCGTCGACCGGCTCGCCCTGGACGAACGCGATCGCGGTCGGCCCGGCGAGCAGGTCGTCAAGACCCTGCACCCCGGCGTCCGCTGCCGCGCGCTTGACGAGGGTGTTCTTCGCGACGCGGAAGTTCGCGCTCGCACCCAGGTCCCGGCGCAGCTGGGTCAGCTTGGCGACGCTGAGCCCGCGGTACTCGGTGACGACCGACGCGGATGACTCGCGGAACCGGTTGGCGATCTCGTCGACCGCCGCGACCTTGTCAGGTCGTGCCATGGCTGCCCTCCTCTCGGGTGGTTGGTCCTCGTGCTCTTGCGGTGTGCCACCGCACGGACCCCGAGAGACGACGAACGCCCCGTGCGCAGGGCACGGGGCGTGGAAGTTCGTGCGGGCGCTCGGCGCCCGGCATCGCCTCGTCCTCCTGCGCGGGTCGCCCGGTGCTCCGGGACCTTCGTGCTCCCGGACGAGTCCGGAAGCAGACCTGCGGTCTTCGGTGGATCGCGGACAACCCTACGCCCGCGGCCCGCACCCCCGTGCACCGGGGGTGCGGGAGGGCTCAGGCCGGGGTCATCGCGGAGATCTTCCACCGGCCGTCGACGAACTGGGCATCGACCCGCAGCCGGGCCGCCGCGGCACCCTCCTGCGGCACGCCCGCGTCGTCCTCGCGGCGGATGACCTGGTTGACGAAGACGTACACCGAGGCGTCGGTCCCGTCGATCCGGGCGACCGCGGACTTCGGGATCGTCGCGGTGACGACCGCGTTCTGCTGCGGGGCCAGCTCCCGGACGCTGCCGAAGATCCGGTCGAACTCGGGCGCGAACTCCGGCGTGATGACGGCGCGGGCGTCGTCCTCGGCCTGCTGCAGTCGCGCGTGGTCGAACGAGTAGACCTTGGTGACGGCCTCTCCGACCTGCTCGCTCACCTGGGCGGTGGCGCCGACGTCGGTGAGCGCCGCGTTCGCGGCCGAGCCGGTGAACGCGGTCCGGTACCAGGAGATGCCGAAGAACACCGCCGCCGCGGTGAGCAGCACGGTGACGGCCAGCAGTGCCGCCGCGCCCCGGGTGCTCACCGGGGCGGCGAGCAGCGCCGGACGCCGCCGCGCGGTGCCGTCGGTGCCGGGGTCCGCCGCGCCATCGGGTTCGGGTTCGGGGTCGTGCGCCGAGCCGGGGTCGTGCCTTGCGTCGCGCTCGTGCGCTGCGGCGGTGTCGTGCTCGGCGGCGGTGTCGTGCTCGGCGGCGGTGTCGGCGTGCGCTGCGTCCGGGCCGGGGCGGCCGGCGGCTGCCGCACGGGCGCCGGCGGCCGGCGCACCGGCAGCGAGGCTGCCGTCGGTGCTGTCGGTGCCGTCGGGGCCGTCGGGGCCGTCGGGGCCGTCGGGGCTCTCGTCGAGCGGGCGACCGCCTGTCTCGTCGTGCTCGTCGTGCTCGGTTCCGGTGCGGGCCGTGCGCGGCCGTCCGGCTACCTGCGGCCTGCGAATGCCACCCGCTGGGCGGCGACGGGGGGTGGACATGCGGTGACCTCCTGGGGTGGTCGACCTGGTAGCGGGGCGGCCGTACGGGCCGCCGGTGGGTGGACGCTCGGGGACGCGCGCCGGGCCGGCGCGATCAGCCGCCCGCGCCGGGCGTCATGAGCGGTTCCAGGGCGTCGACCTTCCAGCCGTCGTCGGTCCGGAACATGCCGAGCTCGATCCGCTGGCGGGTGACCGCGGGCTCGCCGCCCTCGGCGGTGACGGTCACGTCGACGCCGGCGAGCACCCGCGCGGTGCCGGCCCGGGCGTCGACCTCGGTGACGGCGGCGTCGGTGACCTCGGCGGAGGTGGTGCGGCCTTGCTCGGTCACCAGCTGGGCGTACGCGTCGCGGTTCTGCACGAACTCGTCGCGTACCGAGCCCGCCGACGACTGGATCCACAGGTCCAGCCCGCGCTGGGGATCGGCGTGGTCGAGGGTGTTGAGGTTGACGACGGCCTGCCGGGCGTCGCGCAGCGCCTCGTCCCGGGCCTGCGCGACCTCGACCGAGTCGCTGTTCAGGGCGAACAGCCAGAGCGCGCCGAGCACCAGCGCCGCGACCGCCGCGAGCACCGCTGCGATCGGCAGCACCCGGGCCCAGCGGCCGGGCCCGGAGCGCCCCGGATCGGCATCGGCGGGTGGACGGTCGTCGAGTTCGGTGGTCATGGGGAGCGTTCCTCCTCCCGGCTGCGGGGGCACAGCCGCTCGGTGGTCGCGCCGGAGGGCGACCGGTGAACCGGCCGTGGGGCGGACCGTCCGGGTGGACGGTCACGGCTCCCGCGGTCGTCGTGCCGGTCGCGTCCCGTGCGGGACACGACCGCGGTGCTGCCTGCGCGCTCGTGGCTCACGCCGCTCAACCACCCAGCAGGATCTGGGCGGCGTCGGAGACCAGATCGGGGCCACTGGTCCGGCGGACCGCGTCGTCGCCGAGCGAACCGGCGTTCGGCCGGGGCGCGGGCCCGACGTCGCGGGGCCGGTCCACCGGTCCCCCGCCGAAGCTCGGGTGCCCGGAGTTACCGGAGTAGTCCTGCACCGCCAGTGGCTCCGGCCTGGGCACATTCTGCATCCCGCGGACCGAGGTGGGGCTGCCGGGGGGCTCGGCGCAGCGGGCCTCCTCGTTGACCGGTGTCTCGCTCACGTCGAGCCCGCCGCGGTTGGCCGTCCCCTGGTAGCCGCGGGTGCACACCGGCGGGTCGAACAGGTTCACGACCAGGCCGAGATGGGCCGTCCCGTCGCCGGGCACGACCTTCGGCGCGATGGCGACCAGTCCGGGATAGGTCACCAGGATCTGGCGCAGCCCGGCCTGCCGGGGCTCGAGCAGCTCGGCGACGGTCCGCAGGTTCGCGACCGACTCGCCCAGCCCCGGTCCGCTCTCCCGGATCAGCGCGCTGAGCTGTTCACCGGTCCGCGGTCCGTCGTCGATGATCCGGCGGAGATCCGGGTCGGACTCCCGGAGCTGCTCGGTGATCTCCCGCAGGCCGCCGGCGAACTCGCGGAACTGCGGCGCGATCTCGTTCTGGGTGGTCAGCACCGGCCGGGCGTCCCGGATCAGCGCGGTCGTCTGCGGCAGCGCATCGGTCGCGGCCCTGGTGAACTCGCCGGAGGTGTCGAGAAGCTGCTGCAGCGGCTGCGCGGTGTCCTGGAAGCCCTGGCCGAGCTCGGCGACCACGGTGCGCAGCGAGTCCTGCGGCACGGTGGAGACGAGCTGGTCCAGCTCGGTGAGGAAGGTGTTGATCTCGATCGGGGTGCGGGTCCGCTCCTGCGGAATGACGGTGCCTGCGGCGAGGAGCTCGCCGCCGTCCGCGACCGGCTGCAGGTCGACGAACTGCTCGCCGATCGGCGAGAGGTTCCCGACCACGGCGGTGGCGTCGGCCGGGATCTCCGGCGCGCCGTTGTCGATGTCGAGCTGGACGTCGACACCGGCGTCGGAGAGCGTCAGCGGGCCGACCCGGCCGACCGTCACGCCCCGGTAGGTGACGTTGGCGCCGCTGAAGATCCCGCCGGATTCCGCGAGCTGCACGGTGACCGGGTAGGTCGTCGCGCCGAAGATCCGGTCCAGCCCGGCGTAGCGGAAACCGGCGTAGCCGACCCCGACGATCGTGACGATCGCCAGCGCGACCAGCTGCCAGCGGACGGTCCTGGTGATCACGATCCACCTCCGAAGAGCCCGCCGAGCAGGCCGCCGCGGCTCGACTCGGGAGCCGGTGTCGGGGTCGGGGACGGCGGCTGGGTCGAGCCGGGCGGTGCCGGCGTCGCGGCCCCGTCCTCCGGGGCGGGAGCCGGTGCCGGCTGCTCCGGCCCGAGCAGCGGCAGCTGCGGCACTCCGGGCACCGGCGGGGCGACCGGGGCCTCGCCGCCGAGCAGCGGGGTGAGCAGCTGCGCGGTCGGCGGGAGCTGGGCCAGCTGGGCCGGGTCCAGCGGCAGCCCGGACTGGCGGGTGTTCAGGATGTTGCGCAGCACCGATCCCAGGTCGAGATCGAGCTTCACGTACAGGTTCGCGTAGTCACCCGCGACGGCGTCGGTCGCCGCGTCCGTGAACGGGATCGTGAGCAGGAGTTCCAGCGAGTTCGGCAGGTCCTGCCCGGAGTCGGCCAGGTTGCGCAGGATCGGCCGCAGCGCCTCCAGATCGGCGATGAGGTCGTCGCGGGAGCGGTTGACCACGTCGGTCGCGACCCCGGAGAGCCGGTCGAGCGCCTGCAGCATGCCGACCAGCTGGGCCCGCTGGGCCTCCAGCTCGCGCAGGCCGGGGCTGATGTCGTTGAGCGCGGTGCGGATCTGTCCGCGCCGGTCGGCCAGCGTCGCGGACAGCCGGTTCACGCTGTCCAGGGCGCGGTTGATGTCGTCCTTGCTGTCGTCGAGCGAGCCGACCAGCTGGTCCAGGTTGCCCAGCAGCGCGCGGACCTCGGGCTCCCGGCCGGGACAGTGCGTTGTTCAGCTCGGTGGCGATCGTCCGGATCTGCGCGACGCCGCCGCCGTTGAGCAGCATCGAGAGCGCGCCCAGCACCTCCTCCACCTCGGCGGCCCGGCTGGTGTTCGCCAGCGCGATCTCCCCGCTCCGGGCGAGGTCACCCTGCGCGGGGCCGGCCGGGGAGGCGAGCTCGACGAACTTCTCGCCGAGCAGCGAGGTCGTGCGCACCCGGGCGGTGGCGTTCGCCGGCAGCCGCACGTCGCCGTTCACCTGGACGGTGACCACGGCGTTCCAGCGCTCCGGCTCGACCGAGACCGACTCGACCGCGCCGACCGGCACGTCGCCGACCCGCACGATCGACTGCGGCACCAGGTCGACGACGTCCGGGAACTCGATGCGCACCGGGTAGGGGTCGTCGCCGAGGTTCGCGCCGCCGGGCAGCGGGACCCCGCGGAGCCCGCCGTTGATCACTCCGCAGCCGCTCGCGGCGACCGCGGCCACGGTCAGCAGCGCGGCCACCCGGCCGATCCGGCCGGTCCTGCCGATCACGATCCACCTCCGAACAGGCCGCCGAGCAGACCGCCGCGGCGCTCCTGCTGCTCGGGCACCGGGGTCGGCGTGGCCTGCCTGCCCGACGACGGTGCCGGGGTGGCGGGCGTCGACGGGGTCGGTGCCGCGTCCGGGGCCGGTCCGGGCTCCGGCGGCGGTGCGGTACCCGGGTCACGCAGCTGCGAGCCCGGATCGGTCAGCGACAGCGGCGAGCCGGGCAGCAGCTGCGGCACGGCCGCGTTGCCGGCCGGGCCGCCCTGCTGGAGCTGGGTGATGATCTCCTGCGGCGACGGCAGCGGGACGATCCCGTCCAGGATCGGCGCAAGATCGCCGCAGAGCCCGGTGACCGGCTCGAGCAGGTCACCCGGGATCGTCGCGCCGGTCCGCCGCAGCAGCTCGCAGACGATCACCGGGGCCGGGTAGGCCAGCTCGTTGATGTTCGCGCGGGTGTCCAGCGTCTCCGACGAGCCGTTGTAGATGTTCGCCAGGTTGCCCAGTGCGGCGGGCGCGGAGTCGGCGATCTCGGCCAGCGCACGCTGGTGGTCGACGACCTCCTGGGTCACGTTGGCCAGCCGGTCCACGTTGGAGCGCAGCGCGCCGCGGTTGTCCTCGACGAAGCCGGAGACCTCACCGAGCGCGAAGGAGAGCTCCTGCAGCGCCCCGCCCAGTTCGCCCCGCTGGCCCGCGAGGAACCCGGTGACGTCGGCGAGCCGCTCGTTGAGCTCACGCACCCCGGGATCGTTCTCGCGCAGCGTGGCGACGAACTTCTGCAGCTCGGTGACGGTGCCGAACAGGTCGTCGCTGGAGCCGCTGAGCGTCGCCGAGAGCCCGCCGAGGTTGCGGATCGTGTCGTTGAGGGCGCGCCCGTTGCCGTCCAGGTTCTGGGCGGCGACGTCGAGCACGTCGTTCAGCGAGCCGTCGGCGTTGGCGCCCTGCGGGCCCAGCGCCCGGGACAGCTCGGTCGCGGTCCGGGTGAGGTCGTCGACGCCCAGCGGGAACGCGGTCCGCTCCAGCGGGATCGGCGAGCCGTCCCACTCCGGACCGCCGGTCCAGACCGGGGTCAGCTGCACGTACCGGCCGGTGACCAGGCTCGGCGAGATCACCGCGGCCCGCACGTCGGCCGGGAGCCGGACGTCGTCGTCGGTGATGGTCATGTCGACCCGCACCCGGTCGCCCTCCGGCGTGATCCGGTCGATCTTGCCGACCGGCACGCCGAGCACCCGGACGTCGTTGTCCTCGAACAGCGCGGCCGCGTTGGTGAAGTACGCGGTGACCGGGCGGCCACCGCCGGAGGTGATCATCCAGACCGCGGTGGCCGCGAGCACGGCGACCACGGCGACCAGTGCGCCGAGCTGGATCGCGCGGCGGTCGTTCGCCCAGCCGCCCATCAGCAGTCACCCCCGAGCGGGATCGCCGGCGGGAGCAGCCCGCACAGGTAGTTGTCGAACCACCGGCCGTTGCCGAGCGCGTTGCCGAACACGCGGATGAACACCGCTTCCTTGTCCAGGATCTCGCCGAGGTTGTCCCGGTTCTCCTCCAGCACCGCGAGCACCCGGTCCAGGGTCTCCAGGGCCGGCCGCAGCTGCTCCTGGTTGTCCGCGACCAGGCCGCGCAGCTGCACCGACAGCGTCCGGACCCCGTCGAGCAGGGCACTGATCGCGTCCTTGCGGCGCTGCAGCTCGGCGAGCAGCAGGTTGCCGTCGTCGACCAGCTTCACGACGTCGCCCCGGCGGTCGGCCAGCGTCGTCGAGAGCTGCCGGGTGTTGGCCAGCAGCTGCTTGAGCTCGGCGTCCCGGCTGGAGATCGTCGTCGAGAGCCGGGACAGGCCGTCGAGTGCCCCGCGGATCTCCGGCGGGGTGTCCCGGAAGGTGTCCGACAGCGTGTCCAGGCTGGTGGCCAGCTGGTCGGTGTCGAGCTGGTCGATGGTGCCGGACAGCTCGTTGAAGGCGTCGACGACGTCGAACGGGGACTTGGTGCGGTCCCGGCCGATCGGCGCGGCCGGGTCCTGCTCGGCGTCCCCGCGCGGGTCCAGCGCGAGGAACTTCGAGCCGAGCAGGGTGGCGATCTCGATCGAGGCCGTCGTCCGGTTGCCGACCCAGGCGTCGTCCACCGTGAAGTCGACGAGCACCCGGTCACCCTCGAGCTCGACGCTCTGCACCCGGCCCGCCTCGACTCCGGCGATCGTCACCCGGTCCTGTGCCTGCAGTCCGGCCGCCTCCGGGAACTCCGCGGTGTAGCGGGTCGCCCCGGAGAAGATCGCCTCGAAGTTGAACGCGGCCAGTGTCAGCGCCACGACGGTCACCAGGCCGATCGTGGCGACCAGGACGGGCCGCTTCTGCCCCACCTGTGCCATCAGTTGCCTCCCGGTGCCAGCAGCGCTGCCGGGTCGCCGCCGCCGACGCCGCCCGGACCGGCCGGTGCGGCAGGCTCGAGGAGCTGCTGGACCGACTCGGTGCCCGGGTCACGCATCAGCGGGTTCGACTCCGGCTGGGCCCGGCTGTCGCCGGGCGCCGATCCGTCGGTCGGGGCGATGTTGCCCGCGCCGATCCCGGACGGGTCCGGGCCGCAGCGGCGCTCGGGGTTCTGTGCGAGCCCCTCGAGGCCGAGGTCCTCCAGCGAGGTCGGCGGAATGATCGGGGAGAGCCCGACCTGCCCGTCCAGCCCGCAGAGGTAGAAGTTGAACCAGCTGCCGTGCGAGCCGACCCGGGCGATCCGGTTCAGCTTGAACGGCGCGTACTCCAGGAACCGTTCGATCGTCGGCCTGCCCTCGTCGAGCTCGGTCGCCAGGTCGCCCAGGTTGCGGATGTCGTCGCGCAGCGGCGGCCGAGCGTCCTCCAGGAAGGAACCGGTGACCTGGGTCAGCGTCCCGATCGACTCGATCGCCTCGCCGATCGGCTCCCGGTCCTGCGCCAGCCCGGACACCAGCGCCTGCAGCGAGCTGATCAGCTCGTTGAGGCCCTCGTCGTTCTCGTTGACGGTCTGCAGGACGGCGTTCAGGTTGTCGATCACCTGGCCGATCACCTGGTCCCGGTCGGCGATCGAGTTGGTCAGCGACGAGGTCGACGCGAGCAGGCTCTGCACGGTGCCGCCCTCGCCCTGCAGCACCTGGACGATCTCCATCGAGAGCCGGTTGATCTGCTCCGGGTCGAGGCCCTGGAACAGCGGCTGGAAGCCGTTGAACAACACCGTCAGGTTCAGCGCCGGACGGGTGCGCTCCAGCGGGATCTGACCGCCGGCCGGCAGCGTCTCGCCGGTCGGGCCGGGGCCCTGCTCCAGCGCCAGGTACCGCTGGCCGATCAGGTTCTTGTACTTGAGCCCGGCGCTCACCGACGCGGGCAGCGGGGTGGTCGAGTCCACGTTGAACGCGACCTCGGCGACCCGCCGGTCGACCACCCGGACGTCGGTGATCGAGCCGACGACGACCCCGGCGACCCGGACGTCGTCGCCGCGCAGCAGGCCGCTCGCGTCGGTGAACCGGGCGGTGTACTCGGTGGTGTCGCCGCCACGGGCGTTCGCGATCGTCAGGCCGAGGACTGTCGTCCCGAGTGCGGTGACCACCGCGAACACCAGGAACTTGACCAGTGCGGAGAGCGGGAAGCGGCTCACGTCAGCGTCACCTCCGCACCGCGCAGCAGCGGGCCGACCATCGTGCTGCTCCACGCGGGGACGGCCTGCGGGGAGCCGCCCTGCTGGGCGGCCAGCAGCTGCGCGACGACCTCCTGCTCACCGGCCGAGTTGGCGACCCCCATGTCGACCGAGCCCTCGTGCGACGCCGGCTCGATCCCGAGCTGCCCGAGCGCGCCGGTCAGCGGGGGCAACAGGCCCGCCGCGTTCTCCGCGCTCTGGTCCTGCACCAGGTCGAAGCTGGTCGTCCCGTCGTAGGTCCCGAAGGTCTCGACGCCGAACTCCTCCGGGTTGCCCATCGGCTGCCCGGCGGGCGGCGGGCCGGGCACCGAACCGTCGCGGAACGGGCCGTCCGGGGGGTACTGGGTGCCGTCCGGGGTCGGGATCGGGTAGCAGCGCGGGCCGCGGTCGTCGCTGAACTCGGGCTCGTCCTGGCTCGGCAGGTACTTGCCCTTGTTGGCGACGATCTCCAGCGTGATGTTCACGCCGACCCGGTCGGTGCCCGGCCGGATCGCGTCGTTGATCTTCGGGACGAGATCGACGAGCTGGCGGGTCAGGCAGGGGAACTCCGGCGAGTAGCGGGCCAGCGTCTCCAGCGTCGGACGACTGGCGGAAGCGACGCCGATCAGGTTCTCCCCGTTCGCGTCGAGGAAGGCGCGCAGGTCGTCGGAGGCGCCGGTGACCGAGCGGTAGAGCTCGCGCAGCCCCTCACGCTTCTCCACGATCGTCGCGCTGGTGACGGCCAGGTCGTCGACCGCGTCGAGCAGGTCGGGTGCGGCGGCGTCGAGGTTGTCGGCGAACACCGCGAGCTGGCGGATGTCCTCCTGCAGGTCCGGGACGGCCGGGTTGAGCCCCTCGGTCAGCGTGTTCAGCGCGACCAGGGTCTCGCCGAGCTGGTCGCCGCGACCCTGCAACGCCTGGGACAGCGAGCCGAGCGTGGTCGCCAGATCCTGCGGTCGCACCGTCTCCAGCAGCGGCAGCAGCTCGTCGAGGACGCGCTCCACCTCGATCGCCGCCCGGCTGCGATCCTCCGGGACCGTCGCGCCCGCGGCGAGCCGCGCGGTCGAGGGGGCGACCGGCGGGACCAGCGACACGAACTTCTCCCCGAACAGCGTCTTGGGCAGCAGCTGCGCCTCGACGTTCTCCGGGATCAGGTCGATCATGTCCGGGTTCATCGACATCCGGATGCTGGTGGTCTCGCCGTCCGTGGTGACCTGGTCGACCTCGCCGACGATCAGCCCGCGCACCTTGACGTCGGCGCGCTCCTGCATCTGGGTGCCGACCCGGGCGATGTTCAGCGTGACCGGGACGCCGGAGGAGAACGCGCCCGCGTACTGGCCGATCGCGAGCCCGATCAGCACCACGATCGCGGTGACGAAAGCGAGCCCCTGCAGCACTCTCTTCGTGGATCTCATCCGGCCACCCGCACCGAGGTCGAGGTACCGAACATCACCAGCGTCAGGAAGAAGTCCATGATCGCGGTGCTGACGATCGACAGCCGCACGGCGCGGCCGACGGCGACACCGACGCCGGCCGGTCCGCCCTTGGCCGAGTAGCCGTAGTGGCAGTGGATCAGGATGATCACCGTGGCGAAGATGATCACCTTGAGATAGGACAGCAGCACGTCGCTGACCGGTAGGAACAGGTTGAAGTAGTGGTCGTACGTGCCACCCGGCAGCCCGTTGATCAACGTGACGTTCAGCCGGGCCGCCGCGTAGCTGGCCAGCAGGCCGAGTGTGTAGATCGGGACGATCGCGATGATCCCGGCGATCACCCGGGTGGTCACCAGGTAGGGCACCGACGGCACCGCCATGACCTCCAGCGCGTCGATCTCCTCGGAGATCCGCATCGCGCCGAGCTGCGCGGTGAATCCCGCGCCGAGCGTCGCGGTGAGCGCCGCGGCGGCGACCAGCGGCGCGATCGAGCGGGTGTTGAAGTACGCGGTGATGAAGCCGGTCATCGCCTCGACACCGAGTGCGTCGAGCGCCCGGAAGCCCTGCAGCCCGACCAGCGACCCGACGAACAGCGACAGCGACGCCATGACGCCGACCGTGCCGAGGATGACGATCAGCGCGCCGGAGCCGAAGGAGACCTCGGCCAGCAGCCGGGCGACCTCCTTGCGGTAGCGGGTGAGAGTCTTCGGGATCCAGAGGATCGACCGGATGTAGAGCGACAGCTGGTCGCCCAGCTCCTCGAGCTGGTTCAGCGGTGCCTGCGCGGCCCTGCGGACCCGTGCTCCGAGTTGGGTGGTGGCCATGTGTCAGAAGCCCTTCGGCGGGACGAGCTCGAGGTACAGGGCGGTGAGGACCAGGTTGATCAGGAAGACCAGGACGAACGAGATGACGACGGCCTGGTTGACGGCGTCGCCGACGCCCTTGGCCCCGGGCGGCGGGTTGAGGCCGCGGTAGGCCGCGACGACGCCGGCCACGATGCCGAACAGGAAGGCCTTGATCTCCGAGACGACGATGTCGGACACCTGCGCGATCGCCGAGAAGCTGGAGATGTACGCGCCGGGCGAGCCGCCCTGGATGATCACGTTGAAGAAGTAGCCGCCGGACACGCCGACGACGGTGGCCAGCCCGTTCAGCACGACCGCACAGATGCCCATCGCGAGCACCCGGGGCACGACGAGGCGCTGGATCGGCGAGATGCCGAGCACCTCCATCGCGGCGATCTCCTCGCGGATGGTCCGCGCGCCGAGGTCCGCGCAGACGGCGCTGCCGCCCGCACCAGAGATGAGCAGCGCCGTGACGATCGGCGCGGCCTGCTGCACGATCGCGAGCACGGCACCGGCGCCGGTCTGGGACTGGGCGCCGAACTGGCGGGTCAGCTCACCCAGCAGCAGCGCGATCGTGGCGCCGAAGGGGATGGTGAACAGTGCCGTCGGCAGCGCCGAGACCTTCGTGACGAACCAGATCTGCTCGATCAGCTCGCGCCACTGGAAGGGCCTGCGCAGCGACTGTTTGCCGATCTCGATGCCCAGGCCGATGAACTTGCCGACCGGGGTGAGCGCCCGGACGACCGGACTGGGCGCGGTCATCGGTCGTCGTCCGAGAGCTGGTGCCGCCCGGGCGGCGCCGGGGTGTCGTCGGTGATCCGGGGGTGGATGTCGGTGGGCCGGTCGTCGGTGTCGGCGGTGTCGCCCGGGTAGCCCGACTCCCGGGCGACCTCACGGGTGCTGCCGTCGCTGACCGGCCCCCAGGCCGAGCCCTGCTCACCCTCGCCACGGGATTCCCGGATGGCGCGCTGAGCCGCCGGAGGCAGCTCGTGCAGCATCGCGTCCACCCGCTCGCGGCGCCGGTGCACCGCAGCCCGGTCCGGCATGCCCGGCGACGCCGCCAGCTGCGGCTTCATCGGCGGCAGCCCCTCGAGCTCACCCGCCTCCTCCATCTCCCGCGCCGCCTGCGCGGCGTCCTTCTCCTCCGACATACCGATCGGACCCTCACGACGCCCGTTCAAGAACTGCGCCACCACCGGCTCGTCCGAGCTCAGCAGCACCTCCCGCGGCCCGAACATCGCCAAATGCTTCCGATACAACAACCCGATGTTGTCCGGCACCGTCTGCGCCGAATTGATGTCGTGCGTCACGATCAGGAACGTCGCATCCGTCTGCGCATTCAAATCGATGATCAACTGATTCAAGTACGCCGTCCGCACCGGATCCAAGCCCGAGTCCGGCTCGTCGAACAGCACGATCTGCGGATCCAGCACCAACGCCCGGGCCAGGCCCGCCCGCTTCCGCATGCCACCCGAGATCTCCCCCGGCAGCTTGCCCTCCGCGCCCTGCAGCCCGACCATCTCCATCTTCTCCGCCACGATGTCGCGGATCTGGGTCTCGGACTTACGCGTGTGCTCCCGCAGCGGAAACGCGATGTTGTCGACCAGATTCATCGACCCGAACAACGCGCCGTCCTGGAACAACACCCCGAACAGCTTGCGGACCTCGTAGAGCTCGGCCTCCGAGCAACGCACCAGATCCACACCGTCGATCACGATGGAACCCTGCTCCGGCTTCAACAGCCCGATCAGCGTCTTCAGGAACACCGACTTGCCGGTACCCGAGGGGCCCAGCAACACCGACACCTCACCCGGAGGCAGCGTCAGCGACACGTCCGACCAGATGTTGGCCCGACCGAAGGACTTCGTCAGCCCTTCGACCTTCACCTCGACACCGGTCACGTGCCGCCTCCTTGCGCAATCGACCGTTCGGTTGCACCGGTGTGGCCCGGGGCGCGGGGAGCGCGGGGGAGCACTGGCCACTCGACGGTGCTGAACGGCACAACGAGGCGGAAGGGCAGGGGTTACTCGGAGGTATGGGCAAGCCCGGCGGCCGCTCAATACCATGTACTACGTTATGGTGACCCAGCGTCGACATTCGGGCCGAGATGTTGCGGACCGTGGGTAACAGTTACTCCCGAGCGGGCAGTCCCCTGGGCCGAACGGTCGGATCGTGACCGTTCCCGAATCGGCGCCGGCCGCGCTCCATCCGGTCGCATGATCACCCGATCGGCGGCGTCACGACCCGCATCGACTCGGGCGCGTGGCTGAGGATCAGCCGCCGGAAGTCGTCGAACAGGTCGCGGAGCAGATCGCGGTCACGCGGATCGCAGGTCTGCTGGAACCCGGCCATCAGCGAGATCCCGAACACCGCGAGCCGGTGCGCGTCGGCGCGGTCGGCGACCACGTCGGCGACCACCCGCTCCAGGGCGATCCGGCGCTGCAGGTCCACCCTGGCCTGGGCTCGGCCGACCTCGCCATCGATCTGCGCCCAGGCCCGGATCGCGGCCTCGGCGTCGTGCCGCAGCTCCACGGTGAGCCGCTCGACGACGGTCATCCGCTCCACCGGATCGACGCGCGCACGGGCCAGCTCGACCACCCGATCGGTCTGCTCGGCCTCCCAGTGCTGCAGCAGCCCGCGCACGAAGCCGGCCCAGCCGCCGAAGTGGTGATAGAAGGACCCGCTGGTCACGCCGAGCGAGCGGCAGAGCGGGCCGATCTTGAGGCCGGCTGCGCCGTCCCGGGCGAGGATCGACATGGCGGCCTCGTAGTACTGCTCGGCGGCGATCTGGCCACCGGCTCGTCTTGCCACCTGCCCCCGCCTCCCTCGTCCGCCGTGCGCGGACAAGGGTGCCACGCAGGCGGATCCGGCACCCTGTCCGTCGGGTGAGCCCGGAACGGAGACATAACATAATCTATGTCATGTACAGGTCGAAACGGAGGGTTCGGGAGCGTCGGACGCAGCTCCGGAACCCCCGCCCGGGCGGCTCCGGCCGGCGCGGGGTCAGCCGGCGGGGTTCCGATCGCGTCCGCCGTGCGGCACCGGGCAGGTCGCCGGGAAGGTGCCCAGCTCACGGACGTCGAAGCCGTCCGGGTAGCTGCGGATGCTCGGCGACTGCTCCAGCGAGAACGGCTCGGTCCGCACCTGCATCCGGCGGACCACCACGGCCCGGGCCCGCAGCGCCGCGTCGGCTGCCATCCGGACCGGTTTCGAGGGGAACGGGTAGCCGAGCGCGTCGAGCAGCGGCTCGTCCAGCAGCGCCAGCAGGAAGGCCCGGCTCAGCGCCCTCGGGGCGCGGTCGTTCGGCGGGAACGTCGTCGCCAGGTCCAGGGTCGCGTCGGCGACGGCCCGCCCGCCCGGGTCGTACCCGAAGTGCTCGGCCTCGTAGGCGTCCAGCAGGTTCTCGAAGTCCCGCCAGGTCTCCGGGATGTCGCGGATGCCCATGTGCTTGCCGAGCTCGCGGTAGTAGTTCGCGGTCGCGACCTTCTCGACCTCGGTGTGCCGGCGCCATCCCCAGCGCTGCACCCAGCGCAGCGGCACGACGACGAAGGTGCACAGTACGTAGCGCAGGTCGTCGTTCGAGATGTCGTAGGAGCGGTGCATCTGGTTCATCCGGCGGATCGCCGCGCGCCCCTCGGCGTGCTCGAAGCCGTTCGCCAGCACCGTGTCCAGGATCAGTCCGGTGTCGTCGTAGCGCTTCTGGGTGCGCTCGGTGAACTCGCCGGTGTCGGCCAGCAGCCGCCCGATCGAGGGGACCGCGTAGGTCCGGAACAGCGCCATCGACAGCGCCTGCTGGATGTCCCACGGGAACTCCAGCCCGGACAGCGCCCGGTAGATCTCGACGTGGTCGGTGGCCGGATCCAGCGCGGCCAGCTCGTCACGCCGGTGGTAGCGGTCCGGCCGGATCCCGGTCGTCGGTGCGGTGATGCTCAACGTGCGGCCCCTTCGCCGTCGGAGCGGTCTGCTCAGTACCGGATGAGGCCTCTGATGTTGCGCCCTGCCCGCATGTCCTCGTAACCCTCGTTGACCTGGTCGAGGGAGTACTCCCGGGTGATCAGCTCACGCAGCTTCAGCTGTCCCAGGTTGTGCATCTCCAGCAGCCGCGGCACGTCGTGCTGGGCGGCCGAGCTGCCGAACAGCGCACCGCGGATCTGCTTCTCGTAGAGCGTCAGGTCCAGCAGGGACAGCGTGGCCGTCTCCTCGTCGGCGTTCGCCAGCGCGGTGACGACGACCCGGCCGCGCTTGCCGACCAGCTGCAGCGCCGGCTGCAGGTCGGCACCCGCGGCCACCCCGGTGCAGAGGATCGCGGCGTCGGCGAGCTGCCCGCGGGTCAGCTCGCTGACCGTCTCCCACGCCTCGTCGATGCTCGCCGCGACGTGCGTGGCGCCGAGCTCCAGTGCCCGGTCCCGCTTGTACTCGACCGGGTCGACCGCGACGACGTACCGGCAGCCCGCGATCCGGGCGCCCTGCACCGCGTTCGCACCGATCCCACCGACGCCCACGATCACGGCCGTGTCGCCGGCCCGCAGCTCGGCGGTGCGCACCGCGGAGCCGAAACCGGTGGTGACCCCGCATCCGACCAGCGCGGCCAGATCCAGCGGGAACCCCTCGTCGATCTTCACGACCGACTTCACCGGGACCACGGTGTGCCGGGCGAACGTGCCGAGCAGGCACATCTGCCCGATCTCGGTGCCGTCCGAGCTGCGGAACCGGTAGCTGCCGTCCAGCTGCGGCCCGAGTGTGGCGCCCGCGCCGTCGTTGCACAGGTTCGGCAGGCCCTTGGAGCAGTACGGGCAGCGCCCGCAGGAGGGCAGGAAGGTCATCACGACCGGATCGCCCACCGCGAGATCGACGACGCCCGGCCCGACCTCGATCACCCGGCCGGCACCCTCGTGGCCGCCGACCATCGGCAGCACCGCAGGCAGGTCCCCGGTCACCAGGTGCTCGTCGGAGTGGCACAACCCCGAGGCCGTGAGCTCGACCATCACCTCACCGGCGTTCGGCGGGTCCAGATCGAGCTCCTCGATCTCCCACTTGCCGCCCGGTTCCCACAGCACCGCTGCCGTCGTCCGCATGGCGGCCGATCATGGCCGGTGCCCGGCCCACCGGCACACCAGCCGCCCGCGCCAGCCGTGGCCCCCGGGTGCCACCGGCGGGCTCAGGCGGCGGGCAGCGGCAGGATGAGCCGGGCGACCAGGCCGCCGCCCTCGCGCGGGAGCAGGCTCAGCTCGCCGTCCATCGCCGAGGCGAGCGCCTCGGCGATCCACAGCCCCAGCCCGGCGGTGCCGCGCCGCTCCCCCAGCGCCACGCCCTTCGCCGTCACCACCCCCTCCTGCCCGGCGGGCAGGCCGGGGCCGCGGTCGCGCACCTCCGCGGTCAGGATCGCGCCGTCGTGCGCCAGGTACAGCTCGACCGGCTCGTCGCCGCTGTGCCGAGCCGCGTTCTCGGCCAGGTTGGTGAGCAGCCGGCGCAGCCGCTGCGGATCGCAGCGCACGGCGGCCCCGGGTGCCGCGACGATCGGACGACGCCGGTGCGCGGCGATGGCGGCGGCGTCCAGGACTCCGTCGGCCAGCTCCGCCAGCGGAACCCGCCGGGGCCGATCCCGGCCGAGCGGGCTGCCGTCGGTGACGGCCAGGTCGGCCAACCCGTCCAGCATGTCCTGCAGGTGCGCCGCGTGATCGGCGAGCAGCCGGGCCGCGGTCCGGCGGGCGTCACCGGTGAGGCGCTCCGCGGCGAGATCGGCGGACAACGCGGACAGCGACGCCACCGGGGTGCGGAACTCGTGCAGCACCACCCGAGCGCCGTCCAGCCTGGCCCGGCTCTGGGACACCAGCCGGTCGCGCAGCGCCCGCTCGGACAGGTAGCGCTCGTGCTCGCTCTCCGCGCGGGCCCGGGTGGTCGCGATGTCGGCGAGCTGGGCCTCCAGCAGCCGGACCAGCACCCCGACCAGCACCGCGGTCCCGAACAGGAACCCGGTCCACCACAGGCCGATGAAGATCCGTTCGGTGACCGGCACCGCCGGGTCGGAGCCCAGCAGCCCGGCCACCCCGTAGGCGAGGCCGAGCACCAGTGCGACCACCCGGCCGACCCGGTCACCACCGCGCAGCGCGATCGCGATGACCACCAGCGGCAGCGCGGCCACCACCGGGCTGTACACCCCACCGGTCAGTCCGCAGGCGAGCACCGCGAGCGCACCGTCGACACCGGTGATGACGGCGGGCCGGACCGGCAGCGCATCCCGCCGGATCGCGGCAGCGGCGAGCGCGAGCGCGTACACCGCGGCGGCCCCGATCAGGCCGGCGGCGAGCGCGGTCCCGCCGCGGGCGAGCTCGGGCCGCACGACCAGCAGCAGCGCGGCGGCGAGGACCACACACACCCGCAGGACGACGGCGGCGCGCTCCTCGGCGGTCCGTTCCGGGAGCTCCGCTGCGAGGTCCTCCGGCGGACCGTCCGGCGAGATTCGGCTGATCATCGGGGCGGCCCGCTCCCTACCGGAGACGTCGTCTCCCGGCGCCACCCGGGATGGTCGGCGGCGACCACACTAGGCTCGCCGTCGTGCCAGCCGAGCCACACGTCGTCGTCATCGTGGACGACCACGCCCTGTTCTCCCAGGGTCTGGCACTGCTGCTCGAGTCACGGGCCGGGGAAACCTTCCGGGTCGCCGGGTCCACCACCGCGGGTGAGGACGCCGTCGCACTCGTCGGGAAGCACGCCGCCGGCATCGCGATCGTCGATCTGGCCCTGCCCCCGCTGGGCGGGGTGGAGACGATCCGCCGGATCAAGGCTGCCTACCCGGCGACCAGGGTGCTGGCGCTGTCCGGCACCGAGGACCTGGAGCTCGCCGCGGCGGCCATGCGGGCCGGCGCCGAGGGCTACCTCGGCAAGTCGGCCGATCCCGAGGTGCTGGTGGCTCCTCTGCTCGCGATCGTGGCCGGGGTCCGGGTACTGCGCGCCGAACTGCTGGACGCGCTGCTCGGCGCCGCCGACCGGACCGCCGACGGTCTGCTCGACCGGCTGGGCGAGCGGGACATCGAGCTGTGGACGCTGCTCGCCAGAGGGCTGGAGACCGCCGACATCGCGCGGCCGCTGCTGGTCAGCGAACGGACCGCGAAGCGGATGATCGCCTCGTTGCTGCACAAGCTCGGCGCGACGAACCGGATCGAGGCGGCCGCACTGGCCGGCCGGTGCGGGCTGCTCGACTGACCCGGCACGACCGGACCGGCCCGTGTGGGCCAGCACTGGCCCGGTCGCGGGGCGCGGCGCCGGTCGATCACCGGGCAGACTCGCCCGCGCCGTACGGCGGATCGACCGCCGAACATCTCGCGAGGAGGCGCTGATGGCCGTGTTCGCCGACGAGGCCGAGGTCTACGAATACCTGGGCGGTGTCTTCCGGCTCGGCCTCGACGACCCCGATCTGGTCGCCAAGCTGGCGCCGACCGGGATCGTCCTGCGGATCACCTACACCGACCCGGACGCCGTGCTCACCGTCGACATGCCCAGCTCCGAGATCCACACCGGAGCGGGCAACGGGCCGACGCCGAACATCGAGCTGTTCATGTCGGCCGACACCGGCAACCGATTCTGGCTGGGCAAGGTGGTGCTCCCGGTCGCGATGGCCAAGGGCGAGGTCCGCGCGAAGGGCCCGGTGTCGAAGCTGCTGAAGCTGCTGCCGACCGCGAAGCGGCTGTTCGGGCCCTACCAGCGCAAGCTCGAGGCCGAGGGACGCCAGGATCTCCTGACCGCAGCCTGATCACCCGATCGGGTGGTCATGGTGCCTCCGGTCGGCCCATCCGGGACGTGCTCTGGCGATACTGCCGGTCCGGTCACGACAACCGGCGGTCGCGCCCCGGCACGGCCGGACCCGGCTCCCGGAGGTACCACGATGGGCAGTACGACGACCGGTGGCGCGGGTCTCGAGAGCCTCTGGCTGGACGTCCAGATGTGGCAGCCGCTGCGCGGGGTCCTGCACCCGATCAGCGAGATCGAGTGCGACATCCCCGATCCGCTCCCCGAAGGCTTCGACGAATGGCACGACTGGGCCGAGGCCTGCCTGCTGGAGGTAGCCCGGCGCGACGGCTGGCAGCACGGCCGCTACACCTACACGATCCAGGAACGGGACGGCACCGACCATCCGGTCCGGGACCTCGGCAAGGACGTCTGGGACTACGAGTAACGGACCGGCGCCGGTTATCGTCCCCGGAAACACACACAGCAACGGGGAGGCCGCCGGTGACACGGGGCAAGGGTCCGCTGGCCGGACTGAGGGTGATCGAGCTGGCCGGGATCGGACCGGGGCCGCACGCCGCGATGATCCTCGGCGATCTCGGCGCCGACGTGGTGCGGATCGACCGCCCGTCGGGTGGGTTGCAGATCGGCTCCGACGCGGCGCCCGATCCCACCCTGCGCGGCCGGCGCACGGTCACCGCCGACCTGAAGGACCCGGCGGGCCGGGAGACCGTGCTGCGGCTGGTGGAGAAGGCCGACGTGCTCCTGGAGGGCTACCGGCCAGGTGTCACCGAACGTCTGGGGGTCGGCCCGGACGACTGTCACGCACGCAACCCGCGCCTGGTGTACGGCCGGATGACCGGCTGGGGCCAGGACGGCCCGATGGCACCCCGTGCCGGGCACGACATCAACTACATCTCGCTGACCGGCGCGCTGCACGCCATCGGCCGCGCCGGGGAACGTCCGGTGCCGCCGCTCAACCTGGTCGGCGACTTCGGCGGCGGATCGATGCTGCTCGTCATCGGCGTACTGGCCGCGCTCTGGGAGGTCAAGGCCTCCGGCGAGGGCCAGGTCGTCGACGCCGCGATGGTGGACGGCGTCAGCGTGCTGAACCAGATGTTCTGGGGCTTCCTCGCCCAGGACGCCTGGGTCGACGAGCGCGGCACCAACCTGCTCGACGGGCACGCACCGTTCTACGACACCTACGAGTGCGCCGACGGCGGCCACATGGCGGTCGGGGCGCTGGAGCCGCAGTTCTACGCCCAGCTCCTCACCGGTCTCGGACTGGACGCCGAGGAGCTCGGCCCGCAGTACGACCGGGACCGCTGGCCGACGATGCGCGCCCGGTTCGCCGAGGTGTTCGCCTCCAAGCCACGGGACGAGTGGGCCGCCGTGTTCGAGCACACCGACGCCTGCACCACCCCGGTGCTCTCGTTCGGCGAGGCCGCCGGGAACCCGCACCTGACGGCCCGCGACACCATCGTCACCGCCGACGGCGTCCGCCAGGCCGCGCCGGCACCGCGCTTCTCCCGGACCGGCACCGAGACCGCGACCCGCGGATCCGGCCCGGAGGACGCCGACGGCGTACTCGCCGACTGGTCCTGACCCCGTACACGTCGACGCCCCCGGCTCCGTGGAGCCGGGGGCGTCGACGTCGTCGTGGGGCAGCAGGTCAGTCCTGCTCCTCCGAGTCCGGAACCAGCAGGTTCCGGGTGCGGCTCGGGTCCACCGGGATGCCCGGGCCGGTCGTCGTCGAGACGGTGATCTTCTTGACGTAGCGACCCTTGGCGGCGGACGGCTTGAGCCGCAGGATCTCGTCCAGCGCGGCGCCGTAGTTCTCGACCAGCTTCTCGGTCTCGAACGAGGCCTTGCCGATCACCAGGTGCAGATTGGCCTGCTTGTCGACCCGGAAGTTGACCTTGCCACCCTTGATCTCGTTGATCGCCTTGGTGACGTCCGGGGTGACGGTGCCGGTCTTCGGGTTCGGCATCAGGCCACGCGGGCCCAGGATGCGGGCGATCCGCCCGACCTTGGCCATCTGGTCCGGGGTGGCGATGGCGGCGTCGAAGTCGAGCCACCCACCCTGGATGCGCTCGATCAGGTCCTCGGCGCCCACGGCGTCGGCACCGGCGGCCTCGGCCTCGACGGCCTTGTCACCGGTGGCGAACACGATCACCCGGGCGGTCTTGCCGGTACCGTGCGGCAGGTTCACGGTCCCGCGGACCATCTGGTCCGCCTTGCGGGGGTCGACGCCCAGCCGGAGCGCGACCTCGACGGTCGCGTCGGTGTTCTTGCTGGAGGTCTCCTGGGCCAGGGTCGCCGCGGTGAGCGGCGAGTAGAGGCGGTCCGCGTCGATCTTCGCGGCGGCCTCGCGGTAGGCCTTGCTGCGCTGTGCCATCTGTCCTCGTCTCCTTGTATGAGGTCAGGCCGTGGTCCGAGCCGCGCCCGGCTCTCCCACGCGTACGGAAAGTGAGCTCAGTATCGATACTCGCTCTGTATCGAAGCTCTCTCGGCAAGCCTCGTTCGGTGAGCCTCGCTCGGTGTCGATACTCGCTCGGCGAGCCTCACTCGGTGTCGATACTCGCTCGGCGAGCCTCACTCGGTGTCGATACTCGCTCGGCGAGCCTCGCTCGGTGTCGATACTCGCTCGGCGAGCCTCGCTCAGCCTTCGACCGTGATGCCCATCGACCGCGCGGTACCGGCGATGATCTTCGTCGCCTGGTCCAGGTCGTTGGCGTTCAGGTCCTGGAACTTGGTCTCGGCGATCTCGCGGACCTGGGCCTTGGTGACCGTCGCGACCTTCGTCTTGTGCGGCTCGCCGGAGCCCTTGTCGACGCCCGCTGCCTTGAGCAGCAGCCGGGCCGCCGGCGGGGTCTTCAGCTCGAAGGTGAACGAGCGGTCCTCGAACACCGAGATCTCGACCGGCACGACGTTGCCGCGCTGGGCCTCGGTGGCCGCGTTGTAGGCCTTGCAGAACTCCATGATGTTGACGCCGTGCTGGCCCAGCGCGGGGCCGACCGGCGGTGCCGGCGTCGCCGCGCCGGCCTGGATCTGCAGCTTGATGATCGCGGAGAGCTTCCGCTTCTTGGGGGGCATGTCCTTGTCCTGTCGTGATCGATGTGCACGCCGCGCGGCCCTGCCACGCCACGGGCGTTCCTCGGAAGGCGCCTCAGATCTTGGAGACCTGGTTGAATCCGAGCTCGACCGGGGTCTCCCGGCCGAAGATCGAGACCAGCACCTTGAGCTTCTGGGCGTCGACGTTGACCTCGCTGATGCTCGCGGGGAGCGTCGCGAACGGCCCGTCCATGACGGTCACCGACTCGCCGACCTCGAAGTCGACCTCGACGGTCGTGGTGGCGCCGCCCGAGGAGGAACCACCGGAGGCGGCACCGGACTTGCCGGTCTCCGCCTTCTTCTCCGGGGCCTCGGTCTTGGGCAGCAGGAACTTCACGACCTCGTTGATGGTCAGCGGCGACGGCTTGGACGTGGCACCGACGAAACCGGTGACGCCCGGGGTGTTCCGCACCGCGCCCCAGGACTGGTCGTTGAGCTCCATCCGGACCAGGATGTAGCCGGGCAGCACCTTGCGCTGGACCTTCTTGCGCTGCCCGTTCTTGATCTCGGTGACCTCCTCGGTGGGCACCTCGACCTGGAAGATGTAGTCCTCGACGTCCAGGGTCTGCGCCCGGGTCTCGAGGTTCGACTTCACCTTGTTCTCGTAGCCGGCGTAGGAGTGCACGACGTACCAGTCACCGGGGGCCCGGCGCAGCGCGGCGCGCAGCTCCTCGGCCGGGTCGACGTCCTCGGCCGGCTCCTCGACGGGCTCGCCGGCCTCGGCCGTGTCGTCGGCTGCGGCTGTGTCGTCATCGCTGTCGACGGCAGCGGAGTCGTCGCCGGCCTCGTCGTCGTCGGCCTCGTCGTCGGCCGGCCGGTCGGCGGCGTCGCCGTCGATCGACTCGGCGGCCGCACCGGCGGTCGAGTCGTCGTCGGCGTCGGTGTAGTCGCCGGAAACCACGTCCTCGCCGTACGCCGCCTCGATGTCGGCGTCCTGGACGGACTGCTCGGGCAGCGTCTCGTCGGCAGCCTGCTCGGCGACCGCGTCGAGCACGGCCTCGTCAGCCGTCTCGTCGTACGCGTTGCTGTCGGAGGTCACGTCCTACTCGCTTCCTTATCGATGTCGGTCGTCACCGGTCGGCCCGGTCCACCGCTCGTGTCAGTCCCTGCCGAACAGGAACGCGACGCCCTCGGCGAACGCCGAGTCGAGCAGGAACACCAGGGTCACCATGAACGACACGAAGATCAGAACGGCGATGGTGTACTTGACCATCTGGGAGCGGTTCGGCCAGATGACCTTGCGGAGCTCGGCGACGACCTCGCGCAGGAACCGGACGATCCGGCCGATCGGAGAGACCTTCTTCTCCTTGGTGGCCGCCGCTGCGGCACGGGACGGGGTGGCGCGCCCCTTCGCCGGGGTGCCGTCGGCACCGGAGCCACCGGATCCCCCGGAGGCTCGCCGCCCACGGCGGTCGGCGGCGTTGCTCGGGCGCTCCCGGTCGGGCCGCTCCGACTCGTTCTCGTCGCTCACGAGCCCTCCTCGCCCCTCCGCACGCGACGGGCTTCCGCCCGCCGTCGGTCACGTCCTCCGTGTGAGAGAACCTGCTCTGCTTCGTCGTCCGCGCCGTCGGCCGCGCCGCCGGACGGTCCGGCGATCTGCGGCGTCGTGGCAGGGGTGACAGGACTTGAACCTGCAACCTGCGGTTTTGGAGACCGCTGCTCTGCCAATTGAGCTACACCCCTATGCCCCGAACCACCCCTGAGGGCGGCGGGACGGGCGCGACCGATCATCCGGCGCGCCCGGCTGGACCGAGTGTACGGCACCCCCCGCAGGGGGCCCGCACCCCGGGTCCTCAGTGCGGAAGGACCACCTCGGCGCGCGCCCGCCCGAGGACCGTCCGGCCGTCGAAGATCGCCTTGAGATCGACCACGGCGATCCGCACACCGTCCTCGTCGCGCACCTCGGCGACCGTGCCACCGAGCTCGACGACGGCGCCGGAGTCGTCGTCGGGCACCACCACGGGCCGGGTGAACCGGGTGCCGTAGCTGCGCACCGACGCCGGATCACCGGTCCAGGCCGTCAGCACCCGCCCGGCCAGCGCCATCGAGAGCATCCCGTGTGCGATCACACCGGGCAGTCCGGCGATGCCGGCGACCCGGTCGCTCCAGTGGATCGGATTGAGATCGCCGGACGCGCCCGCGTAGCGGACGAGATCACCCCTGGTCAGCCGCACCTCGAAGGAGGGCAGAGCGTCGCCCTTGGCCACCGCGGCCGCGGACCCGGGTGTCAACGGGGCGCTCATGTGTCGTCTCCGGCCGGACTGACCAGCATCGACTGCGTGGTCACCACCGGCTCACCCGCTGCGTCGGACACCTCGCACCGCAGTGTCAGCATGTGGTTGCCCGCGCGGGTGCGGAGTTCGTCGACGTGCACGACCGTGGTCAGCTCGTCACCGGCGCGGACCGGCCGGTGGAAGGAGATGCGCTGGTCGCCGTGCACCATGCGGGTGTAGTCCCAGCCGAAGGACGGGTCCTTCAGGAAGGCCTCGATCACCGGCATCGTGAAGCAGACCGGGAACGTCGGCGGGGCGAGCAGGTCCGGATGACCGGCTGCACGCGCCGCATCGACGTCGTGAAACAGCGGATCGCCGTCACCGATGGCGACGGCGAACTCGCGGATCTTCTCCCGGCCGACCTGGTACGGCCCGACCGGGTCGAGCACACGCCCGACCCAGGACTGATCGACCACCGACGCTAGCGGGTCTCGCGGTGCGCCCGGTGGGTCCCGCAGTTCCGGCAGAACTTCTTGATCTCGAGCCGGTCGGGATCGTTCCGCCGGTTCTTCTTGGTGATGTAGTTGCGGTGCTTGCACTCCTCGCAGGCCAGAGTGATCTTCGGCCGCACGTCCGTGGCCTTGGCCATCGCGGGTGCCTCCCAGCAGGTGCTTCGTGTCGTGCGCCGACGTGTTCCGTCAGCACTGTGACGATGGCCGGACTTGAACCGGCGACACAGCGATTATGAGCCGCTTGCTCTACCGACTGAGCTACACCGTCATGCAAGAAGCCCCGCCGTACACGGCGAGGCAACTTCCAGAGCCCCCTTACGGAATCGAACCGTAGACCTTCTCCTTACCATGGAGACGCTCTGCCGACTGAGCTAAGGGGGCCGGCGCCGCCGGTTCTCGGAGGGATTCTGCGCTCTCCGCTCACCGGCGCGACCAACTTTACACACCGGTTCCGAGGCCCCGCAGCGGGGGCCCCGGAACCGGGTTCGTGCAGGTGAGGACCCGTTCTACCAGCTCGACTTGCGGACTCCGGGGAGCGAGCCGTCGTGCGCCAGCTCGCGCAGCCGGACCCGCGAGACCCCGAACTTGCGCAGGTGCCCGCGTGGACGCCCGTCCACCGAGTCCCGGTTGCGCACCCGGGTCGCGCTGGCGTCGCGCGGCTGGCGGCGGAGCTCGGCCGCGGCGGCGGCCTTTTCCTGCTCGCCCGACGACGGCCGCGCGAGGACGGCCTTCAGCTCGGCCCGACGCTCGGCGTGGCGCGCGACGATCCGCTTGCGTCGCTCGTTCTTGGCGATCTGCCCGGTGGTGGCCATCAGACACGCACCCCGTTCGCCCGGATCCGCTCGACGGCGACGTCGACACCGATCCGGTCCACCGTCTTGATGCCCTTCGCGGAGAGCCGCAGCCGCACCCAGCGACCGCCGGCCGGGTACCAGTAGCGCTTCTGCTGCACGTTGGGATCGAACCGCCGGCTGGTGCGGCGGTGCGAGTGCGAGACGTTCTTGCCGAAGCCGGGCTCGCGCCCGGTCAGGTCACAACGACGGGACACGCGCTCACCGCCCCGCGTGCGGGTAGGGCAGCAGGGCCATCTCCCGCGCGTTGCGGATCGCGACGGCGACCCGGCGCTGCTGCTGCCCGGTCAGGCCGGTGACCCGGCGGGCGCGGATCTTGCCGCGGTCGGAGATGAACGTGCGCAGCAGTGCCGCGTCCTTCCAGTCCACGTGCTCGATACCACGGGCGAGCAGCGGATTGGGCTTGCGCCGCGGCGTGCGCAGCGACGCGGAGCGGGTCGGCTTCGGGGCGGACGTTCGTTTCGCGAGCTTCATTCAGCGCTCCTCCTTGAACTCGACGTGCCTGCGGATCCTCGGGTCGTACTTGCGCAGCACCAGCCGGTCCGGGTCGTTGCGGCGGTTCTTACGCGTGACGTACGTCGTGCCGGTGCCGGCCGTCGATCGCAGCTTGACGATCGGCCGGACGTCCGTCGTCTTGGCCATGGACCCTCCTCCTCAACAATGGGAATCGTTTTCGTTTACGCTACACCCGACCGTGACCACGTCGACTCCGGGAGGAAGGCATGACCGAGCTGGTGGTGTTGTGCGGCACGTCGCACGACGGGACGGAGCGGACGATCGCGCGGATGCGGGAGCTCGACCCGGGCCTGGCCGTGCTGCATCACGATCTGCGGCATCTCGCGCAGGGCCGGGTGCACCGGCGGTTCCGGACCGGGAACCGCGACGAGCACACCGTGCTGGAACTCGCCCACGGATGCGTGAGCTGCACCATTCGCGAGGACGTGCTGCCGACGCTGGCGCAGCTCGCCGGGTCGGTGTCCCGGGTCGTCCTGCACCTGGACCCGCGGCTGGAACCGGAGCCGGTCTGCTGGGCGCTCGGCTCGGTGCTGTTCGAGCCCGGCGGCGACACCGAGCCCTGCCTGGTCACCGACCTGGTCGATCTGCGTGGCGTGGTCACGGTGCTCGATCCGGACAGCTGGCTGACCGACGCCACCGGTGACGCGACGCTGCCCGAGCGCGGCCTGAGCACGCTGCCCGAGGACGAGCGCACCGTCGCCCAGCTCGCCGTCGGCCAGGCCGAGTTCGCCGACGTGATCGTGACCACCCGGGCGCTGCAGGGCGACGACGTCGCCGACCGGCGGACCGCGGCGGTGCTCGACCGGCTCGCCCCGACCGCCCCGCGGCTGCTCCCCTCCGGCGGCGACCACCGGCTGTTCTGCGACGGCGTCGGCGACGAGTCCCGGCGCGGGGTCCCCGGCGGGGTGCACGATCCGCTGCTGCGGGGCACGCCGCCGCTGGACGCCACCGACGGCGTCCGGACCCTGCTGTTCTCGGCCCGTCGCCCGTTCCATCCCGATCGGCTCCACGAGGCGATCGACACCCTGCTCGACGGGGTCGTGCGGAGCCGCGGCCGGATCTGGCTCGCCACCCGGCCGGCGGCCGTCCTGTGGCTGGAGAGCGCGGGCGGCGGGATGCGGATCGGGCACGCCGGGGACTGGCTGGACGGCGCGGACGACCAGGCATGGGCCGAAGCCGGTGATCAGCGGCGGGCGCTGGCTGCACTGGCCTGGCACCCGCGCTGGGGGGACCGCGCCCAGGATCTCGTCGTGCTCTGCCACGACGCCGATCCGGACGAGATCGACGCCGTGCTGCGCGACGCCCTGCTCTCCGACGCCGAGATCGCCGCCGGCGAGGCCGCCTGGGCCGGGCTGCCGGACCCGTTCGGCTGGGCGCACGACGAACCCTGCGACGACCCCGTCCGGAACGACCCGACCGTCGGGATCGAACGAGAAGGAGAGAGCTGATGGCAGTCCCCAAGCGCCGGATGTCGCGCGCGAACACCCGGCACCGCCGCTCGCAGTGGAAGGCACAGCCGCCGGACCTGGTGCCGGTCACCCTGGCGGGCAAGCGGCATCTGGTCCCGCACAACCTGGTCGCGGCCTACCGCCGCGGGTTGCTGCCGCCGCCCTCCTGAGGGCCCCTTACCCGCGGTGGGTGGCCCGGCGGTCGCCGGAGGTACGTGATCGCCCGATGTGCCGGGCAGGGCCTCAGGCCGAGTGTCCTGGGTATGCCTCGCCACGTCACCTCCTCCCCGCACGCCGCGAACCCCTACGCCACGGACCTGCACGGCTCGATCGCCCGGCAGCGGCAGGACCAGCTGCGGGCCGAGGCCGACGCCGACCGGCTGGCCCGGTCCGCCCGGTCGGCCGGGTCGGCCGGGTCGGCCGGGTCTGGCGGGTCGGCCCGCCGCCGGTTCCGGCTGTTCCGGCTGCGCGGCCGGGCAGCGGACGCCGTCAAGGAGCCGGCGCCTCGCACCGAGGGGTCCGGCGCCGCGGAACCCGGCCGGAATTGTCGGGCCCCCGTGTCACGATGACGCCGTGGCCGGACCGGTGGCATTCCCGCCGGGGCCCGGCGAGGTGGCGCCGGGCCCCGGTCCGGCGCTGCTCGGCCGGGTGGCCGAGCTGGGGCGGCTGCAGGCCGAGCTGGCGGGCGCGGTCGAGGGCCGGGCCGGCGCCGTCCTGCTCGCCGGTGACGCGGGGATCGGCAAGTCCCGGCTCGCCGGGGAGCTCGCGACCGCGGCGTCCGCGGCCGGGATCACCGTGGTCGTCGGCCGCTGCCTGGACACCGGCCCCGCGCCCTTGCCCTACCTCCCGTTCTCCGAGGTGCTCGCCGGGCTTCCGGTCAGCGGCCGGGAGCTGCTGACCGACCGGCCGGCGCTGCGCGGGTTGGTGCCCGGCAGTGGCCCACCGCCCGAGGATGTCGCGGCCGACCGGGAACTCGATCGGCTGGCCGTCTTCGACGGTGTGGCCGGGGCACTGCGGGCCGCCGCGGCGCAGGCGCCGGTGCTCGTGGTGCTGGAGGATCTGCACTGGGCCGACCGGTCCAGCCGCGAGCTGCTCAGCTACCTGCTCGCACGGCTCGGCTCGCAGCGACTGCTCGTGCTCGCCACCTATCGGTCGGACGATCTGCACCGCAGGCACCCGCTCCGGCGCACCCTGGCCGAGCTGGTCCGGCTGCCCGCGGTGCGCGGCTGGAGCTGGGCCCGCTCCCGGCGGCCGACGTGCTGGCGCTGGTCCGGCACCACGCGTCCACGGTGGCGAGTCCGCTGCCCGAGGAGACCCTGCACCGGATCGCCGATCGCAGCGGCGGCAATGCGTTCTTCGCCGAGGAGATGGTCGCGGCCGGTCGCGCCGAGCTCCCCGAGGCACTCGCCGACGTCCTGCTGACCCGGCTGGACCAGCTCTCCGATCAGGCCAGGGTGGTGCTGCAGGTGGCGTCGCTGGCCGAGCGGCGGATCCCCCACGATCTCCTGCGCGACGCCGCGGAGCTGTCCGCCGACGAGCTCGCAGCCGGGCTGCGCGAAGCGGTCTCACACCACGTCCTGGTGCCGGTGCGGACCGACGACCAGGATGCCTACGCCTTCCGGCACGCGCTGCTGCGGGAGGCGGTCCACGACGATCTGCTCCCGGGCGAGCGGGTCCGCCGGCACGCCCGGCTCGCCGAGCTGCTGGCCGCCCGCGGCGACGAGCCGGGCACCGCGGCGGACCTGGCCCGGCACGCGGTCGCCGCGCACGACCTGCCGCGCGCGCTCGCCGCGTCGGTGCTCGCCGCGCGCGAGGCACAGCGGCGGCACGGCCCGGCCGAGGCGCTCGTACACATCGAGCGGGCCCTCGAGCTGTGGCCCGCGGTACCCGATCCGGTGCGGGTGGCCGGGGTCGCCGAGAGCGTGTTGCTGCGCGATGCGGCCTGGGTCGCCGGCGCCGCAGGGGATCCCGAACGGGCGACCGCGCTCGGGGCACTCGCCGTCCGGGTCGCCGACGAGCGCGAGGGCCCGTCGGCCCGGGCCGACACCCGCATCCGGTACGCGATGCGCCTGCTCGACCGCGGTACCGGTGTGGAGGAGGCGATCGGCGCCACCGAGACCGCGATCGGGCTGCTGGCGGGCACACCGCCGGGCCCCGATCTCGCCTGGGCCCACGCGGTCCTCGCCCGCACACTTGTCAATGCGGACCGGCCGGAACCGGCCTGGCCGCACGCGCGCACCGCGCTGGAGGTGGTCGGTGGCACCGACCGCGCCGCGCTGACCGGTCCGGAGCGCCGGGACCTGCTGGCGGCGCACGCCGACGCACTGATCACGCTGGCCTTCTGCGCCCAGGTGGAGGGCGACCCCGCCGGCGCCCGGGAGCTGCTGGCCCAGGCCGCCGAGCTGGCCGCGGCGGCTGGTAGCCGGACCGTCGAGCTGCGGACGGTGTGGACCCGCGGGGTGTCGCTGCTGGAGGAGGGCCTGCTCGACGCCGCCGCGGCCGAGTTCGACGACGGCAGCCGGCGCGCCGCCGGGTACGGCCTGTCCTGGGTCGGGTACGGCCTGGATTTCCAGGTCGTGCAAGCCCGGGTGGAGTTCCAGCGCGGCGGCTGGGACGCCGTCACCCGGATCACCCACGGGATCGACCCGACCGTCCCGGTGCAGGTCACCGGCGTGCTGGCGGCGGCAGGGGCGCTGGTGACCGTGGCCCGCGGCGAGCTCGACGATGCCGAGCGGCTGCTGGAGCTCCTCGCCGCCGAGCCGCCGCCGCACGACCAGATCCCGATGCTGCTCGGGATGGTCGGGGTGGAGGCGGCCTGCCTGCGCGACGATCCCGGGCTCGCCGCGCGGCGGGCCCGGGCCGCGATCGACGAGGTGGCGCGGGAGCTCCCGAGCCACCTCGGCCAGATCGCGCTCTGCGCACTCGGCGCGGGTGCCCAGGCCGATCTCGCCGTCGCGGCCCGCGCCGAGGGGAAACCAGACTCCACCTTCCGGGAGGCCGCCGCCGAACTGCTGACGCTCGCCGAGCAGGTCACCGGAACCGGGCTGCCACGCGGCACCACGATCGGCCCGGAGGGCCGGGCCTGGCTCGGCCGGGCCCGGGCCGAGGTCGGCCGGGCGGCGGGCAGCTCCGACCCGGCCGCGTGGACCGCGGTCGTCGACACCTTCGCGGGCTACGGCGACGACTACCGGGCCGCGCAGGCACGCCTGCGGCGGGCGGCGGCTCTCCTGGACCGCGCGGTCGGCGCCGGTCGCGGCCCGGCGGCGGGCGCCGCCGACCGCCGCGCCGCGGCTGAGGATCTGGCGGTCGCGGCAGGCACCGCGCAGCGGCTCGGTGCGGCGCCGCTGGCATCGGCGGTCGCCGAGCTGGCCGGCCGGGCCGGTGAGGGCGTGCCCTCCGGCGGGCCGGCGCGGCCGTCCCCGTTCACGCCGCGCGAGCATGCGGTGCTCGAACAGGTCGCGCACGGGCTCACCAACCGGGCGATCGGCGAGCGGCTGTTCATCAGCGAGAAGACGGTCAGCGTCCACCTGTCCCGGGTGATGGCGAAACTCGGCGCGTCCGGGCGCACCGAGGCGGTGTCGCTGGCGCACGCACGCGGCCTGATCGGTCGTCTCCCGGACCAGGTGACCCGCGCAACGGAGTGATGTTCGACAACCCTGAGTGACGCATCGGACGACGTACGGGTGTTTTCGTGCCCCTGACGGGTGGAGCACTCACTCCGACGATTGGCGTAACCCGTCACCGGATAACAGGGTGAGCACCTGACACGACAAGACGGGCAGAAACAGGAACCGGCGGCGCGCACCGGATCCCGAAGACCCCGTATCGACTCCCCCGAGATCGTGGTGATCGTCATGTCCGCGCCCGTCATCCGCATCCCGAGCCCGCGCCGCCCCGTCGGCACCACCGAGGCGGCAGCACCGCGCGCCCTGCCCGAGGGGCAGGTCCGGTACCTCGATCTCGCGCACCGGTTGGACGTCCCGGCCCCGCGGCACGGCGGCGCGGACCGCTCGCCCGCGGCGGACACCCGCCGGTTGCCGGCTCCGCGATCCGCGACCCCCGTGCGTCAGCCGGTGGAGCGCCCCGGCACCCGGGGTGCGGACCGGCAGCGCCCGGCCGGCCGGGGAGCCGGCACACCGCCACCGCCTGCCCAGCGCTCCGGGACACCGCCACCGCCTGCCCGGCGCTCCACGACACCGCCACCGCCTGCCCAGGGCTCCGCGGCACCCGCGGCCGGGGACCGCGCCGGTCGGCACCGGGTCACCGGAGGCACGGCGGCACGGGTCTTCACCGTGCTCGCCCGGCTCGGGAGCCTGACCACGCTCGCCGCGATGGTCGTGCTGGCCGCCGCCGTCGCCGGACTCGCCGACGGCGACCCGCCGACCGGGCCGGCGGCCGAGGTCGCCGGCAGCACGCTGCGCTGAGCGCGCGTCGCCGGGACCGCGGGGCTCAGGCCGCGTCGGACCGCGACGCCGGCTGGGACTTCAGCACGTCGTCGACCAGATCCATCACCAGACGGTTCCCGCCGAGCCGGTAGCCGAAGTCCTCCCAGGAGAGCAGCTCCCGGGAGATCAGCTCACCGACCGGGCCCGGGTAGACCCGGGTGGCCCGGAATGCGGCGGCCCGCATCCGCATCTTCTCGTGGTGCTCCATGGGCGCCGGTGCGCTCATGCCCTCACCTCCGTGACAGGCGACGTGACAGTGGATGTGACAGGGCGCGCTCTCCGCGCTGAGCCACCCGCCTCGTTTCATGGTGACCGGCCCGCCGCTGTTCTCCGCCTCGAAGTGCTCAGCGTCTCACCGGCGTGTCACCGCCGGATTGACAGCGTGTCGACCAGGCGTTACGGGGCTGAATCCGGCGCATGCGGTGCGGTCCGGCGGGTGTCGCTGCGGCGGCTGCCGGCCCCGCGCCACCACTACGGTGATCCTCATGGCGCACCGCACACGTGACCTGCTCTGGTCGGACGTCGAGACCATCCACGCGAAGATCCTCGCCCACCCGTTCGTCACCGGGCTGACCGACGGCTCGCTGCCGCACGACGCGTTCCGGCACTACATCATCCAGGACGCGCACTACCTGCGCGGCTACGCGAAGGCCCTCACGGTGTGTGCGGCGAAGGCCCCGGACGACGACGACACCGTCATGTTCGCCGAACACGCCGCCGGCGCGATCGCCGCCGAACGCGAGCTGCACACCGATCTGCTCGACGGCCTCGGCCTGACCTCCGAGCAGGCCAGGTCGACACCGGTCGCGCCGGCCACCAGCGCCTACGTCAGCTACATCCTCGCGGCGGCGCACGGCGGCTCGTACGCCGAGGGCGTCGCCGCCGTCCTGCCCTGCTACTGGATCTACGCGAAGGTCGGCGAGCACCTGGTCGGTGCCGGCTCTCCGGACCCGCTCTACCAGCGCTGGATCGACATGTACGCGGGCGAGGAGTTCCGGGCCGTCGTCGACGCCGTGCTGGACGCGACCGACCGGATCGGCGCGACGGTCTCGGACACCGAGCTGGGCCGGATGCGGGCGCACTTCACGACGACCTCGCGCTACGAGTGGATGTTCTGGGACGGCGCCCACCGCCAGGAGACCTGGCCGGTGTGACCTGCGACCGGTGGGCGGGGTGACACCCGCCCACCGGGCTCAGCGCCGGTCGAAGCGGTCCGGGACCACCAGGTTCAGGAAGAACGAGACGATCGCGACGATGATGGCGCCCCAGAAGGCCGCCCAGAACCCGTCGACGACGAACGGCAGGTTCAGCACCCCGGACAGCCAGCCGGTCAGCATGAACATCAGCGCGTTCACGATCAGCCCGAACAGGCCCAGGGTGATGATGTAGAGGGGGCAGCCGATCGTCGCCACGATCGGCTTGACCACCGCGTTCACCACGCCGAACAGCAGCGCCACGCCGAGCAGCGTCCCGACCCGGGCGCCGGTCGAGCCGGCCGCCACGTCGATCCCGCTGACCAGCACGGTCGCGACCCAGAGCGAAGCCGCGACGACCACCGTCTGGATGGCGAACGCGAGCGCGGGGGATGCCGGTTTCATCAGTCGATCACCGCCTGCTGGACCAGCGTCTGGAGCTGGGATCGGATCGGGTAGGTGCTGGACGGGACCAGCTGGGTGAAGAACAGTGCGACGACGTCATCGACCGGGTCCACCCAGAACGCCGTCGAGGCGAGCCCGCCCCAGGCGAACGTGCCCTCGTTGGCGAGCTGCTTGCCGGCCGGGCCGTCGATCACGACCGAGAAGCCGAGGCCGAACCCGACACCGGCGAACGCCGACTCGGAGAAGATCGGCCGCCCGACGGTCTCCAGGTCCTGGCCGCCGGGCAGGTGGTTGCGGGTGGCACGGGCCAGCGTCCGCGGCCCGATGATCCGGACGCCGTCGAGCTCGCCACCGCGGGCGAGCATCCGGGCGAACCGGAGGTAGTCCCCCGCGGTGGAGAGCAGCCCGCCGCCACCGGACAGGTAGGTCGGTTCGCGGGTCGCCGCCCGCGCGAGCACCTTGTTGACGACCAGCCCGCCGCCCGGACGGGCGTTGTAGAGGGCGGCGAGGCGCGCGGCCTCCGGCGAGTCCGGCGCCACCGAGAACGTCGTGTCGCTCATCCCGAGCGGATCGAGGATCTCGGTGCGCAGGAACTCGTCGAGCCGCTGCCCGGAGGCGACCTCGACGACCCGGCCGAGCACGTCGGTCGCCACCGAGTAGTTCCACTCGGTGCCGGGCTGGAACAACAGCGGGAACGACGCGAACTGCTCGGCCGCCGTCGCCAGGTCGACGCCTTCCGGTGCCCCGAACTCGTAGCCCTTGGACCGATACATCTCGTCCACCGGGTGCGCGTGGTGGAAGCCGTAGGTGAGCCCGGCGGTGTGGGTCAGCAGGTGGTGCACGCGGACCGGCTCCCGGGCCGCGTCGGTACCCGGGTTCAGGGCGGAGCCGCCGCGGTAGACCCGCTGCTCGGCGAACGCCGGGATGTAGCGGGACACCGGATCGGTGAGCTCGAGCGCGCCCCGCTCCCAGAGCATCAGGGCCGCGACCGACGTGATCGGCTTGGTCATCGAGTAGATGCGCCAGATCGTGTCGTCGGTGACCGGGAGCCCGGCCTCGACGTCGCGGCGGCCGTGGTGCGACAGGTGCACCAGCCGGTCCCCCCTGGCCACCGCGATGGTCCAGCCGGGGAGCTTGCCCTCGTCGACATAGCGGCGGAAGTGTGTGTCGATCCTGGCGAGCCGGGTCGCGTCCAGCCCGACCTCCGCCGGATCCGCCTCGATCTTCGGAACCGTCACCGTGCCGAGCCTACCCACCGGAGCGCTCCCCACTTCTGATGATCCGGCCGTGCGCGCCGTCACCGGAGGCGATCCCACTCGTCGTACCGGTCGTGTCCGGCCCACGGCCGGGCGGGCGCGACCTCGGGGGTCGACGTCACGTCGTGGCCGGTCCGACTGGGGAGCCGGGTCCGGCCACGACGATCCCGGTCAGCCGGGCAGGATCTCGTAGTGGGCCAGCCGCTGCCCGCGCATCGCCGGTGCGGCACGCAGCGCGGTCGCGAGCGCCCGGGTGGCTCGCGGCAGCCGCCCGGCGACACCGGCGGGCGGGTCCCCCACCCCGCAGGCGTCGAGCAGGCGCAGGCCCCACGGCTCCAGCTCGCGCGGGTCCTCGCAGGTCCAGTCCACCTCCAGCTCGCGCAGCGGCCCGCTGCCCAGCCGCCCGGCCGCGGTCCGGGACAGCACGTCGGTGACCAGTTCCGCACCGGGCAGCATCCGGGCCGCGGTGAACACGATCCGCTGCACACCCTGTTCCGGGAGCAGGGACAGGACCTGGTCGGACACCACCAGGTACGGCCCCGGCAGCTCCCCCGCCAGCTCCAGCCAGTCCTCGTCGAGCGCCGATCCGGCCACCAGGTGCGCCGGGCCCGGCAGCAGCTCGCGCCGCAGGTCCGCGACCTCGGGCAGCTCCACGTCGATCCAGTGCGCCGGGCCGGTGGTGCCGAGCCGGCCCGCCCGGGAGTCCAGCCCCGGGCCGAGCTCCACCACCGTCCCCGCCGGGTGCCGGTGCACGAAATCCCGGACCCAGTGGTCGAGCACCGCCGCACGCAGCAGCGTGCACAGCGCGTCGGTGCGGCCCGGCGCGGCCCCGAGATCAAGATCGTCGGCCAGTCCCGCGGCCGCCGGATCCGCCGCCACCGGGCGGCGCCGGCGGGCGTCGCGGGCGCGGGCGTGCGCGGCCGGAAGCGACGTCGACTCGATCGCCCCCAACCGCGGCTGGCGTCGTTGCGTCACGATGTACCCCCTGGTCGCGCGAACCTACTAGGGCGTCGGCCCGCACCCCCCACGGGGCGGTGGGCGGTGGCCGCGCCGCGACCGGTGGCCCGTGAACGGTTCCGGCCCTGCGCCGGCGGGTGCAACCGATGACTTCGGCGCGTCCGTCCGGTCTCCCTCCGTAGTGCCGGGAGCACCGGCGGTGGGGAGGGCGGGTCCGTGCCGGGTTCACCGACGTTCCGCACCCGGACCGTCACGCTGCCGCCGGGCGCCTCCCGGCCCCATCACGAGGACGAGTGGCGGGGCGCGCTGGTCGTGGTGGACGTCGGGATGATCGAGCTGCTCTGCGCGGCGGGCGGCCGCAGGCGGTTCGGTACCGGGTCGGTGCTGTGGTTCACCGGGCTGGACCTGGTGCTGGTGCGCAACCCGGGCGAGCACGACGCGGTGTTCCGCGGGATCAGCCGCGCCGCCGGGTGAGCCTCGGCCGGGTCAGCTCGCCTCGTCGAGCGGCCGCAGCCAGATCCCGTTGCGGGTCGCGACCATGCCGAGCTCCCCGGGATCGGCCACGCAGGTGCCGCGCGGGCGGTGGGTGTCCCACAGCTCCGCATCGTCGAACACCCCGCCGCAGCCCCCGAAACGGCTGCAGCAGTGGGCCCGGTCCGCCCCGACCCACTCCCGGTCACAACACGCCATCCGCAGCACCTGCACCCGGCGCAGGCTACGCGGGGTCACCGACGGTTCCGACGTGCGCCGCGAACGTGTCGATCACCGATCGGAGGCGAGCAGCTCGCACCAGACGCCGTCGTCGACGATCTCCCCCGCGAACCCGCACACGCCGTCCGCGCGGAACCGCCCGGCCTGCCGGAACCCGGCCCGCTCGGCCACCCGCCTGCTCGCGGTGTTCGCGGCGGACGCACCCAGCGCCAGCCGGTGCCTGCCCAGCCCGCCGGCCGCCACCGGACGCCCAGTTCGCCGCGACCCGGTCCACCCAGCCGCGGGCGTCGGCGATCCCCAGGTGCGGGCCGAGGGAGGTCCGGCGCCGGACCTCGGGATCCCGGTAGACCTCGGCGGCGATCGCGGCCACATCGGACTCCACGAACCCGCGCAGCGTCACCACCCCGTCCGTGAGCACCGGAGGGACCCTCGGAGCATCCACCACCCGGATTGGTTACCGGCCGCCGCCCCGAGGGGGCAACCGGGTTCTCCTACGATCGGGCTGGTCCCGCAGCCGCGCGGGTCCGAGGGGGGAGGTGGCGATGGCCGCGCTCGCGGAGCGTCTGATCGACCGGCGTCTGGGGTTCACCGGCCCGCCGGTGCCGTACGTGCGGGAGCGGGACCTGCGCGTCCCGCTGTCCGACGGGGTGGTGCTGCTCGCCGATCTCTACCGGCGCCCCGGCCCCGGGGAGCCGCGTCCGACCGTGCTGATGCGTACCCCCTACGGCCGCCACGGACTCGGCTCGATGATCGGGTCGCTGCTGGCCCGGCGCGGGTTCCAGGTGCTCGTGCAGAGCACCCGCGGCACGTTCGGATCGGGCGGCCAGTTCCGGCCGTTCCTGCACGAGAGCGCGGACGGGCTGGACACCCTGGACTGGGTTCGCTCCCAGCCGTGGTGCGACGGACGGGTCTCGATGGTGGGCCCCAGCTACGTCGGCCACACCCAGTGGGCGGTTGCGCCCTACGCCGATCCGGGCCTGTGCTCGATGAACGCCGACATCACGGCGTCCGAGTTCACCAGTACGTTCTATCCCGGCGGCGCCCCCGGGCTGCTGAACCTGGCCGGCTGGGTCAACCAGATCGGCAGGCAGGAGCGGATCGGCGCCGTCACCGGCTTCCTGGCGACACCGGTGTTCAGCAGGCGCAAGCGCCGCGCCGTCACCTCGCTCCCGCTGCAGGCCGCCGACGTCGCCCTCAGCGGTGCGCCGGTGATGTTCTGGCGGGACTTCGTCGAGCACGCCGAGCAGCCGCGTGAGTTCTGGGCGCCGGCCGAGCACGACGGCTTCGACGCCGCCGCGATGCCACCGGTCTGCATGGTCACCGGCTGGTGGGATCTCTTCGTCGACCGGCAGCTGGTCGACTTCACGGCGCTGCAGCGGGGCGGCGCGACCGCCCGGATCACGATCGGCCCGTGGAACCACGGCGATCCCGGCTCGGTGTCGACGATCGCGCACGAGATGACGCACTGGCTCGGCGTGCACCTGCACGACGGGCCGGACGACGGCCGGGCGCCGGTACGCGCCTACGTCCAGCACGCCGACCGGTGGACCGACCTGCCGTGCTGGCCACCGCCGGACGCCCAGCCCAGCGAGTGGTACCTGGCTCCGGGCGGGCGGCTGCTGCCCGAGGCGCCGGGCGCCGGAGCGGTCGCCGACCCGTTCGTCTACGACCCGGCGGACCCGACACCGACGGTCGGCGGGCCGATGCTGCAGCCCCCGTCGAAGCAGCACGACAACCGGGACATCGAGGCCCGCGACGACGTGCTCGTCTACACCGGGCCGCCGCAGGAGACCGATCTCGACCTGCTCGGCCAGGTGTCCGCGGTGGTGTACGTGCGGACCGCGGCCGAGGGCACGGACACCGCCGAGGGCGACGTGTTCGTGCGGGTCTGCGACGTCGCCCCGGACGGGACGTCGCTCAACATCACCGACGCGATGCACCGGCTCGTCCCCGGGCGGGAGGCGACCGCCCCGGACGGCACCACAGTCGTCCGGCTGGCGCTCAGCCCGACCGGGTACCGGGTGCGGGCCGGGCACCGGCTCCGGGTACAGATCGCGGGGGCGGCGTTCCCCCGGTTCGCCCGCAATCACGGGACGGGCGAGCGGATGGCGACCGCGGTGACCGGCCGCCGGATCCACTACGAGGTACTGCACGGCCCCGACCACCCGTCGCACGTGGTGCTGCCGTACCACCCCTGACCGGGTCCGGCGCGCCGGCGAGCCGCTCCACACCGGACGGCCCGGGCCCGTCGAGTCCGGCGGAACCACCGGCCGCGCGTGGTCGTGTTCGTCCGGATGCTCGATCCCCGGGCGCCGGAGACCGGCTAGGTTCCCCGGATGGCGCTGCGGGTGGTGGCAGCCGAGGACAGCTACCTCATCCGGGAGGGGCTGGCCGCACTGCTGCATGCCGATCCGGAACTCGATCTGGTGGCCAGGGTCCCCACGCTGCCCGAGCTGCAGCGGGCGGTCGCCGACCACCGGCCGGACGTGGTCGTGACCGACGTCCGGATGCCGCCGGGGCTGCGTGACGAGGGCATCCGGGCGGCCGAGGAGCTTGCCGCCGGGCACCCGTCCACCGGGGTCGTGGTGCTCTCGCAATACGTGGAGCCGGACTGGGCGCTGCGCCTGTTCACCCCCGGCGCCGCCGGGCGGGCGTACCTGTTGAAGGAGCGGATCGGCGACCTGGACACGCTGCGCCGGGCGATCGGAGCGGTCGCGGCCGGCGGCACGGTGCTGGACCCGCAGGTGGTGGAGGCGCTGGTGGCAGCCCGGTCCGGACGGGCCGCGTCGCCGCTGGCCGGCCTGACCGGGCGCGAGCGGGAGGTGCTGGAGCTGGTCGCGGAGGGGCTGTCGAACGGCGCGGTCGCCGACCGGCTGCGGCTCGGCGACCGCGCCGTGGAGAAGCACATCACCAACGTGTTCGGCAAGCTCGGCCTCGAGTCGGGCGACGACGCCGTGCACCGCCGGGTGCGGGCCGTGCTGGTCTACCTCTCCGCGACCTCCGGCTGACCGGGCAGGTCACCCGTGATCCGGGTGCCTGCGCCGGCTCGGCCCTCGATCCGGACCCGGCCGCCGAGTGCGGCGATCCGGTCCGCGATGTTCGTCAGCCCGGTCCCGGTCCCGGTCCCGACGGTGCCGGGATCGAACCCGCCACCGTCGTCGGTCACGGTGAAGGCGGGCCCGTACGGGCCACCGGTCAGCTCGACCACGACCCGTGACGGCGACCCGTGCCGCACCGCGTTGTGCACAGCCTCCAGGCAGCTGAGGTACACGGCCGTCTCCACCGCCCGCGGACGACGGCCGAAACCGTCGGCGTGGACGATGACCGGTACCGGCAGGGTCCGGGTCCCGGCACGCAGCGCTGCGACGACGCCGTGCTCGTCGAGCAGCGGCGGGTGCAGGCCGCGGGTGAGATCACGCAGGCTGCGGACGATCGCCTCCACCTCGGTCCCGAGCCCGGCCAGCCGGGGATCCCCGGTCTCGACGAGCAGCACACCGATCCGCATCCGCAGCGCGATCAGCCGGGCCTGTGCGCCGTCGTGCAGGTCGCGCTCGATCCCGCGGCGAGCCGCATCGTGCGCCTCCACCAACCGTCGCCGGGACTCGGCCAGCTCGGTCAGCCGTTCCTGCAGCTCGTCGGCCAGGCGTGCGGTCCGCACCACCGGGCCGAGTGCACGGGCGACGTCGTCGAGCAGCGTCGGAGCGTCGCGCACCAGATCGGCGCGTGCAACGGCGAGCAGCCGCAGCTCGCCCAGCAGCTCGTCGCCGGCCTCGATCGGGACGCGCAGTTCTGCGGACCGCTTCGGTGCGGTGCCTGCACCCGCAACCCGCGCGCCGCCCAGCCATACCTCGGCGCGCGCGGCTCCGGTGCTGCGCACCAGCAGGTTCGCGACGTCGTACAGCACCTCCGGCAGGGTCGCGGTGCCGCTGGCCCGCGCCGCCAGCCGGGACATGACGCCGAGCCGGTCGGTGTCGCGCCGGTACAGCAGCCGTTCGGTCAACCGCCGGGTGTGCCTGCGAACCGGCTCGACCAGCAGGGCCACGACCACTGCACCGGAGAGCACCAGCAGAGCCCCGTCCGACGCCCCGCCACCGAGCCGCCCCAGCAGCCCGCCGCCCCCCACGACCACGGCCAGGTAGACCACCGCGACCAGCGCGGAGAGCGCCACCGCGACGGCCGCGCGACCGAGCACCGGCTCGATCTCGTGCAACCGGTAACGGGCCGCGGCCACTCCGTAACAGACGACCAGCAGGTTGATCAGCACGAGCATCGCCGGGATCCACAGTGCCGGCCACGGGTGGGTCAGCACCCCCACCGGCGCGAACAGCGCCAGTACGACGCCGATCACCCGGTACGGGCCGCGCTCGACCGGATCGGCCCGCCGCCACCGGCCGGCCAGCCCCGACAGCGCGACGGATGCCGCCACCAGCACAGCGACACCGCCGAGCACCGAGAGCACCCCGATCGCGGCCGGGCGGTCCGGGACCGCCCAGGTCGCGGTAGGCCAGGCGTCCCAGGCGAACGCGCCGACCAGCAGGGCGGCGCCGAGCGTCCCGGCCACCGCGGTGACCCGGCCGCCGCTGCGCGGTGGGGTCCCGTCCGGGAACAGCGCCGGGAGCGCGACCACGGTGAGCACCGCGGCGGGCACCCAGAGCCAGTTCATCACCCACAGCGGGACGGTCGCGGCGAGCGGGAGATCAGCGACCACGATCGTGTCGGTCAACGCGACGGTCAGCGGTGTGTCCAGCCCCGCCCGGACGAGTGCGGCGTCCGCCGCCGCGGCGGTCGCCGCGTGCCCGGCATGGAGCAGGCCGACCATCGTCAGCACCACACCGGAGCCGTGTCCTGGGCGTCGCTGCAACACGAACCGCCCGGTCCACAGCAGGACGAGCGCGGACGGGCCGTTGTGCCAGAAGTACAACCCGTAGAGCACGGCCGGGCCCCGGCCCCGGGCCAGGACTGTCGCGAGTGCGACGAGCACCACGACGGTCCCGGTGACCGCGAGCACGGTCGGCAGCCGCCGGTGCAGGGTCATCGGCCGAGTATCGGGTGCCCGCCCGCGCCCGGACAGGGGGTCGACCGGCCATCGGTGGTGCGGACGGCCGCACCACCGGAGGCCGGGCCGCACGCTGGGCCTCCGTCCACCACCGGTCGAGTGTGGGCGGCGGTCCCGGGGCGGGTGCCCCGGGAGGGAGGAGACCCGTCGTGACCGACACGATCTCGCACACCGTCCCGGCGACCGCCGGCCGGATCGCCGGCACCGCCGCCGTGCTCGGACCGTTCCTGCTGCTGGGGAGCAGCCTGCTGTTCCTGTTCGTCGAGAACGGCGTCAACAGCGGCGTGCTCGGAGGCACGGTCGGGTTGTGGGCCTGCCTCGCCCTCGCGATCGCGGTGCCCGGCGTGCTGCGCGCGGTGGAGCCGGTGGCGCCGCGGGCCGCTCCCCGGGTGGCCGCGGTCGTCACGATCGGGTTGGTCGCCGGGGCGGCGTTCAACATCCAGGCGATGTACCACGCGGCGACCGGGACCGTCCTGCTCGACCGGGCCGGCGAGGACGTACCGCTGCTCGCGGTGCTCGCGTTCCTGCCGTGGGGCTGGTTCACCCCGCTCGGCCTGGCGCTCAGCGGATGGCTGCTCCTGCGAGCCGGGGCCCGGATGCCGGGCGCGTTGCTCGCCGTCGCCGGAGTCCTGTTCGTGATCGGGCGCCCGGGCACGATCGGCCCGGTCGTGCTCGCCTCGGATCTGGCGCTGATCGCGGCGCTGGTGCCGCTCGGCGCGACGATGGCCACCGGCCGGTCCCCGGTCCGGCGATCGTAGCCCCGGAGATCCCCGGCCGGGAGAGGAGCGGAAATGCCGAATTCCCCGCTCCGGTTCGGAGAGCGGGGAATTCGGAAAGGACCGGGTCAACGGTTCCGCGAGAGACGGCTCACGGAATCTGTGGCCCTGGTGACCTCAGGCGCAGATCAGCCCTGGACGTTGGTCTGCGAGGTCGAGCCCGGGGAGCACTCGGAGACGCTCGGGGCGTCGGCACCGTTGGTGGCCTGGCCGCCGAGGATGCCCAGCACGCTGGCGGCGATGTCGGCGCTGTTCAGCGAGCAGGACAGCACGTTGGCGTTGTTCAGCGCGTTCACGTCGCCGACGTTGACCAGACCGCGCTGCGAGGAGTTGCGGTCCTGGTCGATGTTGTTGATCTGGTCGGCGTTCACGACGGTCTTGTCGCCGTGCTTGTGGCCGTGGTCCCAACCACCATCGCCGGCGAACGCCAGCGGCGAGACGGCGAGCAGCCCAGCGGTGACGCCGGCGGTGATGATTCCAGCCTTCTTCAGCACAGTTAGTTCTCCGTTGTGTACGGGGTCCGTTTCGGACCGGCGTGTTCGGCGTGGGTTCGGGAGCCCCGCCGATGCACAGAACGCTATCCGGTCGACCCTCGATCCAACGAATTCCTTACCACTATCGGACGACAGGCATTACTTTCTGCGAGGATACTGCTCTCATCCGGCAACCCGTCCTCCGCGGTTCCGTCGCTTCCGGCCGCATTCCGCGACAGAACGTGACCGGGCGAGACCCGAACGGACGCGTACCCTTTTCCGGGACCACGCACCGTGATCGACCCTCCGTCACGGGTGGGTCGACGCGTCACCCTGTCGCGTCGACAACGACCCCGTCCGGGTTCACTGCGAGACGCAACAGTTCGTCACAACGACGTATCCCGCACGACCGGGGGTCACACCTACGATCCGCTCACCTCGACGAGCGGAGACGTGTCCCATGACCGGGCCGACCGAGGACTACCCGGGGCAGACGCGGCCTCCGCAGCGGAGCCGCCCGCTGGGTGCTGCCGGCCGGCCCGGGGGTCGGTTACGTCATCTCCGGTGACTACTCCGGCTGGAACGTCGGCCTCGCCGAAGGCGGCTTCGGCGGCCTGCTGATCGCCGGGATCGTCATCGCCGCCATGCACATGGCGAAGGTGCTGGGGATGGCGGAGCTGTCGTCGGCGCTGCCGGCGGCCGGTGGCGGCTACACGTTCGCGCGCCGGGCACCGGGCCCGTGGGGCGTTTCGCCACCGGGACGGCGATCCTCGTCGAGTAGGCGATCGCGTCGGCCGCGATCGCCACCTTCATCGGCCACTACGTCGAGTCGCTCGGCCTGCTCGGCATCACCGACGGCTGGTGGGTCCACCTGGCCGCATACGTGATCTTCGTGGGCATCCACATCGCGGGCGTCGGCGAGGCACTCAAGGCGATGTTCGTGATCACCGCGATCGCGCTCGCCGGTCCGGTGGTGTTCGGTCGGGTTCTGCCTGTCGCTGACCGGGCAGGGCGAGGTGCTGCTGAACATGGCGGTGTTCGGGGCAGCGCTGTCGTACGTGCTCATGATGGTCGGCCACATCGTGCTGCGCCGCCGCGAGCCGGGCATGGCCCGGCCCCACCGGACGCCGGGTGGCACCGTCACCACCGGGTTCGCGCTGGTCATCGCGGTGCTGGCGGTGATCGCGACGTTCCTGGTCGATCCGATCGCGGCGGGCGCGACCCTGGGCGCCTTCGCGCTGTTCATGGTGTACTTCGGCCTCTACTCGCGGCACCACCTGGTGGCGGCCGCTCCGGACGAGGAGTTCGCGGCGCTGGCCGAGGCGGAGGAAGAGCTGACATGACGCGGCGCAGGGCCACCCTCGGCGGGCACACCTACGAGTTCGAGGATGTGGCGGCCCTGCTGGCCGCCGCCACCCCGGAACGCTCGGGGGACGTGCTCGCCGGCGTCGCGGCGTCGTCGGAGCAGGAGCGGGTCGCGGCCCAGAGCCTGCTCGCCGACCTGCCGCTGGCGACGTTCCTGACCGAGCACGTCGTGCCCTACGAGACCGACGACGTCACCCGGCTGATCGTCGACACCCACTCGCCGGAGGCGTTCGCACCGGTCTCGTCGATGACCGTGGGCGGGTTCCGCGAGCACCTGCTCTCGCCGGCCACCGACATCACCGCGCTGGCGCCCGGACTGACCCCGGAGATGGTGGCGGCCACCACGAAGCTGATGCGGCTGCAGGACCTGATCGCGGTCGGCCGCCGCACACCGGTGGAGACCGCGTTCCGCTCCACCGTCGGGCGCCCGGGCACGATGGCGACCCGACTGCAGCCCAACCACCCGACCGACGACCCGGCCGGAGTGACCGCGTCCATCGTGGACGGTCTGCTGCTCGGCTGCGGTGACGCGGTGATCGGGATCAACCCGGCCACCGACTCGCCGCAGCGCACCACGGAGCTGCTGCACCTGATCGACGACATCCGCAGCCGCTATGCGATCCCGACCCAGTCCTGCGTGCTGGCGCACGTCACGACGTCGATCGAGATCATGGAGCGTGACGCCCCGGTGGATCTGGTCTTCCAGTCGATCGCCGGTACCCAGGCCGCCAACGAGGGCTTCGGCGTCACCCTGGAGCTGCTGGGCCAGGCGCACCAGGCGGCACTGTCGCTGGAGCGCGGCACCGTCGGCACGAACTGCATGTACTTCGAGACCGGCCAGGGCAGCGCACTGTCCGCCGGCGCCCATCACGGCGTCGACCAGCAGACCCTGGAGGCGCGCGCCTACGCCGTCGCGCGGGCGTTCGATCCGCTGCTGGTCAACACCGTCGTCGGGTTCATCGGGCCGGAGTACCTGCACGACGGCAAGCAGATCACCCGGGCCGGGCTGGAGGACCACGTCTGCGGGAAGCTGCTGGGCGTCCCGATGGGCGTCGACGTCTGCTACACCAACCACGCCGAGGCCGACGCCGACGACACCGACGCGCTGCTCACCCTGCTCGGCGCGGCCGGATGCTCGTTCGTGATCTGCGTACCCGGCGGGGACGACGTGATGCTGCACTACCAGTCGCTGTCGTTCCACGACGCGCTCTACGCCCGCCAGGTGCTCGGGCTGCGGCCGGCACCGGAGTTCGAGCAGTGGCTGACCACGATGGACATGCTCGCCCCGGACGGCCGGGTGCGGGAGCTGCCCGGAGCCGCGATCCGGACGCTGACGGCGGGTGTCCGGTGAGCGGGACCGATCCGCTCGACGTGCTGCGTGCCTCCACCCGCGCCCGGGTCGCGCTGGGCCGGGCCGGTGACGCGTTGCCCACGGCCCGGCTGCTGGAGCTGCGGGCCGCGCACGCCGCCGCCCGGGACGCGGTGCACTCGCCGCTGGACGTCGACGCGCTCACCGGCGCCGTCGCCGCGCTCGGTGTGGACACGCTGTGGGCCGCCGGCGCCCCGCGGGACCGTGCCGAGTACCTGACCCGGCCCGATCTGGGCCGGCTGCTCGCACCCGGCACCGAGCTGCCGGCGGGCGAGTACGACGTCGTGCTGGTGATCGCCGACGGGCTCTCGCCGCGCGCGGTGCAGGAACACGGGCCGGGGATGCTCGCCGAGATCCTGGACCGGCTCGACGGCTGGCGGGTGGCACCGGTGGTCGTCGCGACTCAGGCGCGGGTGGCGCTGGGCGACGAGATCGCCGCCGCGGTCGGCGCACGCAGCACGGTGGTGCTGATCGGGGAACGTCCCGGGATGAGCTCGGTCGACTCGCTCGGCGTCTACTTCACCTACGACGCCCGCCGTGGCCGCCGCGACTCCGAGCGCAACTGCCTGTCCAACATCCGGCCGCCGCACGGCACCGGATACGCGGCGGCGGCGACCACGCTGGCGATGCTGATGAGCGAGGCCCGGCGATTGAAGCTCTCCGGCGTCGGGTTGAAGGCGGACCCGGCGCTGCCCGCCGGCTGACACGGGATCTCCGGGGCGCCGACCACGGCACCCCGCTGCGCCCGTCACGCCGGACGCAGCCCGGCAGCGTGCCAGGATCCACCGTCAGCGACGACGGATTTCGAGGGAGCGCCGATGCCCGCAGCACCGGACACCGGCGGGCGGCTGCCCTCCGTGGTCCGCGCGCTCGACGTCGTCGAACGGCTCGGCAACCGGCTGCCGCACCCGTTCTGGCTGTTCTGGGTGCTGTCGGCGCTGCTCGGGCTGCTCAGCCTCGGGCTGGCGGCGGCCGGGATCGGCGCCACCGACCCGGGAAGCGGCGGCTGGGTGCCGGTACGCAACCTGCTCAGCGGCGACGGCCTGGCGTTCGCCGTGGGTGCGGCGCTCGACTCCTATCGCAGCTTCCCGCCACTGGTCACGATCATGGTGGTGATCATGGGCGTGGCGCTGGCGGAGCGGACCGGGCTGCTTCGGGCCGCACTGCGCGCGTCGCTCGCGAACGTGCCCGCGTCGCTGGTCGTGTTCGTGCTCGCCTTCCTCGGGACCGTCTCGACGGTGGCGTCGGCGGCCGCCTACGTCATCCTCGTCCCGCTCGGCGGGATCGCGTTCCAGGCCGTCGGACGCTCGCCGATCCTGGGGGTGGTGGTCGCCTACACCTCGATCGCGTCGGGCTACGACGCCAATCCGGTCCCGACGCCCAACGACGTGGTCTTCGCGGGCATCAGCACCGCCGCGGCGCGGATCGTCGATCCGGACGCGGTGGTGACCCCGCTGGCGAACTGGTACTTCAACATCGCGTCCGCGCTGCTGCTCGCCGCCGTGATCACCCTGGTCACCGAGCTGCTGCTGACCCGACGGGACAATCTCGAACCGGACGAGGGCACCGGATCGCACGACGAAGGGCTCGATCTCTCCGCGGACGAACGGTCCGGCCTGCGCTGGGCGTTCCTCGCGGTGCTCACCCTGCTGACCGTCACGCTGCTGCTGACCGCTCCGGCCGGTGCGCCGCTGCGCGGGGACGGCGGGGCCGAGGGCTCGCCGCTGATGGCCGGGGTCGCCTTCCTGATCGCCGTCGTCTTCGGGATCGGCGGCATCGCCTTCGGCATCCGCACCGGCGTGATCCGGACGTTCGACGACGTGCCCGCGATCATGGCGAAGGGCATCGTCACGGTGGCCCCGGTCCTGGTGTTCTTCTTCGCGATCTCCCAGTTCCTCGCCTACTTCGAGTGGACGAACGTCGGGACCCTGCTCTCGGTGGCCACCTCGGACCTGCTGCGCGATATCGGCGCGCCGACCTGGCTGGTGCTGCTGACCGTGCTCGGGTTCCTGCTGGTGCTCAACATCGTGATCACCAGCGGGACGGCGATGTGGGCGATCACCGCACCGGTCGTCGTGCCGATGCTGATGCTGCTCGACGTGCCACCGGACACCGCCCAGGCGGTCTTCCGGATCGCCGACTCCGGGTCCACCTCGATCAGCCCGATGAGCCCGTACTTCCTGCTCGCGCTGGGTTTCCTGCAGCGTTACCGGGCCGGCGCCGGGATCGGCACCCTGGTCTCGTTCACGCTGCCGCTGGCGTTGTTCATGACGGCGGCCTGGACCGTGCTGTTTCTCGTCTGGTGGTCACTGGGGATCCCGCTCGGCCCCGGCGCCCCGGTGCGGTGACATCGCCGGATACTCGGCGGATGGCACGGATCGGGCCCGGTGACCTCGCGCTGACCATGGACGAGCTGCGGGTGGTGGCCGGCTACACGCTGTCCTGCGCCGAGGAGGTGCTCCCGCTGTTCGAGGACGCCGCCCCGGACGATCCGCGCCCGCGCGCCGCCGTGCAGGCCGCCCGGGTCTTCGTCGACGGTGCCGAGCGGTCCCGGCTGCAGCGGGTCACCGCGCTGGACGCGCACCGGGCCGCGAAGGTCGCCACGACCGGGCCGGGCAGGCACGCGGCGCACGCCGCGGGTGACGCGGCCGCCTCCGCCTACCTGCACCCGATCGCACGGGCGACCCAGGTCGGGCACATCCTGCGGGCCGCCGCGCACGCCGCCAGGGCGCTGGAACTCGCCGCCGGTGACGATCCCGCGGTGGGTGACCGGCACATCGAAGGTGCCCGGCGCCGGGCACCGGGCGCACTCGTCGACGTGCTGCGGCGCTACCCGCCCGCCCCCGCCGGGCGGAGCCGGGTCGCGCAACTCATGATCGACCTGGACACCGGGCTGCGCTGAGTCCCGATCGTCCGGCCGTCAGCCGCGGAGCCCGGCGAAGTCCTCGTCGAGCTCGGCGAGCGAGGTCGCGACGTGCTCGCGGCGCTGCCCGATCCACTCGTCCTGGGCGGTCAGCCGCTCCCGCGCCTCGGTGATCATCCGCTCCACCTCGGCGGGCTGCGATCCGCCGGAGGTCGTCCGGTTGTTCACGATCGCGACCGGATCGAGCGCGGCCCGGAACTCGGCCTCGGTCAGCGGCAGCTCCTGCGGGTTGTCCGTCCCGGCGACCGACTCCGTGTAGATGCGCTGGGCCTCGGGGTAGGGGAACTGCAGCGGGCCGATGTTCTCCGACCGCGCGAACGTGACGATCTCCGACGCGACGTGGTGCCCCTCGCGGAACGGGAGTCCGTGGTCACGCATGAGGATGTCGGCGATCTCCTGGGACGCCGTCCAGTCGCTGTTGACCTCCTCGAGCGCCCGCTCCGGGCTGACGACGAGTGCCTTCAGCACCTCGTCGAGACCGGCGAGTGCCTTGATCCCGGCGTCGACCACCTCGGTGTTGTTGTCGACCTCCTTCGGGTCGGGCATGCCGGGGGTGATGTTGTGGGTCTGGAAGACCGGCCCCTGGGCGAGCGTGACGGCCTGCGAGGCGTCGCTGCGGGTGTCGTTGAGCAGGCCGGGATTGCGCTTCTGCGGCATCGCCGAGGAGACGAACGTGTTCCCCTCACCCTCCTCGAGCAGGATCCACGGCCGGGTCTGCGCGTACTGGGTGAGAACGTCCTCGACGAAGTTCCCGCTGTGCAGCGCCACCGAGGTGACGATCGATCCGACCTCGACGGGGTGCTCCATCGACGAGATCTGCGAGGCGTCGTAGGCGTTGTCGACGACCGCGCCGAAACCGAGGTACTCGGCCATCCGCTCCCGGTCCAACGGCCAGCCGGTGCCGTTGAGGACCGTGGTCCCCATCGCGGAACGGTCGACGCGGGCGTAGGCCTCGCGGATCCGCTGTGCGTCCCGGTCGAGGCCCGCGGCGTGGCCGAGCAGCTGGTGCGCGTAGCTGTTCGGCTGGGCGGCGACACCGTTGGTGTAGCTCGGCACGATCGTCGCCGTGTGGTTCGCGGCGAGCTCCACCAGCGTCCGGGACGTCGTGTTCAGCTGCTCGGCGAGCTCGAGCAGCTTGTCCCGCAGGATCGCCGCACGGTAGGTGGCGTGCATGTCCTGGCTGGACCGGCCGGCGTGCAGCAGCGTGACGGTAGCTGTCAAGTCAACTGAGACAGTTGATCTTACTGAGTTGGCTGTAGGACGGGTTGATTGATCCACGCCTGCTCGGGCAGGCGCGGCGGGCTGGGCCGGCGACTGAATCGCTCGGGATACTGGGCGTGTGCGCGGTCGAGGACGGTCTGACGCTGAGCCCGGACCTCGGTCGCGGTGTCGAAGTGGATCGACGCCGGGGTGTGCATGCCGATGCCGGAGTGCCGATGCTCGTGGTTGTAGTGCTCGAAGAACCGCTCGCAGAACGCGCGGGCATCAGCGAGCGAGCCGAACCGGTCCGGGAAGTCCGGCACGTACTTCAGCGTCTTGAACTGCGCCTCGGAGAACGGGTTGTCATTCGAGCACTGCGGCCGGGAATGTGACCGGCAGATACCGAGATCGACCATCAGCTCCGATACCGGTTTCGAGGTCATCGACCCGCCCCGGTCGGCATGAATCGTCTGCGGGATGACGTGGTTGCGGGCGACTGCGTCGGCGAGGAAATCCTTCGCCACGACGGCATCCTCAGCGTTCGCGGCGAGCCATCCGACTACGTAGCGGGAGAAGATGTCGAGCACCACATACAGCTTGTACCACTCGCCCTTCCGCGGGCCCTTCAGCGCGGTGATGTCCCACGACCACACCTCGCTCGGGCCATGAGCGACCAGCTCCGGGCGCACCCGCGGCGGATGCGTGGCCTGGGCGCGCCGTTCCCGGTTCTGACCCGCTGCGCGGGCGATCCGGTACATGCTCGACTGCGAGCACCACCACCGGCCCTCGTCGAGCTCCCGGGCCCACACCTGCGGAATGGCCAGATCCCGGTAGTCCTCGGAGTTCAGCAGCGCGAGCACGGCGGCACGCTCGTCGTCGGTGATCGTCGAGGGCGGGAGCCGGCGCGCACGGTGCGGGCCGTGCAGCGGCCCGAGCGTCACCCCCGCCGGGTCGGCGCGGCGGTAGTGCGTGGCCCGCGACCGACCGGTCAACGCGCACGCCGCCTTGATCGACACCTCAGCGGCGCGCAACTCGGTGAACGCGCCGTTCAACGCCGCTTCCGCGGCGCCGGTGGTTCCTGGTCGTCCGCGCTCTCGGACAGCTGCTCCAAGAGCGCGTGCGCTTTTCCCATGATGTCCAACGCGGTCCGCGTCTTCGTCAGGTCGGATTCGAGTTTCGCGTTCCGGGCCCGGAGCCGTTCCAACTCGGCCGCCTCCGCCGACCGCTTCGGACGTTTCGCCGACCGCCTCGAATCGGCTACGCCCTCCAGCGCGCCGACGTCCCGGGCCCGGGTCCACTCGATCACGTGCGACGAATACAGGCCCTCCCGGCGCAGGACCGCGCCCTTCTCACCGTTCGGCGCGTTCTCATACTCCGCGACGATCGCCAGCTTGTATTCCGCGCTGAACGACCTACGCGACGGACGCGGCGACGGACCACCAGCCGACCGCGGACCCGACGACGACGCCGTCGACCCGCTGCTGCCGGCCCCCGCACCGCGACGCTCCTCCGATGACACGAGCACCAGGATCTCCGATCACGCCCTCTACTGTGAACCGCTGACTTCAACCTGTCTCAGGTGATCTTGGCAGAGAGGGTGACGTCGGTCGAGCCGGCCTCGATGAGCAGCGGCTCGAAGGCGACGACGGTCGACGGGCGCTTCGCACCGGGTGCGGCGCCGTCGTCGATCACCTTCTGCAGGGCGTCGGCGATGCCCGGCACCATCGCCTCGTCCAGCAGCCCTTCCTCGCTGTTGATGACGGTGGTCGCCTTGTTGATCTCGGCGAGCCAGAAGAACTCGTCCCGGATCGGCTCGTCCTGTTCCTGCTGGGCGACCAGCCCCACGGAGCGGTGGTCGTACTCCTGCGCGGAGGCGACGGCGGTCGACAGCAGGATCGCGGTCGCCGCAACCGGCACCACGAACGATCGCGTTCGGCCCCATCCGGAACTGGTGGACATCCTCGTCACTGAGAATCCTCTCGTCGTTCGTCGACGGACACCGGGGTGTCCGGTGAGCAGGACGAGACCGCGTTCCGCGACAGCGGAGCGCCCGCGATTCGTCCCCCCGATTCATCCCCCTGCGGCGAGAATCCCGGCAACCGACGACCGTTTCCATCGGACCCCGGAATTCTTGGGAATCGCTTGGGATTGGGTCGCCGGCGCGGGGAGGATGAGCGGATGGTCCGCTCGCACGTGGTCACCGGTGCCGGTCGCGGTATCGGCCGCGCCATCGCCGAGAAGCTGCTCGCCGGGGGCGACGCCGTCGTCGTCCTGGAACGTGATCCGGGCTGTGCCCGGTGGACCGACACCCATCCGGCCGGGCCCGGGGTCGCCGCCGTCGTCGGAGGCGCCGACGACCCGGCCGCCGCCGAGCGGGCCGCCGATCTCGCACAGCAGCTCGGCCAGCTCTCCGGCTGGGTGAACAACGCGGCCGTCTTCCGGGATGCGGCCCTGCACACCGCGGCCCCCGACGAGCTGGTCGCGCTGATCACCGCGAACCTGGCCCCGGCCGTCGTGGGCACGGCCGTCGCGGTGCGCCGGTTCCGCGCACAGGGCACACCGGGTTCGATCGTGAACATGTCGAGCCACCAGGCCCGGCGCGCCGTCCGCGGCGCGCTCCCCTACGCCACCGCGAAGGCCGCGATCGAAGGCCTGACCAGGGCCGCCGCCGTCGACCACGGCGCGGACGGGATCCGGGTCAACGCGGTCGCACTGGGCTCGATCACGACCGACCGGTACGAGGCGATGCTCGACGACACGGGCGCCGACGACGCGGCCAGGATCGGGCGGGAGATGGCCGAGATCCATCCGCTGGGCCGGGTCGGGAGGCCCGGCGAGGTGGCCGACACGGTCGCCTACCTGCTCTCCGACGCAGCGGGCTTCGTCACGGGAGTGGTGCTGCCGGTGGACGGCGGGCGGGCCGCGCGTGGTCAGGACCCGGAGTCACGCTGAGGGCCGCGAGGGCTGTCAAACCCCTGCCGGCCGGGACCGCCGGAGGCTCGGGCTACCGGACGAGGCCGGTGAAGCTCGCGCCCGACCGGAGCCCCTCGACCAGATGTGCGGTGGCCTGTCGCGGGGTGTCGTGGTCCGCGAGCCACCGGGAGACCTCGCACGCCGCCTCGGCGTACACCTCGACGTCCGCGCTCGCGGCCGCCAGCCACTCGTCCAACGAGGCAGGGAGGGGCCGTCGGCGCGGACCAGGCAGCGGTCGGCCGCACCGGGCGGACCGATGTAGCGCCGGTCGTCTCCGGCGATGACGGCGAGCCCCTCGTCGAACCACTGCGGCACCTGCGCCCGGGCATCGCCGAGCCGGTGGTGGAGCTCGACGTGCGACAGCTCGTGCGCCAGGATCCCGACGTCGATCCCGCGCGGGGACAGCATGACCGCCCGGTTGAGGACCGCGACACCACGCTCGCCCCCACCACCGATCCGGCCGTAACACCCGTCGTCGAAGCAGGCCACGACGGTCGGGACGCTCTGCCGGGTGCCGTGGAAGGTGACGAGCGCGAGCCGGCGCAGGATCCGTCCGGTCCGATGTCCGCGGCCGCTCGGTGCGGCCGCGTTCGGGTCCGGGACGGGATGCACCTGCCATGCGTACCAGGGCCGAGGGGCATCGAACCTGTACGACCGCACTGCCGACCGGCTACCGTCGACGGGTACCGCACAGGCAGCGGATCCCCGACACCGCGTCGACGAGGGAGACCCATGCCTGCCATCACCGTACGAGCGTTCCGTCGAAGCGACCGCGACCAGCTGACGAGTCTGGTCAACAGCCACGCCCAAGCGGCGCTGCCGGGGGCGTCCATCTCGGTCAACACCGTGCTGAGCCGGATCGAGCACGAGCCGGCCGAGTTCATCGTGGGCCCCTGGGTCCGGGAACGCCTCACCTTGATCGCCGAGCAGCGTGGCCGGATAGCCGCCGCCGCCCACCTGGTCCGCTACGACGATTCCACCGACGTCGGCCCGGAGCTGCGCGACTCCGGCGAACTGCGCTGGCTGCTCCACTGGCCCGACGCGTCGCACTGGCCCGACGCCCACCTGGCCGGCCGCGCTGTGGCCGACGCGGCAACAGCGGTCATGCGCTCCTGGAGCGTCCGCGCCGTGCTCGCCGACTTCGCGCTCCCGGCGCCCGGACTGACCGGCGTGGCCGACCAGTGGCCCCATGTCGCTCGGCTGCTCGACGCGCTCGGGTTCGAGAGCCGCAGCAGCGAACAGGTGCTCCTCGCCGACGTCGCGGACCTTCCCGGCGATGCCCGCGGGGACCTGACGATCATGAGAACTCTCGGCGAGTGCGGTACCCGGTTCAGCGCCGTGGCCGGGGACCGGGAGCTGGGCTGTCTGGAGATCGACACCACGATCGCGGGTCCGGGGCAGGTGACGGGTCCGGCCGGCTGGGCGGACGTGGGGAATCTGCATGTCGCCCGGGACAGCCGCATGCAGGGCGTCGGGTCCACGCTGCTCGCTGCCGGTGCGCAGTGGCTCCGGCTCGCCCGGGTCGACCGGCTCCTGGCCTACACCGAGCCCGAGGAGCCCGATCTCGTCGCGTTCCTGCAGCGGTGCGGATTCCGGATCATGACGACCTGCCGCCGAGCGTGGGTGCAGGCCCGTGACGTGTCGCCGAACCTCTCGTGATCAGCCGCGGTCCCGGGCGACGCCGCGCCGGCGGACCGGTCACGGCGCCGCGAACGGACCGGAGAGCCGAGCCCGGTCACCCGGCGCGACCACCCCACGCCGGACCGCCGACCGCGCCGCGGCGGGTCCCGTCCAGGTGCACGGCCAGGGTGGCGACCGCGGTCTCGGAGTCCCGTGCCCGCAACAGGGCGAGGAACGCACGGTGGTCGGCGAGGATCTGCTCGGACCGGCCGGCGACCCGGACGATCGCGCCGAGGTTCATCCGCACCTGACGATCGCGCAGTCCCTCGTACACGTCGACGAGGATGGACCCACAGGTCGACCGGACGAGCAGCGTGTGGAACCGGCGGTCGGCCTCGACGAAATCCATGCCCCGGCCGTCGGCGTCGGCGCGCACCTGCTCGTCGATGCACTCCTGCATCTGCGACGTGACCTCCTCCAGCATCGCGTCGGTGCGGCGCACCAGCTCGGTCGCCGCGTACGACTCGATCACCTGGCGGGCCTCGATCACCGCCTCGACCTCGTCCGGTGAGACCGGGACCACCAGGGCCCCGCGCTTGGGGAACAGGCGCAGCAACCCTTCGGCCTGCAACTGCAGGAACGCCTCGCGCACCGGCGTGCGGCTCAGCTCCAGCGGCCGGGCGATCTGGCCCTCACTGATCAGCTCACCGGCGGGCAGGGATCCGTCCAGGATGCCTGCCTTGGCGAACCGGTAGGCGCGCTCGGTCGCGGTCAGGGGCCGTTCCACGGCCACATCATGCCCGACCGAAGCGGGGCTCCCGAACCGAGGACCTTGCCCGAGCCCAGGTCGCGGCCCTATTGTCCGCTTGACGCATGCAACTTAGATGCATGTCGGATGCATGGAGGACCGGTGCTCCTCGGCCAGGACAGGGTCGTCGACCGGGCCGCCATGACCTCGGAGCTCGTGCGCATGTTGCGCGGCGCGTCGCGGGACATGCGCTGTCCGCGATCGGCCGTCGTGCTGTCCGGTGTGGACGGGAACGGGCCGGCGGTCGCCGCAGCCCACGCGCCCGGCTCCGGAGCGGACGTCGTCGACGCCGAGGCCGTCGTGGCATCGGTCGACCGCACGTGGCGCTCGGGGCCGTGGTCCGAGGGCTCCGTGCTGGTCGCCCCGATGTGGAACGGGGAGGACCTGCTCGGAGCCTGCGCGTTCCTCGGGATCCCGGCACCGGCGGCCGCCTGGGACATCGAACTGGTCCGCGCCGAGCTCTACGCCGCGCGCGCCGTCGCGATCGTCTCGCCGCGGTACCGGCTGCCGGTGCCCGCCGCCGACGCGCTGCCCGATCTCGTGCGGGCGGAGGTCTGCCGGGCCTTCGCCGCCGATCCGCGCCCGGCGCGGGTCGTCGTCTCCGGCACCGAACGCCCGGTGCGCCCCGAGCTCGCCCGGAGCGCGCTGGACGTGCTGCGCGCCTCGTTGGAGAACGCCCGGGCGCACGCCGGACCCTGCCGGATCCGGGTCGGCGTGCTCTACGACGACCGCGAGCTCTGCCTGCTCGTCGAGGACGACGGCCGGGGCTTCGATCCGGCCGTCGCGCTCGACCGGGCCGGGCCCGGCAGCGGGGACGGATCCGGGCTCGCCGCCGTGGCCGCACGGACCCGCGCTGTGGGAGGTGTCGTGGAGATCGACAGCGTGCAGGGATGGGGCACCAGGGTCCGCGTCCGGCTCCCGCACCATCCGGCCGGCCGGCTCGCACCGCCGTCGCCGCGCGCCGCGTGGGTACCCGTCTCCCCGGCGCGCCCGCTCCCGGTCGCCGGCGGCAACGACGCGGCGCTGACCCGACGCGAGCGTGAGGTCCGCGCACTGGTCGAGCAGGGGATGGCGGACAAGCAGATCGCGACCCGGCTCGAGATCTCGGCCAAGACCGTCGAGAAGCACGTCGGAGCGCTGCTGCGCAAGACCGGCGCCCGCAACCGCACGATGCTGGCCCGGTTGTCGATGGCCGACCTCGGACCGGCAACCCCTGCCTGATCGGGCAATCGGCCCCCTCCCCATGGGCAGGTAGGAGAACTCCCCATTCCAGGGACGTGACCCCGGCCATAGCGTCGTCGTGCATCACCGGAGGAGCGGTGTTCCTCCGGTCCGGACTCGACGAGGAGTGACGGTCTCCCATGAGCAGCCTGACCCTGCAGGACGCCGAGAAGGCCCTGTCCGCCGGACTGGCCAAGGCCACCGAGATCGGCCAGCCGATGAACGTAGCGATCGTCGACGCCGGCGGTCACCTGGTCGCATTCGCCCGCCAGGACGGCGCGATCCGCGCCAGCATCGACATCGCGCAGCGCAAGGCGCGCACCTCGATCCTGATGAACCTGCCGACCGCCGCGCTGATGCCGCTGGTCCAGCCCGGCGCCGAGCTCTACGGCCTGGAGCAGACCGCCGACGGGATGGTCGCCTTCGGCGGCGGGATCCCGGTGCACCGCGACGGGGAGCTCGTCGGGGCGGTCGGTGTCAGCGCCGGATCCGTGGAGCAGGACGTCACCGTCGCCGAGGCCGCCGTCGCGGCGCTCGCCTGATCCGCGGCCGCGACGAAGAAGAAGCGACCATGAAGAACAGCCTCGCGGGCGAGCTGGCGAGCGAATTCGCCGGCACCATGATCCTCATCCTGTTCGGCTGCGGCGTCGTGGCCCAGGTCGTCACCTCCGAAGGCGCGTCCGGCGACTGGAACAGCCTGGTCTGGGGCTGGGGCATCGGCGTCATGCTCGGTGTCTACGTCGCGGGCCGGGTCAGCGGCGCCCACCTCAATCCCGCCGTGACGTTCGCACTGGCGGTGTTCAAGGGCTTCTCCTGGCGGAAGGTGCTGCCGTACTCGCTGGCCCAGCTGGCCGGCGCGTTCGTCGCGGCGCTGATCGTGCGGGCCGTCTACGCCGATGCCCTCGCACGCTTCGATCCCGAGCACACCGTGGCCACCCAGACGATCTTCTCCACGCTCCCGGGCGAGGGTGTCTCGATCCCCACCGCGTTCCTGGACCAGGTCGTCGGCACCGCGATCCTGGTCTTCGTGATCTTCGCCTTGACCAACGCCCTGAACAACCCGCCCGGTGCCAACATGGCCCCGGTCACGATCGGGTTGCTGGTCGTCGGTATCGGTGTCGCGTTCGGCACCAACGCGGGTTACGCGATCAACCCGGCCCGCGACCTCGGCCCGCGGCTGGCCTCGTTCCTCACCGGATACGACACCGCATTCCACACCGCCGACGGCGTCCTCTACTTCTGGTTGCCGATCATCGCGCCGCTGATCGGCGCGGTCGTCGGTGGCGGGTTGTTCGTGCTGCTCGTCGAGCGCTACCTCGGCCCCGCGGGGGCCGCCGCCGCGGCCGCCGGCGAGGTGCCCACCGGCCGCGTCCCGCAGCCCGGACCGACCGAGCCGTCCGGCTCGGAGCACCGCGCCCCGACCCCCCTGGAGGAGACCCGATGACCACCACGCTCGGACCGGCGGACTACCCGCTGTCGGTCAACCGCCCGGACCTGATCCGCACCCCGAGCGGCAAGCCGATCGCCGAGGTGACCATGCCGGCCGTCGTCGCCGGGGAGATCACCGCCGACGATCTGCGCGTCAGCGCCGACACCCTCAACCTGCAGGGCCAGATCTCCGACTCCGTCGGCCGCCGGCAGCTCGCCGAGAACATGCGCCGGGCCGCCGAGCTGACCGCGGTGCCCGACGAGGAGGTGCTGGCGATCTACAACGCGCTGCGCCCCCGGGCCTCCACCCGGCAACGCCTGACCGAGATCGCCGAGCGACTCGAGTCCGTCTACAGCGCATCGAACTGCGCGGCCCTGGTCCGCGAGGCCGCGGAGGTCTACGAGGCCCGCAACCTGCTCGCCGGCGAAGGAGCCTGATCATGACCAGCACGCTGCCCGAGACGAACCGGTCCGACACCGCCCCCCGCACCTCGCTGCGGACCCAGATGCTGGAGTCCCGGCCGGTGAACCTCGACGGCTTCGTCGAGGAGTGGCCCGAGAAGGGCCTGGTCGCGATGGAGAGCGCGTTCGATCCCGCGCCGTCGGTGCGGGTGCGCGACGGTGTCATCGTCGAGATGGACGGCCGGGAGCGGGCCGACTTCGACTTCATGGACACCTTCATCGCCGACCACTCGATCGACGTCGAGGTCGCCGAGCGGTCCACCGCGGTCGCCTCGGACGAGATCGCCCGGATGCTGCTCAACCCGACCGTCACCCGGGCCGAGGTCCTCGACATCACCCGCGGGCTCACCCCGGCGAAGCTGCTCGACGTCGTCAAGCTGATGAACGTCGTCGAGATCATGATGTCGATGCAGAAGATGCGGGCCCGCCGCACGCCCGCCAACCAGGCGCACTCGACCAGCGCGCTGGACAACCCGATCCAGGTCGCCGCCGACGCCGCCGAGGCCGCCCTGCGCGGGTTCGCCGAGCTCGAGACCACCCTGGGCGTGCTGCGGTACGCCCCGCTGGTCGCGATCGGGCTGCAGATCGGGGCCCAGTCCGGCCGCGGCGGCGTGATCACCCAGTGCGCACTGGAGGAGGCCACCGAGCTGGCGCTGGGCATGCGCGGCATCACCGGCTACGCCGAGACCATCTCGGTGTACGGCACCGAGTCGGTGTTCGTCGACGGCGACGACACACCCTGGTCGAAGACGTTCCTGGCCGGCGCCTACGCCTCGCGCGGGATCAAGATGCGGTTCACCTCGGGCACCGGTTCGGAGGTGCAGATGGGCAACGCCGAGGGCCGCTCGATGCTGTACCTGGAGATCCGCTGCATCCTGATGGCCAAGGGCGCCGGGGTGCAGGGCCTGCAGAACGGCTCGATCAGCTGCATCGGCGTGCCCGGTGCGGTTCCCGGCGGCATCCGCGCCGTCGCGGCGGAGAACCTGATCTGCTCGATGGTCGACCTGGAGTGCGCAGCCGGCAACGACCAGTCGTTCTCGCACTCGGCGATGCGCCGCACCAGCCGGCTGATGCCGCAGCTGATGGCCGGTCAGGACCTGGTGTGCTCCGGTTTCTCCGGCGTCCCGAACTCGGACAACATGTTCGCCGGGTCGAACCTCGACGTCGAGGACTACGACGACTGGAACACCATCCAGCGCGACCTGCAGATCGACGGCGGGCTGCGGCACGTGCGCGAGAGCGAGATCCTCGCTGCCCGCAACCTGGCCGCCCGCGCCATGCAGGCCGTGTTCGCCGAGCTGGACCTGCCCCGGATCACCGACGAGGAGATCGAGGCCGCCACCTATGCCAACTCCAGCGCCGACTACCCGGTCCGCGACGTCCTCGAGGACCTCAAGGGCGCCCAGTCCGTGATGGACCGCGGCATCACCGGCCTGGACCTGGTCAAGATGCTCGAGCGCACCGGGTTCCACTCGGTCGCCGAGAACTACCTGCAGGTGCTGCGTCAGCGGGTGGCCGGTGATCTGCTGCAGACCTCGGCGATCCTCGACGAGAACTTCGTCGCCCGGGCCGCCATCAACGACGCCAACGACTACGCGGGTCCCGGCACCGGCTACCGGCTCACCGGGGAGCGGTGGGAGCAGCTCAAGCGGCTGCGCCACGTCACCAGCGCCGACAACCCGGAGGAGGAGGTCTCGTGAGCACCTCCGCCGCTCTCCCGATCGCACTCCTGATCACCCGCCCGATCACCCTCCTGATCACCGTCCCGACCACCGGGGAGATCACCTCATGAGCGACACCCCGCTGTCCCTGCGCGAGATCGGCCCGGCCGAGCGCGGCACCCGCTCCGACGAGGTCGTCGTCGCCGTGTCGCCGGCCTTCGGCGGCTATTTCACCAAGACCATCGTCGACGTCCCCCATCGCGAGGTGCTGCGCCAGTGCCTGGCCGGCATCGAGGAGCAGGGGGTGACCGCCCGGATCATCCGGGTCTGGAACACCGCCGATCTCGCCGCGATCGCCTACACCGGTGCGCAGCTGTCCGGCTCGGGTATCGCGGTAGGCCTGCTGTCGCGGGGCACCACGATCATCCACCAGAAGGACCTGCCGCGGCTGTCCAACCTGGAGCTGTTCCCGCAGTCGCCGCTGCTCGACGCCGAGGTCTTCCGCGGCATCGGCTCGAACGCCGCGCAGTACGCCAAGGGCGAGTCCCCGCGGCCGGTGCCGACCCGCAACGACCAGATGGCCCGCCCGCGCTGGCAGGCCAAGGCGGCGTTGCTGCACCTCAAGGAGTTCGAGCAGATCCGTAGCGACGCCGGGCCGGTCGAGGTCGAGATCGCGTCCTCGCTCAGCCACGCGGGCTGAGCCACCGGGTCGAGGAAGGGAGAGCGCAGATGCTGGTCGTCGGCGTCGACATCGGCAACTCCACGACGGAGGCGTGCGTCGCGGAGCTCGACGGCGGGGTCGAGTACCTCGGTACGGCACTGACCGGGACCACCGGGGTCAAGGGCACCCCGGACAACGCCCAGGGCGCGGTCACCGCGGTGCGCCGCGCCCTGGAGCGGGCGGGGCGGGCACCGGAGTCCCTGGACCTGGTGCTGCTCAACGAGGCCACCCCGGTGATCAGCGGTCTCGCCATGGAGACGATCACCGAGACCATCATCACCGAGTCCACGATGATCGGGCACAACCCCGCGACCCCCGGCGGTTGCGGGGTGGGGGTCGGGACGACGGTCGCGGTCGCCGATCTGGCCGACGGTGCCGTCCCCGACGGCCCGGTCATCGTGGTCGTCGAACGGGGCTGGGACTTCGACCGGGTCGCGGCCGTGCTCAACGCGGCGGTGGAACGGGGCGTCGAGCTCGTCGCCGCGGTCCTGGCCGCCGACGACGCGGTGCTGGTGGCCAACCGCATCTCGGTGTCGATCCCGATCGTCGACGAGGTCGGCGCCGTCGAGCGTGTCCCGCTCGGCATGCCGGCCGCCGTCGAGGTGGCCGCGGCGGGCCGCACGATCCGGACGCTGTCGGACTCCTACGGCCTGGCCACGGTGTTCGGCCTGACCCCGGAGCAGACCAAGCAGGTCTCGCCGGTGGCCCGGGCGCTGACCGGCAACCGGTCCGCGGTGGTGGTGCGGACCCCGGCCGGCGACGTCACCGATCGCAAGGTGCCGGTGGGCGAGCTCGTCCTGACCGGGGCGGGCAAGACGCTGCGCGTCGACGTCGACGCGGGCGCCGACTCGATCATGGAGCACCTGGCCAGGGTGCAGCCGCTCGACGACGCCACCGGGGAGCCGGGCACCCATGTCGGCGGGATGCTGGCCGGGGTCCGCGACACGATGACCGACGTCACCGGTCAGAGCGCAGGCGACATCCGGATCCGGGACGTGCTGGCGATCGACACCTTCGTCCCGCGGGAGGTCCGCGGCGGCCTGGCCGGGGAGGTCTCGCTGGAGAACGCCGTCGCCCTCGCGGCGATGGTCCGGACCAGTCGCAGCCGCATGCAGGTCGTCGCCGACCGGGTCGCCGAGGCGCTGGGCTGTGCGGCCCGGATCGGCGGGGTGGAGGGCGAGATGGCCGTCCGCGGTGCGCTCACCACGCCCGGCACCGACAAGCCGATCGCGGTGCTCGACCTGGGTGGTGGCTCCACCGACGCGGCGTTGCTGACCCGCGAGGGCGAGTGCACCGCGGTGCACGTGGCCGGGGCCGGGGAGCTGGTCACGAAGCTGATCGACTCCGAGCTGGCGCTGGACAACCGGGACACCGCGGAGGCGGTGAAGTGGCACCCACTGGCCAAGGTGGAGAGCTTCTTCCACATCCGGCACGAGGACGGCACCGTCCAGTTCTTCACCGAGCCGCTGCCGCCCGAGATCTTCGCCCGCGTGGTCTGCATGACCCCGGACGGTCCGGTCCCGATCGACACCCGGCACGGCATCGACCACGTCCGGCGGGTGCGGCGCGAGGCGAAGCGGCGCGTCTTCGTGGTGAACGCGTTGCGCGCGTTGCGCCAGGTCGCGCCCGGCGGGTCGCTGCGGGTGCTGGACTTCGTCGTGCTGCTCGGCGGTTCGGCGCTCGACTTCGAGATCCCGGACATGATCTCCGACGCCCTCGCCGGGCACGGCATCGTCTGCGGCACGGGGAACGTGCACGGCACCGAGGGCCCGCGCAACGCCGTCGCGTCGGGCCTCGTCGACTCCTACGCCGCGGTCCCGGTGGAGGTGGCGTTATGAGTGCCGTCGAGGACCCGGACCGCCCGGCCGTCCTCGTCCGGCACCACCCCGATGCGCCCGCCGAGGTGCTCCGCCAGGTCTGCGCGGGCATCGAGGAGGAGGGGGTGCCGCTGATCGCGGCCGCCGCCGGCCCGTCCCCCTCCTCCGCGGGCCCCTCCTCCGCCGGCTCCTCTTCCGCCGGCTCCTCCTCCGCGGGCCCTTCCTCCGGCACCCCTTCCTCCGGCACCCCCTCCTCCGGCACCCCCTCCTCCGGCACCCCCTCCTCCGCCGACCGCGACGGGCCGGACGCCGCCGATGCCGCGACCGCGCTCGCGCACCGCGCTGCGTTGCGGTCCCGGCTCGACACCGGGATCGGGATCGACAGCCGGGGCCGGGTCGTCGTCCACCACGCGAAGCTGCCGCTGGACCGGCCCGCCTACGTCGAGCCCGCCGCGGGTGAGACCGCGCGGGCCGCCGAGGACCCGGTACCGCCCGGCCGGCGCGCAGGGGCAGCCGCCGCGCGGATCGTCACGGGCCTGGCCCTCCCGCGCGCCGTGACGGCCCGCCCGGTCACCGGCACGGCCGGGACGGACCCGCCGTGACGGCGCGGGCGATGCTGTGGGCGGCGATGCTGGGAATGCTCGCGATCCGGTCGGTGGTGCTGCAGGCTGCTGTCGTGCTCACAATGGCGCTGCTCGTGTTCGCTGTGGAGAGGACATTCGTCCGATGATCGGTTCCGGGGACAGCCTCGTCGGCGCACCGCCGGACGGGCCGGACACTGCGCAGCCGTCGATGCAGCCGTCGATCTCCCGTGTGCTGGCCGACCTCGCCGCGGTGGGGCCCTTCTTCGAGCTGCGCGACGTCGTCGCCGAGCGCGCCGAGGGCCGCGTCGTCCGCCCGTGCACCGCCCTGCTCGGCGAGCTCGACGAGCGGATCGAGCGCACCCGCGTCGCGCTGGACGCCCATGGCCGGCTCGGCCGCCGGATCGCCGCCTCGATCACCGCGCAGGGGCTCGCGGCGAAGCTCGTCTCCGGGCCGGTGGCCGCGATGGCGATGCACGACGTCGCCGTGGACACGACCCGCGCCACCGTGTGGTGGTCGGCCACCCCCGCCGGCGACGTGGTGGCGCTGGACCCGGTGCGGTTCGTCCCGTCCCGGGACACCGTCGCCCGGTTCCCGGTCGTCGACGAGATCCTGGTGCCGCTGGTGGAGGCCATCCACGACGGGTTCGGGGTCTCGCCGACGGTGCTGTGGGGCAACGTGGCGTCCTCGGTCGCCGGGGCCAAGCGGGTGCTCGACATCCAGCGCCCGGACCTCGCCCGGCAGGTCGCCGACGCTGCCGCGGACATGCTGGCGCACCCGAGGCTGAGCGAGGAGGGAGAGCGCCGTGATCCGGTCGCGCCCGACCAGCTCTGGACCTACCGCCGCCGCTCCTGCTGCCTGTACTACCGGCTGCCCGGCGGGAACGTCTGTGCCGACTGCGTCCTGCAGAACCGCTGGTCAGACCACTGAGGTCGGCATCGGTGCCGGGCGTGCGGCTCGGTCGGCCCGGATCCGGTGCCGATATCGGCTTGCACCTCCACCGACTGGAGACGCGACGCTCGGAGCATGACCTTCACCGTGCTGGACACCGGACCGGCGATGCGGGAGATCCTGCACGCGGCCGAGCAGGATCGCGCCGATCTGCTGCGCACGGCGCTGGAGCCGGCGGCGGGCCTGTACCGCTTCTATCCCGGCGAGCCCGACCTGATCCGGATGCACCGGATGGGCCCCGGTTTTCCCCTCGACCGTGACGTCGATCTGTCGCTGGACGGTCTCCGGCGGCTGGAGGAAGCGAACGCGTGGGAGCGGATCGGTGATGCCCTGCGCCGGGCGGCCACGCTTCTCGAACGGGCCGATCCCGGTCTGCAGGTACCCGACGCCACCGTGCTTCTGGTGCTGGGACACCCGACCGACGAGTTCTTCCACGACGTCAACCTCGGGATGACCGCCAACGGCTCGATGCCCGGGTATCTCTACCTCAACGTCTGGCCGTCGCCGGAGAACCTGGCCCGGCTGGAGGCAACGGCCGTGCACGAGCTGAACCACAACGCCCGGTACGCGCCCGGCAACGTGGTATGGGATCCGGCCACGGTCACCGTCGGCGAGTACGTGGTCTCCGAGGGCTTGGCCGATGCCTTCGCCCGCGAGCTGTACGGCGACGAACTGGGACGGACCCGGATCGGAGTACCCCTTGCCGATGACGACGAGGTGTTCCGCCGAGTTCTCACCGGGCTCGACGTGACCGGGATGCAGAACTTCTCCGCCTGGGTGTTCGGGGACGCGCATGCCGCGAGGTTCGGCGGTGAGCCGGTCGGTCTCCCGACGGGGGCGGGATACGCGGCCGGCAACAGGCTCGTGGACACCTACCTCGCGCAGACCGGACGGACCGCGTCGGAGTGTCTGCTGGCGCCGGCGGCCGAGGTCATCGCCGCATCGGTGTAAGCGCGCGGTGGTGTCGGCCGGGCCCCGGTGGTGATCCATCTCCTCGCAGCGCGCTCTCGTCCCCCGGGCGGGGTGCACGGTATTCGGTCCTGCCTTGCGCGCCGCCCCTCGGCTGCTGTGTCGGGGCACCGCGAGTAGATCGCCGTCCCACCCACTCCCCTGATCTCCGAGCGGTATCGAGCGTGGGCCGAGCCCGAGGGTCAGGCCGCACTCTTCGTCCACGGTGATCCCGGGGCCGGTGCCGGACCAGCGCCTGGAACCCGTTCACGTCCGCGTTCCGCGGAACGCACACGATCTCGAGCTGTTCGTGCTCATGCGCCCAGCCGATCAGTCCGGCATCGACGGAGTTGACGTAGCCAGCTTCGACCCGGACGAACCCGACCTGCGGGAGCTCGCGGTGCAGCCCCGCCGGCACGAGTACCAGCTCCGCCACACCGGGCACGCCTCAGGTTCCACAACACGCTCTCATCAGGTCACCCGATCGCCGGCGCGGTCCCGTGGCCCCCTCCCCGGCCGGAGTCCGCTCACCACGTGAGCGAATTCCGGAACCAGACACCCTGTGCCCGTCCGCCTCCTCGATGTCCGGGCCAGCCGGGCACCGATGGACTCGTCTGTCGGCGGAAACCGCTCACCTGGTGAGCGAACTCCGGCCACCCCCTCCCCACCGGTCGGACCTACGCCTCCGAACCCGCGGCGCCCGACCGACCCGGCCCTCACGGGCCCTCGGAAGTTGGCGGCACTCTGCCGGACGGAGCGGGTCGTCGCCGCGCGCTGGGCCATGGGCCGCCCGAGACCTATGGTGTGCGATATGCCCGTGCAGGTCCTGACGTTCGCCGGCGTCGCAGCCCTCCTCGTACTCGTACCAGGACCCGCGGTCACACTGATCATGAAGAACGCAGCACTACACGGTGCTCGACATGCGCTGAGAACTGCCTGGGGCATCTTCTGCGCAGACCTCGTCTGGGCAAGTGCGTCAATTTTCGGACTGACCGCCGTGCTCGTCGCCAGCGGACCGGCCTTTCTCGTCGTCAAGCTGGCGGGCGCCGCCTACTTGATCTATCTCGGCATCCGTCTGCTGTTCTGGCGAAGCGATGACGGCAAACATGACAGTGGATCGACCGAAGCCACAGGAAGTACGCGCCCCTCATTTCGCGAGGGCTTCATCTGCGATATGGCGAACCCGAAGACAGTCCTGGTGTACGCGAGCATCATCCCGCAGTTCGTCCAGGCAGGACCGAACGCCGTGCTTCAGGTAGCGGTTCTCGGTGTCACATTCGCCGTGATCGGCTTTGCTTCACTGGTCGCTTATACTGCGCTCTTCGCGTCCGCGCGCTCGATCATGGTGCGATCCCGCGTGAAGAAGTGGCTGATGCGAGTCAGTGGTGGGATTCTCACGTCGTTCGGTATCGGACTGGCGGCGTCTGCTCGATAGCCTGGAGCCGCCTCGCCGCGCATGCCGAGACAGGTCACCGTGCACGTGATAACGAACCTCGTTGCCTCGCTCGACCGCTGCGGGCAGGCTGCGCCGATGGAGGTCCTCCGAGTCGACCCCCGCGATCAGCGGTGGGAGTGCGACACCCCGACGTACCGGGTCTACTTCTACGAGGGCACGAGCTCCGACGAGTACGAGATCCGTGGGGCGAACGACGTTCATGCGGTGATCAGGTGGGCCGAGAGCGACCGCACACAGCGCCCGTATGTCCTGTACGTGCGCGTCGATCAGGATGGCCTCGGATTGGTGCGGCTGGCGGGCAGGGACCCCAACGCGAACCCAGGCGGGTCGGCCAACATCGCCATCACGACGTACGGCACCGGTGCGGACGACGCTCACCTGCCGAAGGAGCAACGGCTCCGTGGGTCCCCCACGCGGTCTCGCACATCGCCTCTGCCGCCGTCTCCGGCGGACCGACCCCGGGGCTCGTGACGACACCGACGGCCAGCAATCCCGCGACGCCCCGAGCAGAGCCTCATCGGGCGCGCTCCGATGATTCTCGCGCGCGACGGCGGTCCGATGATGTGAAGCGAATCCGACAAGGGAGATCGTCCATGACCGAGGCCATCGTGCAGCCGACCCGCGCCCACCTCTGGGGCCTTGCTCACGCAGAACGCGCCACCCTCGCCGACGACCTGACCGGCCTGGACGAGGAACAGTGGAGCGCACCGTCACTGTGCGAGCGCTGGAGTGTGGAGGAGGTCGTCGCGCACCTGACCGCAGCAGCGTCCCTGGGAAGGTTCCGGTGGCTGCGCAGCGTCGTCGGAGCGCGCGGTGACTTCGACGTCCACAACGACCGGCGCCTGACCGAGCAGCGCGGTATCTCACCGGCCGACACCCTGCAGCGGTTCCGGGCCGTGATCGACAGCACCACGGCCGCGTCCGGACACACCGCCGCGTGGCTCGGGGAGGTCGTCGTCCACAGCCAGGACATCCGCCGATCGCTGGGACTGCCCGGATCCGCGAGTGTCGAGGCGACGACCGAGGTGGCCCGGTTATTCGTCAGCCGGGACTTCACCGTGCCGAGCAAGACCCTGGCCACCGGACTCCGGCTGGAGGCCACGGACGGCCCGTTCCGGCACGGCGAAGGCCCCGTGGTCTCGGGGACCACCGAGGCGCTCACGATGACGCTCGCGGGCCGCCCGGCGTATCTCGACGAGCTGTCCGGGGCAGGCGTGACGCTGCTGCACGATCGGATCGGCTCCGGAGACAAGTAGTCGCCTGGCACACAGGAGCCGGGTGGCCACGCCGTCCGCGGTCAGCCTGCCGGCAGCGCTGTCGCCGGAGGAACGCCACCCTGCCGCTCCTCCGCAGCTGCTCGATCGTGGCGGATGCCGGCATCGACGTCGGCTACCGTCGCCCGCGTGACCGACGTCGCCGACCTCCGTCTCGTGGACCTGCCAGGAGGGCAGGTGCGCCTTTCCGATCGTCGCAGCGAGCGAGACTGGCTCATCGAGGTCGCCCCGTTCGCGATCGCCGACAGTCCGGTCACGGTGGCGCTGTACGACTCCGTCCATGACTCGATGTCGAAGGACGGAAGGCTCCCCCTTGTCGATGTGACGTGGTGGGACGCCGTGCGATTCTGCAACGCTCTCTCTGTTCGCCATACCCTTTCTCCCGCCTATGTCATCGACGAGCCCGGTGAACGCATCACCTGGAACCCCACCCGGAATGGTTACCGGATTCCCACCGAAGCCGAGTGGGAGTACGCCTGCAGGGCCGGAACGAGGGGCCCCCGATACGGCGATCTCGATGACATTGCCTGGTACCGCGAAAACTCCGGCGAGCAGATCCGCCAAGTCCGCGGGAAGGCACCGAACCCGTGGGGCCTGCACGACACGCTCGGATTGGTGTGGGAATGGTGCTGGGACGTCTACGATCCGCAGGTGTACGGGACCTACCGGGTGCTGCGCGGCGGAGGATGGTTCGACGAGCACTGGAGTTGCCGCGCCTCCGTCCGGCGGCGTAGCCACCCGACGTTACGGCTCGATGACGTGGGTTTTCGGCTTGCACGCTCCGGGACAGCGTCGGAATGAAGGGCTCCGGCCCCCGTTCGTGGCCAGGTAGACGGCACCGGCGCCGCGAACGCGCCGGAGATGCAGTGAGCGACGGAGAACGGAAGGTCCGGGTCTATCCAGGGGCGGATGCACTGTCTTTGACCTACGGTTGCCCGTGTGGGGGTCAGCGCGGAACGAAGCCGCCCACGGATTCTGGACGGGCCCCGATCCGTCCTCAGCACGGTCGAGGACCTGCTTGAGGCCAAGATCGTTGCTGAGCATCCCACCAGAGCTGGATTCACCTTGCGTGGCTACGCCCCTGGCCGCGGGCCGCTCCGGTGATCAGTGCGATCCGGCCATGGAAGCGTCCGGTGGTCCTCGGCTGGGGAATGCTCATACGAAGGCCGGGGGCCGGCATGGCCGAACCCGCGCCGCCGGAGGCGGCCTCGAGCTCAGCTGCTCGTGGCACCCGATCCTGGCTGATTCGGCAGGACAGGATGTTCCGTGCTCTCGCGGCCTCGCAGAGGGGTGTCCTACAAGGACATCGCTCTGGCCGTAGGGCGTGATCGGTCGGTGATCTCACGGGAGGTCCGCCGTCACGGCGGGCGCGAGGTCTACCGGGCCGCAGCCGCTGCGCAGGAGGCGCAGGCCGCACGCGCGCGCCCGAAGCGACTCGCGGTGAGCCGAGACCGCCATGCGGAATCAGACGGGTCGGCCAGCATCGTCATCACGACGAACGACAGCTGCACCTGCGCCTACTGAGCCCAGGGAGGGGCGATCTGATCGCCGCTCCCGTTCATGCGCGCGGTCATCCCGAGCGTGGTGGTGGCCCAGACGCGAGCGGTCTCGTCGCTGTCGTTGCTGATGCGGAACGCCGACCCGGCAGGCACGAGAACGGCGTCTCCAGCCCGTGCCGTGAAGCTGTCGTCGTCGACCTCGACATCGAGGAGACCGTCCATGACGTACAGGACCTCCTCACAGCTCATGGTGTGCGTCTGCCCCGGGGTCCCGGGAGCGAACTCGGCGCGCCACGCGGCCAGGGACGTCGCACCGCTGGCCGAGGCAGCGAACGACGTGAACGTGACGCCGTGCATCGCGAACGTGCGGGCGGTCTCGGTGGTCAGATGCATCGATGACTCCTTCCAATAGTCAACTGCATTGACCATATACCGACAACTCGGTTGTCGGAAGCCCTCTAGGCTGGCCCGATGGAGTCCGCGGACGACGTGATGGCGCCCTTCCTGCTCATGCGCGCCTTCCGAGGCCTGGTCGACTCGGTGCATCAGCACCTCGCCGAGCAGGGGTACCCGGGGATCAGGGCTCACCATGGCTTCGCACTGCAGGCCATCGCCGACGGGTGCACCAGCGTGGAGCTCGGCGAGCGACTGGGCGTCTCGAAGCAGGCGGCCACCAAGACCGCCCGCAGCCTGGAGGAACAGGGCCTGATCCGGCGAGAACGCAACGAGTCGGACCGGCGCGAGCGCACGCTGACCGTGACTCCCCACGGACGGCGGCTGCTGCTGCTGTCGGCCACCGCGTTCCGCCGAGAGGTCGCCGGGTGGCGCACCCTGGTCGGAGACCCGGCCGTCGATGCGACGCTCCGGACGCTTGCGGCGGTCGGCACGGATGGTCGAGCGGACACCGATCTGTCCGACTGGAGCTGACGTCCGCGGCCGAGTCCGCCGCTGGGCGACCCACGGGGCAGTCGGTCACGGCGCCGCGAACGGGCCGGAGGTGCGGTGAGCGAGCGACGGGGCCCGCGTGGCCGGCCCCCGGCACGCCGCAGTCTCCACGTGGTTCAACAGCAGCGTCCCGGCTCCGCAGGTCGCGGCGTGGGTGGGCCACAGTGTCGACGTCCTGCTCCGGGTCCATGCCAAGTTCATCGTCGGTCAGGAAGAGATCGCCCGCCGCCGCATCGAGGACGCTCTTCATGAGGACCGACCATGATCGCGACCGCGTAGCGACCGCGAACACCCGTAGACAGCGGGTCGGAGCCGGACACACCCGGACAACGAGAAGGGCCCCCGTCGCAGCGTTTCCGCTGCTCGGGGGCCCTTCTCAACCCTGGTGGCTGGTCCAGGATTCGAACCTGGGAAGGCTACGCCGACGGATTTACAGTCCGCTCCCTTTGGCCGCTCGGGCAACCAGCCGGGGTGCACGTCGATCTCTCTCGGTGCGTGAACGAGGATACGACACGATGCCCGGAGCCCCGACGAGGGGGCCCCACCCCGAGGAGGAACCCAGAGATGGCCGACCCGTCGTTCGACGTCGTGAGCAAGGTGGACCGGCAGGAGGTCGACAACGCCCTGAACCAGGCCGCCAAGGAGCTGTCGCAGCGGTTCGACTTCCGTGGCACGAACACCACGGTCGCCTGGTCCGGGGAGGAGGCGGTCGTCTTCGAGTCCGACACCGAGGAGCGCCTGCGGGCCGGCCTCGACGTCTTCAAGGAGAAGCTGATCAAGCGGAGCATCTCGCTGAAGGCGTTCGAGGCGGACGAGCCCGCGATCTCCGGCAAGGTCTACCGGGCCACCGGGAAGATCCTGCAGGGCATCGCCCAGGACAAGGCCAAGGAGATCAGCAAGGCCATCCGGGACGAGAAGCTCAAGGGCGTCCAGGCCCAGATCCAGGGCGACCAGCTGCGGGTGTCGGGCAAGAAGAAGGACGACCTGCAGGCCGTGATCGCGCTGCTGAAGTCCAAGGATTTCGGGATCGCCCTCCAGTTCACGAACTACCGGTAGCCGGCCACCCTGACCTGCCGAGACGGCAGGCTCAGGGGTGACAGGACAACCGCCGCCCCGGGCAGCGCCGGACGCGTCAGATGCGCTCGCCGCTCCCGGGGACGAACACGTGCACGGCCTCCGGGTCGCGGATCGCGGCCCGGACCGTGCCGCCGGTCCGGACGTCGGCCCGGCCGTCGACCCGCATCACGACGGGCCTGCCGTCCTGCTCGCCGGGCGGCCTGCCGTAGACGTACGCGTCGGCCCCCAGCTCCTCCACGAGCTGCACCGCGAGCTCGATGCCGTCGGCCTCCGCTCCGGCGGGCGTGAGGTTCTCCGGGCGGACACCGACGAGCACCTCGTCGAGCCCGAGCTCGCCGGCCCGGCTACGGACCTCGCGGGTGAGCGGGATCGGGGTGTCGCCGAAGCGAGCACCGTCGGCGCTCAGGGTCACGGTGAACAGGTTCATCGCCGGCGAGCCGATGAACCCGGCGACGAAGGCGTTGTCCGGGTGGTCGTAGAGCCGGCGTGGCGAGTCGACCTGCTGCAGCAGGCCGTCCTTGAGGACCGCGACCCGGTCCCCCATCGTCATGGCCTCGACCTGGTCGTGGGTCACGTAGACCGTGGTGGTGCCCAGCCGCTGCTGCAGCGCGGCGATGTTGGCGCGCGTCTCCACCCGCAACTTGGCGTCCAGGTTGGACAGTGGCTCGTCCATCAGGAAGACCGATGGCTCGCGGACGATCGCCCGGCCCATCGCCACCCGCTGACGCTGCCCGCCGGACAGTGCCTTCGGCAGCCGGTCCAGGTACGGGACCAGGTCGAGCAGGCCCGCGGCCTCCTCCACACGGCGCCGGACCTCGTCCTTGGGCTTTCGGGCCAGCTTCAGCGCGAAGCCCATGTTCTGCGCGACCGTCATGTGCGGGTAGAGCGCGTAGTTCTGGAACACCATCGCGATGTCCCGGTCCTTCGGCGCGAGCTCGGTGACGTCGCGGTCGCCGATCCGGACGGCGCCGGCGTCGACGTCCTCCAGTCCGGCGAGCATCCGGAGTGCGGTGGACTTGCCCGACCCGGACGGACCGACCAGCACCAGGAACTCACCGTCGGCGATGTCGAGGCTCAGCTCGTCGACGGCGTGCACCGGCGGCGTGCCGGGGTAGATGCGGGAGGCATTGCGGTAGCAGACCTCGGCCATGAGACTGCGTCCTTTCTGGCGGGAGGGCGCCCGGTCAGGAGCGGGTGAGGGTGTCCACGATCAGGTCGACCAGGCGGGCGTTGTCGACGCCGGTGACGACGCGGACCGGTGCCCGGTCCGGCACGTCGAGGCCGGCGTGCAGAACCAGCGAGCCGGGCCGCCAGCCGATCGGACGACTGCGGGTCAGGCCGTCGACCTGCACGTCGACCACCCGCTCCTCGGTCTCGACGAGATCGGGATCCAGCAGCAGCGCGACGGCGAGCGGATCGTGCAGCCGGCAGCCGTCGTTGCCCCGGACCTGCTCGGAGTAGCGGATCCACGGCGCGGTGGTGCGGCACAGGTAGTCGACGAGCGCCCCGCCTCCGCCGGCGAGCCGGTCCAGGTCCGGCAGCCGCAGCGCCGTCGTCGCGGTGACGTCGAGCGGCACCAGCGTGATCGGCGCCCCGCTGGCCAGCACCACCCGCGCCGCCTCCGGGTCCATGCCGAAGTTGAGCTCCTGCAGGTAGCCGGGCACGTCGAAGGCCCCGCCCATGATCACGATGCGGGCCACGTCGTCGGCCAGGCCGGGGTGCAGCGCGAGCGCGTGCGCGATGTTGGTCAGCGGCCCGATCGCGACGAGCGTGATCTCGCCGGGCTCCGCCGCGATCCGCGCGGCGATCTCCGCGGCCGCGTCGTGCCGGTGGCCCGGGTCGTGCGGGGCCGGTCCGGGGATGCCGTCCCACAACGCGGATGCCTCGGCCGAGTCGCGCTTCGCCGAGCGCCGGTCGGCCCAGGGTGCCGGCGGCTCCAGCAGGGCGCGCGCGGCGCCGGTGTGCACGCCGACCTCCGGAGAGCCCGCGGCGTCGAGCAGCGTCCGGGCGCAGGCGAACCCGACGTCGCGCGGGGTGTTGCCGTCCACGATGGTCACGACGGCGAGGTCCAGGTCCGGCGACGCCAGTGCGAGACCGATGGCCAGTGCGTCGTCGACGTCGGTGGCCGGTACCCCGTTGCCGGGGTCACAGTCGATGATGACCTTGGTGGGCACGGGCCTCACTCCTTGCTGCCCGACGACGCGAGCGAGTTGGTGAACTGCCGCTGGAAGAGCAGCAGCAGGATCAGCGGGATGGCCGAGGCGAGGATCGCGCCGGCGAACATCTGGCCGTAGTCGACACCGGCCTCCTGGGCGAAGTCGGCGATCGCCACCGGCGCCACCCGCACCGACGGCGCGGGCGCGATCAGCAGCGGCCACAGGAACGACTGCCACTGGAACACGAACAGGATCAATCCGGCACCGACCAGCGGGGCCTTCGACAGCGGCAGGTAGATCCGCCAGAACACGCCGAACCAGGACAGCCCGTCGAGCCGGGCGGCCTCGGACAGCGACTTCGGGATCCCGAGGAAGAACTGGCGCAGCAGGAAGATCGACAGACCGTTGCCGATGGCCGGCAGGATCAGCCCGGCGTAGGTGTTGGCCAGCCCCCAGTCCCGGAACGAGGTCGAGAGCGGGATCGCGATCGCCTCGAACGGGATGAGGAAACTGACCACCATCAGCGCGAAGACCGCACCCCGGCCGGGGAAGTCCAGTGCGGCGAGGGCGAATCCGGCCATCGCGGCGACGAACAACCCGATCGTCACGCTGAAGAACGCCACGATCACCGAGTTGACCAGCGACATCGCGAACGGCCCGGTCAGCACCGCGATGTAGTTGTCCAGCGTGATCGACTCGGGGACGACGGTCCGCCAGGTCAGCGGATAGAGGTGGGCGAAGATCTCGTCCCCGGCCCGCAGTGAGGAGATCAGTGCCCACAGCAGCGGGGCGATGGACACGATCGCCACCGGTACCGCGATGAGCAGGCTCAGGTTGCCGGTGCGGCGTTCCCGCCGCAGCGCGTGTTCGGCCACGGTTCAGTCCTTCCCGGGCAGCAGGCGGAACTGGACGGCGACGATCGCGACCACGATCACGACCAGAACCAGCGTCCCCGCGGACGCCGCCTGGGTGTCGCCGAGCGTGTAGGCCCGCTCGGAGATGTCGTACATGATCATGTTTGTCGATCCCTGCGGACCGCCCTGGGTGAGCACCCGGACCGGCGCGAAGATCAACAGATTGGATACGGTGTCGGCGACCAGCACGAACAGCAGCGGACGACGCAGGCCCGGCAGGGTGATCGAGCGGAACTGCTGCCAGCCGTTGGCCCCGTCGATCGACGACGCCTCGTACAGCGAGGTCGGGATGTCCCGGATGCCGGTGACCAGGAAGGTCATCCAGTAGCCGACCCCGACCCACGAGCACACGATGACGATCGAGGCCAGCGCGACGTCCGGGCTGACCAGCCACGGGACCGACGGGAGCCCGAGCGCGTTCGCGACGCCGTTGAGCGGACCGTCCGGCCGCATCAGGACCAGCCAGATGATCGCCGAGACCGCCTGCGGCACCGCGATCGGCAGCAGGATCAGCGTCCGCCACAGGCCGACCGCGGGCAGCTTCTTGGTGAGCAGCACCGCCAGTGCCAGCGCCAGCCCGATCTGGATCGGGTTGACGACGAGGCTGAACAGCAGCGTCACGCGCAGCGACCCGAGGAAGTCGGGATCGCTGAAGATATAGGTGAAGTTGGACAACAGCGCACGATCGGTCCCGAACGGGATCGACGTCTCCACCGCGGACAGCGTGGGGATGATGCGCAGCGCGAGCAGCGCGACGACGGCCGGCGCGAGGAAGAACAGCGCCGCCGTCCAGACGTCACGTGAGGTGCGGCGGCGGGGCACCGGCGCCGGCGCCCCGGCGGTGGTGCGATCCCGTGCCGGGGCGGGTTCCCGGAGCGGAGTGGCCACGGCGATACTCCTGTCGGAATCGGGGGTCAGTGGTCGCCGGCGAGCTCGCGCTGCCGGTCGAGCTGGCGGACGAGGGTGTCCTGGGCGGTGGCCAGGACCGAGTCGACATCGCCGCCGTTGCGCAGATCGGTGAATGCCCGGTTGAGCGTCGTCTCGAACTGGACGTAGCCGACGCTGGTCGGCCGGTGCCGGGCATGGCGCTCCAGATCGATCTCGAGCAGGTCACCGATCCCGGCGGTCTCGGCCGGCGCGACCTCGGCGAGATGGTCGAGGTAGGCGGGCATCGCGGCGGTGGCGACCGGGGGCAGGTTCATCGTCCGCGAGGCGGCGCTCACGCCCTCCGGATCGAGGGTCATGAACTGGGCGAACCGGCGGGCGGCATCCTGCTTCTCGCTGTAGGCGCTGATGCCCACGCCCCAGGAATCGGTCGGGGTCACCACCGGACCACCGGCGACGTACGGCGCGGGGGCGATCCCCCAGTTCCCGGCGAGATCGCTCTCGGCGATCTTGGTGATGCTCGACGCACCGGAGAGGTAGAACCCGAGCCCGCCGGACGCGAACAGGTCGGCCATCTGCCCGGGGTCGACGCCACGCGGAGCCAGGCCGTCGGTGTAGAGGTCGCGGTACCACGCGCCGAACCGTTTCCACTCCGGTGTGTCCACCGCGGCGGTGAGACTGTCCGGCCCCTCCAGCCCGGGCCCGGCACCCATCGACTCCAGGATCGGCTGCAGTGCGTAGTAGCGGTCGACCTGGTCGATGCCGAAGCCGTACCGGGCGGTGTCCGCCTCGGCGACCGTCCGGGCGCCGTCGAGCACCTGGTCCCAGGTCAGCCGGTCGGCGTCGGACGGGCCGGGAATCGGTACGCCGGCCCTGGTGAGTGCGTCGCGGTTGTAGAAGAGGAAGGCGTCGCTGGTCCAGAGCGGGTAGGCCCAGGGGCGGTCGTCGACGGTCACCGAGTTGATGCCGACCTGGCTGGACGTGGATTCCAGCAGGTCCGCCGATGCGCTCTCGTCGGTGAGGAAGCCCTGGGTGACCATGCCGGCCAGTCGCGGCGGGTCGACCGAGACGACGTCCACGCTGGTGTCGCCGGAGGCCAGGCGGGCCTGGGTCTGCGACACCATCTGATCGAACGGAACGCTCTGCTGCTCGACCCGGATGTCCGGGTTGCGCGCCTCGAACTCGGCGACGACGTCGTCATAGGCCCCCGCGTGCGGGTTCAGGAACACGATCGTCTCGGGTGCGTCGCCGGCCGGGGCCGCAGCGCATCCGGCGACGACTGCCAGCGCGGCGACCACGGTGGCCGCTCGGCGCAGGAGTCGGGGTCTCACGAAGGTCACCTCTCGTCGGTGGAAGGTGGGGGGACGGTGTCGGCCCCGGTGGGCCACGGGCAGCCGCAGGACGCCCGGATCACCAGGTCCGACGCACAGATCTCGGCGCCCGGGGTCGAGGCACCGGCACGGAGCAGCTCGATGGTCCGCCGGGCGATCTCGTCGAACCGGGGCGCGACGGTGGTCAGTGGTGGCACCGAGAAACGCGAGGCGTCCGTCCCGTCGAAGCTGGCGACGGCCAGGTCCCCGGGTACGGCCACCCCCAGTTCGGCTGCGGCGCAGAGCAGGCCGAGCGCCTGATCCTCGCTCGCGACGAACACCGCGTCCGGCGCCGGATCGGTACGGAGCAGCTCGAGCCCTGCCCGGTACCCGCCTGCCCGGCTGAACGCCGCCCATCGGACGTGCCCCTCGTCGGCGGGCACACCGTGCGCGGTCAGCGCATCGAGCCAGCCGGTACGGCGGGCACGGGAGGTGGGCACGTCCCGGGGGCCGAGCAGCGCACCGAGCCGCCGGCGTCCGTGGCCGAGCAGGTGCTCGGTGGCGGCCCGCGCGCCGCCCACGTTGTCGATCACGACCGACGCCGTCCGCTCGTCGTCGGTGGTCCGGTCGAGCACGACGACGGCCAGCCCGGCCGAGGTCGCGGCCTGCACCGCATCGTGCGGGCCGACGCCGACGTAGATGAGCCCGTCGACCTGGCGGGCGACGAAGGTGTCGACGAGCTCCCGCTCCCGGGCGACGCTCTCGGCCGAGTCACCGAGCAGCAGGACCAGGCCGTACTTCGAGGCCTCGGCCTCCAGCGCGTGGGCGAGCGTGGCGAAGAACTGGTTGGCCAGCTCCGGGACGACGAGGCCGAGGGTCCGTGTCGATCCGGACGCGAGTGCGCGGGCGACACCGTTGGGCCGGTAGCCGACCTCCTCGATCGCGCGCAGGACCTTCTCCCGGGTGGCCGCGGAGATCGGCCGGGAGCCCTCGTTGAGCACGTAGCTGACCACCGCGGTGGAGGTCCCGGCGGCGCGAGCCACGTCGGCCTGGGTGACCCGGCCGCGCCTACCCACGGTGCGCCGCCGTGCCGGCCGTGGCCAGGTCGGCCACGTCCGGGTACGACGTCGCGGTCCCCCGGCGGGAGACCGCGACGGAACCGGCCGCGCACCCGGCCCGGACCGCGTCGGGCAAGGTCGCGCCGGAGGCGAGGTAGGCCGCGACCGCACCGACGAACGCGTCGCCGGCGCCGGTCGTGTCCACGATCTCGGCGGGCCGGACCGCGGGCACGTGCTCGACGCCGCTGTCGTCGCCGATCAGTGCGCCGTCGGCGCCGAGAGTGATCACCACCGCGGGCGCGTACCCGAGCAGCGCCGTCAGCAGGTCCCGCGGGTTGTTCCCCTCCGGTGTCACGCCGAGATGACCGGCCACCTGCGCGGCCTCCACGAGGTTCACCACCAGGGGGTTCGCCCGCCGCAGCGTCCCCGGATCGACGGGGACCGCCGGCGCGAGGTTGAGCAGGAAGCGGTGCGGAGCGCGGGTCGCGGCCGCTGCGGCCGCCACGGTCGCCTGCGGGATCTCGCACTGACAGACGACGACCGCACGTCGATCGGCCGGCAGCTGCGCGACAGCCCGCTCCGCAGCCCCTGGATCGAGGGCCTGGTTCGCTCCGGAATGGACGACGATCGAGTTCTCCCCGGCGGCGTCGACCGTGATCGCGGCGTAGCCGGTGACCTCGCCCGCGACCCGGCCGACCGTGTCGACCGAGACCGAGTGGCCCGCCAGTCCGGCCGTCGCGGCGAGCCCGGCCTCGTCCTCACCGACCATCGCGGTCATCGTGACGCCGGCCCCGAGCCGCGCGGCGGCGATGGCCTGGTTGGCACCCTTGCCGCCGATCCCGCGGTCGGAGCTGCCCGCCAGCACGGTCTCGCCGGGCGCCGGCAGCCGGTCGACGTAGGAGAAGCGATCGTCGTGGATCGAACCGATCACCACGACGATCCCGCCCGAACCGGGGCGGTCGTCGGAGCCGGCTCCTTCGCCACCGTCCTGATGCACGAGTTCTGGCCCGCCTTCGTTGGAGGTCTATGCGCTTAGACGGGGAATCTAAGCGCATAACTTCGCGATGGCGATGTGAGGCGCGCCATAACCGGGTGGCCGGGCCCGGTGAACCGCCAACCGGCCGCCATCGCGTTGACAACTGGAGATTGTCTCCATATCTTGAAGTGGAGATAATCTCCAGATCTTGGCGAGGTGCGATGTGAAGGTCCTGATGTTCGGCCGTGGCGTGATCGCCTCGGTGTACGGCCGGGTGCTGGAACAGGCCGGGCACGAGGTGGAGTTCTACGTCCGCCCGGGGCGCGCCGCGACCTACGGCGCCGCGATCGACCTCGAGCTGGCCGACATGCGGCACCGGCCGTGGGGGCGGCGCGTCGTCGAGCGGTGGCCGGTGCGCCTCCGGGAGGAGCTCGAGGCCGATCACGACTTCGACCTGATCGTGCTGAGCGTGGGGCACCACAGCCTCGCCGAGGCCGCAGAGTTCCTGGCGCCGCGGATCGGCCGGGCCACCGTGCTGGTCTTCGGCAACATCTGGGACGAGCCGCTCGCCGCGATCGGCGATCTCCCCGCCGACCAGGTCGCCTGGGGTTTCCCGCAGGCGGGCGGCGGCTTCGGCGCGGACGGCGTGCTGCGCGCGACGATGCTGCCGTCGGTCCTGTTCGGCACCCTCGGCACCGCGCCCACCGGACGTGAGTCGGCCGTCCGCACGATCTTCCGCGAGGCCGGCCTGCGGATCCGCGAGCAGCCCGACTTCCGCGGCTGGCTGTTGATCCACTTCGCGGCGGACGCCGGGATGCACTCGCAGGGGCTGCGGCGGGGCGTGCTGGCCGACCTCGTCGGGGCACCGGGGGACCTGCGTGCGGCGATGCTGACCGGCCGTGAGCTGCTGCCGGTCCTCGAGGCACGCGGTGTCGACCTGAGCCGCCACCGGCTCGGTCTCCTCCCGTTGCGTGCGCCCGCGTGGGCGGTCGGCGGCGCACTCGCCCTGGCGACCGTCGCCATCCCGTCCGCGCGCCACAACTTCGAGGCGCACGCCGATCCCGCAGCCGAGGAGCCGCGTGCGGTCTGCCGGGACGCCCTCGCCGAGGCGCGCCGGCTCGGTATCGCCACCCCCCGCCTCGAGGCGGCCGAGCATCTCTTCGCCAGGGCGGGGACCGGCTGAAGTCCCACCCCCGCCCGCCACCCACCACCCACGCACCGGAGGACGACATGACGACCGTCGACGAGTTCCCGCAGTCCCGTACCTGCCCGTTCGCTCCGCCGCCGGCGTACGCGAGGATCCGCGAGGAGGAGTCGGTCGCGCAGGTCCGGCTGCCCGACGGTGGGCGTGCGTGGGTGGTCAGCCGGCACGAGGACGTCCGCGCCGTGCTCAACGACCGCCGGTTCAGCTCCGACCGCCGGCGACCGGACTTCCCGGAGCTGACGGCGGGCGCAGCCGCGGTCAAGCGTCCCGACGAGGAGCCCACGCTGATCAGCATGGATGCGCCCGAACACCCGGTGGCCCGCCGAGCGGTGCTCGGCGAGTTCACCGTGCGCCGCACCGAGGCGCTGCGGGCACGGGTCCAGGAGATCGTCGACGAGCGGATCGACGCGTTGCTGACCGGGCCCCGGCCCGCCGACCTCGTCGAGGAACTGTCGCTGCCGATCCCGTCGCTCGTGATCTGCGAGCTGCTCGGCGTGCCCTACTCCGCGCACGCGTTCTTCCAGGAGAAGTCGACCGCGCTGATCGCCCGGGGGACGCCACCGCTGGAGCGAGCCGCCGCCATCGCAGCCCTGCGCGACTACCTGGACGAGTTGATCGCGGAGAAGGAGACCGACCCGCCGGACGATCTGCTCGGGCGGCAGATCCACACCCTGCGCGAGCAGGGCTCCTACCGTCGGCCGGCCCTGGTGGGCATGGG